>DAIOSZ010000055.1:2274-19033 GCA_036752305.1 Burkholderiaceae bacterium
CCCGCCGTGTCTGACGCCCCTACCGCGCGCGCCGGCCGTCCGCCCCCGGCGGAACGCGCCGAGGACAAGCGCACGCTGCTGCAAAAGCTGATCGAATACATCCGGCCCGGCCCCGACTCCAAGGCCGAACTGATCGAAACGCTGGTCGAGGCCGAGGACAACCGCGTCATCAACGCCGAGAGCCGCAACATGCTCGAAGGCGTGCTGCGCATGGCCGATCTGGCCGCTGGCGACGTGATGGTGGCCGCGCCGCGCGTGGACCAGGTGGACATCGACGCCGCCTACGAAGACCTGCTGGGCATGATCATCGGCACCGGACACTCGCGCTTTCCGGTCTACCAGGGCGACAAGGAAAACATCATCGGCATCCTGCTGGCCAAGGACCTGCTCAAACTCCAGCGCGCGCCCGAGCTGAACCTGCGCGCGCTGCTGCGCCCGGTGGTCTTCGTGCCCGAGAGCAAGCCGCTCAACGACCTGCTGCGCGAGTTCCGCGGCAACCGCAACCACATGGCCATCGTGGTGGACGAGTTCGGCCGCACGGCGGGCATCATCACGATCGAGGACGTGCTGGAGCAGATCGTCGGCGAGATCGAGGACGAGTTCGACGAGGACGAGGCCGACGGCGACATCTTCGCGCTGGCCGACCGCAGCTACCGCGTCAGCGGTGGCGCCGCGCCCGAGCGCGTGGCCGAGGCCTTTGGCGTGCACCTGGAGGCCAGCGACGGCGAGGCCGGGTTCGACACCATCGGCGGCCTGATCGCGCATGAGCTGGGCCATGTGCCGCGGCGCGGCGAGCGCATTCGCTTTGGCGGGCTGGACTTCCTGGTCATGCACACGCGCGGCGGCGCGGTGACCTGGTTCAAGGTCCGCGCGCCGGCCGCGCCCGCGCCGGCCGCTCCCGACGCGCGCTGATGGTGCGGCCCGCGCTGGCGGCCGTGGCGCTGGGGGCGCTGCACGCGCTGTCGATCGCCACGCCCCGGAACGGGCAGCCCCTGTGGTGGCTGCAGGTGCTGGCGCTGGCGGCGCTGGTCGGGGTGCTGGCGCGCGCGCGCTCGGCGCGGCACGCGGGCCTGCTGGCCTGGTTGTTTGCTACGGCGTGGATCGCCGGCTGCACCTGGTGGCTGTTCATCTCGATGCACCGCTACGGCGGCCTGGCCGCGCCGCTGGCCGCGCTGGCGGTGCTGGCGCTGGCCGCGTTCCTGGCCCTCTATTTCGGCCTGGCCGGAGCGGCTTTTTACCGATCGAATCGGTTGGAAATGACCGGAAAACGCCCATGGGCAGCTATCATTTTTGCTGCTTGCTGGCTGCTCGCGGAACTGGCGCGGCACCACGGTTTCACCGGCTTTCCCTGGGGGGCCAGCGGCTATGCGCATGTCGACGGCCCGCTGGCGCCGCTGGCGCCCTGGGCGGGTGTGTACGGCATCGGCACCGCCGCGGCGCTGCTGGCGGCCAGCCTGGGGCTGGCGCTGGCCGGGCGCCTGGCGTGGCGCTGGGTGGCGGCGGCGCTGCTGGCGCTGGTCCTGCTGCAATGGCCGGGCCTGCCGGCCGTGCCCACGCAGTCCAGCGGCGAGGTGGCGGTGTCGCTGCTGCAGGGCAACATCGCGCAGGGCGAGAAGTTCGACACCGCCAAAGGCGTGCCCGAGGCACTGGCCTGGTACGGCGATGAGCTGCTGGCCGCGCGCGAGCGCCTGGTGGTGGCGCCCGAGACGGCGATTCCGCTGCTGCCCGCGCAACTGCCCGAGGACTACTGGCAGGCGTTGCGCGCGCGTTTTGCGCAGGGCGAATCGGCGGCGCTGGTGGGCATTCCCCTGGGCAGCCATGAAGCGGGCTACCGCAACGCCGTCGTCGGCCTGCGGCCGGGCGCGGACGGCCCGCCATATGAATACGCCAAACACCACCTGGTGCCGTTTGGCGAGTTCATTCCGCCGGGCTTTCGCTGGTTCACCGAGCTGATGCGCATTCCGCTGGGCGATTTCACGCCCGGCGCGCTGGACCAGCCCTCGCTCGCCTGGGCCGGCCAGCGCTGGGCGCCCAACATCTGCTACGAGGATTTGTTCGGCGACGAACTGGCCGCCCGCTTCGTGGACCCGGCGCGGGCGCCGACCGTGATGGTCAACCTGTCCAACATCGGCTGGTTTGGCAACGGCATCGCCATCGACCAGCACCGCTCGATCAGCCGCATGCGCGCGCTGGAACTGGCGCGGCCCATGATTCGCGCCACCAACACCGGCGCCACCGCCATCATCGGCGCCGACGGCCGTGTTCAGCATGAACTGCCGCGGGCCACGCGCGGCGTGCTGGGCGCGCGGGTGCAGGGACGCGAGGGCATCACGCCTTACGCCTGGTGGGCCGGCCGCTGGGGCGACGCGCCGTTGTGGCTGCTGGGCGCGCTGCTCGTGCTGATCGGGGCCTGGCGCGTCCGGAGCGGCAAAATAGCCGATCGAGACGTTCTCTGGAGTTGAAGCATGTCCCTCGCCCGTTCACTCGCCCTTCTGGCGGCACTGTTCGCCGCCGCACCGCTGGGCGCCCTCGCCCAATCCGCCTCTGCCGCGCCCAAGGGCGCGCGCACCGGTGAGCAGGTCTATACGCAGGTCTGCGCGGCCTGCCACGCCAGCGGCGTGGCCGGGTCGCCCAAGTTCGGCGACGCCGCCACGTGGAAGCCGCTGATCGAGGAAGGCCAGGCGGTGCTGACGGCGCATGCCTTCGTCGGCGTGCGCGGCATGCCCGCCCGGGGCGGCGCCCCCGATCTCACGCTGGCCGAGTTTGCGCGCGGCGCGGCGCACATGGCGCGCGGCGCGGGCGGCACCTGGAGCGACCCCGACGCAGCCATGCTGCGCAAGATCGCCGCCGAGGCAAGCAAGCGCCTGGATCGCAACATCCGCGAGGCGCAGGAGTTGAAAGCGCATTTGAAGGCGGCCGCGCGGGACATTCGCTAGGAATTCGCTCGAATTCCACCATGTCCAAGCGCCCCAAGTCGCTGGTTATGGGCGCCGGGGAACGGCCGCCCAACGTGGCCGTGGCCGTGCTGACCCTGCAGCATGCCGCGCTGGCGCTGGTGTTCCTGGTTTACGCGGTGCTGATTGGCAAAGGCGCGGGATTCACCAGCGCGCAGCAACAGGCGCTGGTGAATGGCACCTTGTTGGCCTGCGGGCTCGGCGCCGTGCTGCATGCGCGCGGCATGCCCTGGGGCAGCGGCCTGCTGGCAATTCCCATTGCCGGGCCGGTGTTCATGCCGGTGGCCATTCAGGCCGGCGTGGCCGGTGGTCCAGCCGGCGTGGCCGCCGTGGTGTTGCTGGGCGGCTTGATTCAATGGCTCACCGGTGGGCTGATGCGCCGAATTCGCGTGTTGTTTCCCCCGGAGGTGTGCGGCGTGGTGGTGATGATGCTGGGCGTCTCGCTGCTGCCCGGTGCGTTGCGCCGCGCCGTGGGCATCGTGCCCGGAGCCCCCGTCGGCGCCATTCAACTGGATGCCATGTGGATTTCGCTGTTCACGCTGGCGGCCATGGTCGCGGTTTCGATCTGGCTGCGCGGCGGCGCGCGCTTTTTTGCCATGTTGTTGGGCTGTGCCGCTGGCTTGCTGGCCACGCTGGCCAGCCGTGGCCTGTCGGACGTGGCGCTGGCTGTCGGCCGAGCCGAATGGCTGGCCATGCCCGAACTGGCCTGGCCCGGCCTTTCGCTGGACGCAGCGCTGATTCCGGTGGTGCTGTTGCTGGCCGTGGTCTCGGCGATTGACGGCATGGGGGTGCTGATCGGCACGGACCGCCTGGACGACGCGCAGTGGTTCCGACCGAACCTGCCGCAGCTCGCCGCCGGCATTCGGGCCGTGGGTACCACCAACGTCGCATCGGCCCTGCTGGGCGGCACCTTCACCGGCCTGTCGGGCTCGAATCTCGGCCTGGCGTTCGCCACCGGGGTGACCTCGCGCGTGGTCGGCCTGTGTGTGGGCGTGGCGCTCATGGCCGCATGCTTTCTGCCCAAACTGACGGCCCTGGTGCTGGCACTGCCGGAGCCGGTGCTGGGTGGGATTTTGCTGTATGCCTCGGCGTACTTTCTGGTGTCCGGGGCCGACCTGGCGCTGTCGCGCATGCTGTCACAACGCCGCATGCTGGTCATCGGCCTGGCGCTGGCGGCGGGCATTGCGACGCAGGCCGCGCCTGAAGTGGTGCGCGGCGTGGACGGGCTGGCCGGGCAGATCGTCCGCTCGCCCTTGGCGCTGGCGGCCCTGGTGGCGGTGGCGCTGAACGCGCTGTTTCGCATTGGCATTGCCACCAGCGCGCGCATCGAATGGACCGTCGACCGCGCCGGACGCGCCCGCTTGCGCGAGGCCTTGAGCGATCTGGGGGAACAGTGGGGCCTGCACCGCGAAACGGTACGCCAGGCCGATGACGCGCTGACCGAGGCGATGGACCTGTTGGCATCGCGGCACGACCCCGCGGTGCCGTTGGTGGTGGACGTGCGCAGCGACGAAATGCACCTGTACCTGCGTCTGGAGCATGCCGGTGCGCCGGTGCAGTTTCCCGAGCGCGCGCCTACGCACGACGAATTTCTGGACGACCCGGATGGCACGGCCCGCATGTCAGCCTGGATACTGCGGCACCAGGCTCGGCGCGTCAGCAGCGCGCCGCTGGAGTCACCGCGCGCCGTGTTGACGCTGGTGCTGGAAAACTGAGGCCGCGTCCGATGGCGGACCGGCCTGAAGCTCAGGTTCCAGACCAGGCACCGCGCGGCGTTCGCTATCACATCAATAGCTGCCCGTGGTTGAATTAACTGGATTTGTGGTCTGTTGAGTCGTCAAAATCGGCGATTTTCAACGGTATTTTTGTAGACTTCTCTACAAATTTGTCGCAACATCAACAAAATTGATTGAAAACCACCGCCTGAAGGCCTGATCAGGGGCAAGTTTCATCGTGTTTTAGGCCTGTCGTGCCCTGAAATCAACCACGGGCAGCTATGGTTTTTGAAGTTCTCGCCTTGACGCTTTTCAGCCCTTGTCGCCCGGATTCCAGCGTGGCAGCTCCCAGCCGGTGAGCACCGCCGCCGCGCGCAGCGCGAAGGTGCTGACGGCGGCCAGCAGCAGCGCCATTTCCGGGGTGGCGCCCAGGTATTGGGCGGCCACCAGCACCCAGCCGCCGACGAAGGCGCACAGCGCATAGGGCCGGTGGTCGTGCAGGGCGCGCGGCACCTCGTTGAGCACGATGTCGCGCAGCATGCCGCCGCCCACGGCGGTGACCACGCCCATGAGCACGGCCACGATGGGCGGCATGGCCAGATCGAGCGCGAGCTGCGTCCCGCCCGCGGCGAACAGGCCAAGGCCCACCGCGTCGGGCCATTGCATGGCGCGTTCGGTCAGCGACAGGTGGCGCTCGCGCAGAAACAGCCCGGTGGCCGCGCACAGCAGCAGCAGGACCCACAGCCAGGTGGCGTGCTCGACCCAGAAAAAGGGCCGCCGGTCGAGCAGCACGTCGCGCAGCGTGCCGCCGCCGAACGCGGTCAACCCGGCCGAGGCGAACAGGCCGACCACGTCGAGCTGGCGCCGCGCGCCCTCGATCAGCCCGGCCAGCGCGAAGGCGAGGATGGCCAGCACCTCGATGGCGAAGTGCGTGTGCGCGAGGGGCCCGGGCGTCATGGGCGTGTTCAGCGCATCCGCACCAGGCGCCCGGGCCGCGCGTCGGTGACGCGGCCGTCGGCCTGCACGCATTGCCCGGCCACCCAGGACTGGACGTAGCCGCCGGCCGCCTGCAGCAGGCGCTTGCCGCCGGCCGGCAGGTCGCGCACGATGGCTGGCTTGGCCAGCGACAGCCGCGAGGGGTCGATCAGGTTCAGGTCGGCGCGCAGGCCGGGGGCTATGCGTCCGCGGTCGGCCAGGCCCAGGTAGGCGCTTTGGCGGCCGGTGAGCATTTCCACCGCGTGCTCCGGCGTGAGCACGCCGTTGCCGACCCAGTGCGTGAGCAGGAAGGTGGGAAAACTCGCGTCGCAGATGGTGCCCACATGCGCGCCCGCGTCCGACAGGCCGAGCAGCGCGCGCGGGTGCCGCAGCATCTGGCCGACCACGTCGAGGTTGCCGTCGTTGTAGTTGAAGATCGGAAAGTACAGCAGGCGCTCGCCGTTGCCCTCGGCCAGGTAGTCGTAGACCGCCCGCAGCGCGCTGACGCCGCGCGCGCGGGCCTGCGCGGCCATCGAGGCCTGCACCGGCAGCGCGTAGTCGGGCGGGTCGTTGAGCGGGAAGATGCGCGCGCTGATGAGCTCGAAGCGCGCCAGCAGGATGTCCACCAGCGGCGGCACGGCCGAGCCGTCGCCCGCCTGACGGGTGGAGGTTTCGCTGTCCAGCCGCGCGCGCCGGGCGGGATCGCGCAGCGCGGCGGCGCGCTCGGCCAGCGGCAGGTGGGCGATTTCCTTGTAGAGCGGGAAGCCCATCAGCGGGTGGAACGCGGTGTCCAGGCCAAGGATGACGCCGATGCCGCGCGCGGCGGTCTGCAGATACAGCGGCAGGCCCTCGGCGGCGGCCTGCGCGGCGGCGTCGCGCAGCCACAGCCACTGCGCGCCGCCCGGGTCGCGCTGCATCCAGGTCAGCGAGGTGGGGCGCCCGCTGGCGGCGGCCAGGCGCCGCACGAGGGCGAATTCGGCGTCGAAACGCGCCCGGGCGGCGGCTTCGTCGCCAGGCGCGCCGCGCAGCACGTCGAAATCGTTGACCAGTTGCACCACGCCGCGCGGCCAGCCGTCAAAGGCCTGGGCGATGCCTTCCAGCTCGGCCTGCGTGGCCTCGGAGGCGGGCGTCGGCTGGCCCAAAGCGGTGCGGTGGTTGTCGCTGCGGCCGGTGGAAAAACCGATGGCCCCGGCTTCGAGCGCGCGGCGCAGCGCGCGCCGCATGGCGGCGATGTCGTCCGCGGTGGCGGCCTGGTCGGCCAGCGCGCGCTCGCGCATCACGCTCATGCGCAGCGGATCGTGCGGCACCAGGCAGGCGAAGTCCAGCGTGTGCGGCAGGGCGTCCAGCGCCGCCATGTAGCTGGGAAAGTCGGTCCAGTTGAAGCGCACGCCTTCGGCCAGCGCGGCGCCGGGGATGTCTTCCACGCCCTCCATCAGCTGCACCAGGCGCTGCTGCTCGGCGGGCGTGTTGTCGGCCAGCGGCGCGAAGCCAACGCCGCAGTTGCCCAGGATCACGGTGCTGGTGCCGTGCAGAACGCTGGGGCTGAAGGTTTCGTCCCAGCTGGCCTGGCCGTCGTAGTGGCTGTGGATGTCGATGAAGCCCGGCGTGAGCCAGGCGCCCGAGGCGTCGAGCGTTTCGCGCGCGGCCTCGGTGATGCGGCCCACGGCGCTGATGCGCCCGTCGGTGATGGCCACGTCGAGCGTGCGCGGCGCGGCGCCGCTGCCGTCGATCACGGTGGCGGCGCGGATGATTCTGTCATGCATGCGGAAGTCCTCGGCGGCGGTCCTGTGCCCGCCAATAGTACGCACAGGCCAGGCCGCTGACGATGTGCCAGATGCCCCACAGGCTGGCGATGACCACCATGCCCAGGTCGGCGCCAAACTGCACGCCGATGATGCCCAGCGCCAGCCCGGAGTTCTGCATGCCGCCCTCGATCATGATGGCGCGCCGGTCGGGCTCGCTCACGTGCATGGCGCGGGCGGTGATCCAGCCCAGGAACAGGCCGAGCGCGTTGTGTGCGATCACCAGGCCGAGCATGGGCAGAAGGCCCAGCGTGAGCAGCTGGCGCTCGCGGATCAGGCCCAGCGCGATGAAGGCGAACAGCGCGAACAGCGAAAAACGCGCCAGCGGCTTGCGGATGCGCGCGGTCAGCCCCGGCCATTGGCGGTTGGCCCACAGGCCCAGCGACATGGGCAGCGCCAGCAGCAGGAACAGGCTGATCCAGATGTCCGACGGGTCGATGGCCAACTGCTGGAGCCAGCCGGCGGTGACCGGGTTGGTGGAAACCATCCAGCCGAAGTTGAAGGGCGTGGCCACCAGTGCGATGAGGCTGGCGACCGCCGAAATCGTGACCGACAGCGCGGTGTTGCCATGGCCCAGATGCGTGATCACGTTGGACAGCGAGCCGCCCGGACAGGCGGCCACCAGCATCATCGCGGCCTCGACGTTGGGCGGCAGGTCGAGCACCACCAGCGTGGCCAGCCAGGTGGCCACCGGCAGCAGGATGAACTGCGGAATCAGCCCGCAGACGACGGCGCGCGGGTTCTCGGCGACGCGGCGGAAGTCGCGCACGTGCAACTCCAGCGCCACCGAAAACACCATCAGCGCGAGGACGATCGGCAGGGCCACCTGGGCAGGGGTCATGCGCCGAGGGTAAGACAGGGAGCGCCCCGTAAAATCGAGGGTTTACGCGGGTTTGCGCGCGCCGCTCGGCTCCCACCTCCATGCTCAGCTTTCAACAGATCATTCTCACCCTCCAGCAGTACTGGGCCTCCCAGGGCTGCGCGCTCCTGCAACCCTACGACATGGAAGTGGGCGCGGGCACCTCGCACACGGCCACGTTTCTGCGCGCCATCGGCCCCGAACCGTGGAGGGCCGCCTACGTGCAGCCCAGCCGTCGCCCCAAGGACGGGCGCTACGGCGAGAACCCCAACCGCCTGCAGCACTACTACCAGTACCAGGTGGTCCTCAAGCCCGCGCCGGCCAACATCCTGGAGCTGTACCTCGGCAGCCTGGAGGCGCTGGGCTTCGATCTGAGGAAAAACGACATCCGCTTCGTCGAGGACGATTGGGAAAACCCCACGCTGGGCGCCTGGGGTCTGGGCTGGGAGGTGTGGCTCAACGGCATGGAGGTGACGCAGTTCACCTACTTCCAGCAGGTCGGCGGCATCGACTGCCGGCCCGCCACCGGCGAGATCACCTATGGCCTGGAGCGCCTGGCGATGTATCTGCAAGGCGTGGACAACGTCTACAAGCTCCAGTGGACCGAGGGCCTGAGCTACGGCGACGTGTACCTGCAAAACGAGCGGGAGCAAAGCGCCTACAACTTCGAGCACTCCGACGTGACCTTCCTGTTCACCGCCTTCGGCGCGCACGAAGCGCAGGCCCGGCACCTGATGGAGCAGCAACTGGCGCTGCCGGCGTATGAGCAGGTGCTCAAGGCGGCGCACGCCTTCAATCTGCTCGATGCGCGCGGCGCCATCAGCGTGACGGAGCGCGCCGCCTACATCGGTCGCATCCGCAACCTGGCGCGCGCCGTGGCGCAAAGCTACTACGACAGCCGCGAGCGCCTGGGCTTTCCGATGGCGCCGCGCGAGTGGGTGGCGCAACTGGCGAAAAAAGCCGCCTGAACCCAGCCGCGTTCAACGGTCAACTGGTCCGATTCCGCATGAGCCAATCCCATCCCAGCCTCCTCGTCGAACTGTTCGTCGAGGAACTCCCCCCCAAGGCACTGAAGAAACTCGGTGAGTCCTTTGCCAGCGTGCTGGCCGATCAGCTCAGGACGCAAGGCCTGGCCTCGGCCGACGCTCGCGTCACGCCCTATGCGAGCCCGCGCCGGCTGGCCGTGCACGTGACGCAGGTGGCCGCGCGCGCCGCCGACAAGGCCGTGCGCACCAAGCTGATGCCGGTGAGCGTGGGCCTGAACGCCGAGGGTCAGCCCACGCCCGCGCTGCTCAAGAAGCTCCAGGCCCTGGGCCTGGACGCCGGCGCGGCGGCCACGCTGCAGCGCGCGCCCGACGGCAAGGCCGAGGCGCTCTTCCACGACAGCGTGGTCCCTGGCGCGCGCTTGCAGGAGGGCTTGCAGAAGGCGCTGGACGAGGCGATCGCCAAATTGCCAATTCCCAAGGTCATGACCTACCAGCTGGAGGGCGGCTGCGAGCTGCCCGGCTGGAGCAGCGTGCAGTTCGTGCGGCCGGCGCATGGCCTGGTGGCGCTGCACGGCGAGGCCGTGGTGCCGGTGCGGGCGCTGGGGCTGGAGGCCGGACGCGATACGCATGGTCACCGTTTTGAAGCCGCCGTCGATCCGGTGCGCCTGCCCGACGCCGACGCGTACGCCGACGCGCTGCGCGAGCAAGGCGCGGTGATCGCCTCGTTCGAGCAGCGCCAGGCGCTGATCCGCGGGCAACTGGACGCGGCGGCGGCGAGCGCCGGACGCGGTCTGGTCGCCATCCAGGACGAGGCGCTGCTGGACGAAGTGACCGCGCTGGTGGAGCGGCCCAACGTGCTGCGCTGCGAGTTCGACCCGCAGTTCCTGGACGTGCCGCAGGAATGCCTGATCCTCACGATGAAGGCCAATCAGAAGTATTTCCCGTTGCTCGACGCCGATGGCCGGCTGACGGAGCAGTTCCTGGTGGTCAGCAACATCACCCCGGCCGACCCCGGCGCCGTGATCGGCGGCAACGAGCGCGTGGTGCGCCCGCGGCTGGCCGACGCCAAGTTCTTTTTTGACCAGGACCGCAAGAAGACGCTCGAATCGCGCGTGCCGGGGCTGGCCAAGGTGGTCTACCACAACAAGCTGGGCACGCAAGGCGAGCGTGCCGAGCGGGTGCAGGCGCTGGCGCGCGTCATCGGCCAGACGCTGGGTGGCCCGGTGCTGGCGCAGGCGGCGGCGCAGGCCGCGCGCCTGGCCAAGGCCGATCTGCTGACCGACATGGTGGGCGAGTTTCCCGAACTCCAGGGCATCATGGGAGGCTACTACGCGCGCCACGACGGGCTGCCGGAGAACGTGGCGCTGGCCATCGAAGATCACTACAAGCCGCGCTTCGCGGGCGACGAATTGCCGCGCGACGAGGTCGGCGTGGCGGTGGCGCTGGCTGACAAGCTGGAAACGCTGGTCGGCATGTTCGGCATCGGCAACCTGCCCACGGGCGACAAGGATCCCTTCGCGCTGCGCCGGCACGCGCTGGGCGTGATCCGCCTGCTCATCGAGCGCAAGCTGCCGCTGGAGTTGCCGGTGCTGGTGCAAGCGGCCAGCGCCGGGTTCGGCGCGCTGCTGCCCAACCCCGCCAAGAGCGACGAGGCGGCGCTGGCGTTCATCTACGAGCGCATCGCCGGCTACCTGCGCGAGGCGGGCGCGAGCAGCCAGGAGGCCGACGCGGTGATCGCCGCGCGTCCCGCCTGGGGCGCCATGCCCGCCTGCCTGGCGGCGGTGCGCGCCTTTGGCGCCTTGCCGCAGGCGGCGGCGCTGGCGGCGGCCAACAAGCGCATCGGCAACATCCTCAAGAAAGCGGGCGACGCCGAGCAGGTGGTCGATGCCCATGTGAGCGAGCTGCTGCTCACCGAGCCGGCGGAGCGCGCGCTCTACGCCGCGATGCAGCAGATCGTGCCGCGGGCCAACGCGCAGTTTGAAGCCGGTGAATACACCGCCTCGCTGCAAACCCTGGCCGCGCTGCGCGAGCCGGTGGACGCGTTCTTTGACGGCGTGATGGTCAATGCCGAGCAGATGGACGTGCGCCTGAACCGCCAGGCGCTGCTGAAAATGCTGCACCAGGCGATGAACCGCGTGGCCGACCTGTCGCGGCTGGCGGTTTGAGAGGCTGCGAGCCCTTCCCCTCCAATGCTCGCCTCGCACGGCAATACAACGCTCAGCCCCTGACCGGACAATTCCACCATGCCCTACAAGCTCGTCATCATGGATCGCGACGGCACGATCAATGCCGACAGTGACGAATTCATCAAATCTCCCGAGGAATGGCAGCCGCTGCCCGGTGCGCTGGAGGCGATCGCCAAGCTCAACCACGCGGGCTGGCACGTGGTGGTGGCGACCAACCAGCCGGGCCTGGGCCGCGGCTCCTTCGACGTGGGTACGCTCAATGCGATCCACACCAAGATGAACAAGGCGCTGGCGGCTGTGGGCGGGCGTGTCGAGGCGGTGTTCTACTGCCCGCATGCCGCCGAGGATCAATGCGACTGCGCCAAGCCCGCGCCCGGCCTGGTCTTCCAGATCGGCGAGCGTTTCGGCGTCGATCTCGACCAGGTGCCGGTGGTGGGCGACCGCCTGCGCGACGTGGAGGCGGGCGCCAAGGCGGGCTGCCAGCCGCACCTGGTGCTCAGCGGCGAGGCCGGGCGCGAGTTGCGCGCGGCGGGCGCGCAGCGGGCGCTGCCCAGCGGCTACCCGCCCGACACGCAGGTGCACGAGGACCTAATGGCGTTTGCGCGGCATCTGCTCAAACGCGAGGTGCGGCCGGCGTCCGAACCCGCGAAAACCTGAGTCAACCATGGCCCTGATACGCGCCCTGCTGCACTTCATCTGGATGGGGCTGACCATGGTCCCCTACGCGGCCGCCATCGTGCTGGGCGCCTTGTTTGGCGTGCGTGGCGAGCCCCTGTACCGCCTGGCGCAGGCCTGGCTCAAGCTGGCGATCGGCGGCGCTCGGGTGATCCTGGGCATCCAAGCGCGGATCACCGGCATGGAAAACCTGCCGCAGGGCAAGACCAGCCCGGCCGTCTTGCTGGTCAAGCATCAGTCCACCTACGAAACTTTTCTGATGCCGGCCATCATGCCGCACCCGCTGGCTTACGTGTTCAAGAAGGAACTGCTGTACGTGCCGGTGTTCGGCTGGGCCATGGGGCGGCTGGACATGATCCACATCGACCGCTCGCAGCGCACCCAGGCCTTTTCCAAGGTGGTGGAGCAGGGCAAGACGCTGCTGGCCAAGGGCGTGTGGATCATCATGTTCCCCGAGGGCACGCGCATCCCGCGCGGCCAGCAAGGCGACTACAAGACGGGCGGCACGCGCCTGGCGGTGGAAACCGGGGCGCCGGTGATTCCGATCGCCGTCACCTCGGCCAAATGCTGGCCGCGCAAGGCCTTGATCAAGAAGCCCGGGGTGGTGGACGTGTCGATCGGCAAGCCGATACCGAGCCAAGGCCGGCAGGCCGGTGAACTGATGGCCGAGGTACAGGCCTGGATCGAATCCGAGATGCGCCGCCTCGATCCCGAGGCGTACCCGCCCGCCAAGCCGGCGCCATGAACCTGTTCGAGCGCTGGCGCCAACTGTCCCTACCCGGGCTGGCGCGGCTGCCCGAAGGCCTGGCCCCTCCTGAAAAACTGCCGGAACAAGCCGCCAACCCTCCACGAGCAGCTACGAATTTGGTAGCGCCTCTCAAGGCGCCCGCCCAGCCTCTGGCGAATCGCCACACGGTGCTCGACGGCGTAGGCGTGCCCTATGAGTTCAAGCGCAGCAACCGCCGCCGCAGCATCGGCTTCGTGGTGCGGGCCGAAGGATTGACGGTGACCGCACCGCGCTGGGCGACGGCGGCGCAGATCGAGGAGGCGCTGCACTCACGCGCCAGCTGGATCTTGCGCAAGCTCGGCGAGGCGCGCGAACGGAGCGCGCGTGACGCGCGCCTCGCGCAGCGCTGGGAGGGCGGCGCGCCGTTGGCGTTTCAGGGTCGCGCGCTGCGCCTGGACTTTGCGCCGGAAGGGCGCGCGGCCAAGCAGGCCAGGCTCTCCGAAGATGGCGCGCGCTTGCTGCTGCCGCTGGCCCCGAGCGCGAGCGCGCACGCGATCCAGGTCTCCGCGCAGCGCTGGCTGCTGCGCCGGGCGCATGACCGTTTTGTCGAGCGGCTCGATCACTTCGCGCCGCAGGTGGGGGTGCGCTGGCGGCGCCTGTCGGTGATGCACGCGCGTTCGCGCTGGGGCAGCGCGTCCAGTGACGGCGCGATCCGCTTGAACTGGCGGCTGATCGAGCATCGCGATGCCTTGCTCGACTATGTGGTGGTGCACGAACTGGCTCATCTGCTGGAGATGAACCACAGCCCGCGCTTTTGGGCCATCGTCGGGCGGGTGCTGCCGGACTATTCCCGGCTGCGCCGCGAGTTGCGCGAGCACCCGCTCGCCGAGGCGCTGGGCGAGGCCGACGACGCTACGGAGTGATCGCCGAGAAGCGGTAAACGCCGTCGCCGCCGCGTGCGCGGGCCACCTTGCCGCCGTGCCACAGCCAGTGCAGATGCGCCACGGCCTCGCCCATGGCGAAGGTGGTCTGGTGCAGGTCGAGCGGGCGCCGAAAAAGCAGCGGAAGAATGTCGTGCGCGCTTTGCGGCGCGCGCGCGCAGGCGGCGAGCAGGTCGGCCAGGCGCTCGGCATGGTGCTCGTGCAACTGCTCGATGCGCCGGTGCATGCCGGTGAAGGGCTTGCCGTGCGAGGGCAGCACCAGCGAGTCGGCCGGCAGCGCGCGGAAGCGGTCGATGGAGGCGAGGAACAGCGCCAGTGCGTTGGCTTCTGGCTCCATCTCGTAGACGCTCACGTTGGTGGAGATGCGCGGCAGCAGCATGTCGCCGCTGATCAGCAGTTTGGCCTCGTCGCACCACAGCGCCATGTGTTCGGGCGCGTGGCCGTAGCCCGAGATGCAGCGCCAGCGCCGCCCGCCAATCGTCAACTCCGTGCCGTCGATCAGCCGCGCGTAACTGGCCGGAACGCTGGGCACGAGGCTGGGGTAATAGTTGTTGCGGGCGCGAATCTTGGCCAGGCTTTCCTCATCCACCAGACCGTGCGAGGCGAAGTACGCCGCCGCGGGCGCGCCGCCGAAGCCCGTGGTGCCGTATGAGCCTATGCGTGCCATCAGGTAGTCGGTCGCGCTGACCCACAGCGGGCAGCTCCAGCGCTCGCACAGCCACCAGGCCAGGCCGATGTGGTCGGGGTGCATGTGCGTGACGATGACGCGCAGGATGGGCAGGCCGTCGAGTTCGTTGGCGAACACCGTCTCCCACATTGCCCTGGATTCGTCGCGCGTGATGCAGCAGTCGACCACCGTCCAGCCCGCGCGGCCGTCGATCTCGTCGCGCAGCAGCCAGAGGTTGATGTGGTCGAGCGCAAAGGGCAGCGGCATGCGAATCCAGCGTACGCCCTCGGCCACCGTGAGGGTGCCGCCCGGCGCGGGCAGTTGTTCGTCCAGGGGATAGTGCAGTTGTCGTTCGAGTTCGTTCATGGCGGCGCAAAGGGTTGGCGCCCAGCGGGGACTGGGACATAATTGACGTTTACGTAACGTCAATTCGACGGTTTCATTGTAGGCAGCTTGTTCCGTCCGCGCTTGTCGCCCATGTCCACGAGCTACACCATCGGCGATCTCGCCCGAGAGTTTGATCTGACCACGCGCGCCATGCGCTTCTATGAAGACATGGGCCTGTTGCAGCCTGCGCGATCCGGCCCGGGCGGACGCAGCCGCGTGTACAGCGCGCGCGACCGCACGCGCCTGAAGCTCACCTTGCGCGCCAAGCGCCTGGGCCTGTCGCTGACCGAGGCCAAGGAACTGATCGACATGTACGAAAGCCCGCGCGACACCGGGCCGCAACTGCGCAAGTTTCTCGCCGTGCTCGATGGGCATCGGCGCAAGATCGAGGAGCAGCTGGCCGAGTTGCAGGCCAATCTGCAGGAAATCCGCACGCACGAGAAGGAAAGCCGCGCCCTGCTCGCCAGGCTCGATGCCCCTTCCAGGAAAACCAGCCCATGAGCACCGTCTACCAGCGCATTCACGACAGCTTCATCCGCCAGGGGATGATGCAGCACCTGGGCGCGCAACTCGCGCGCGTCGAGCCCGGCCTCGTCGAAATCATCCTGCCGTATTCGGACAAGGTCACGCAGCAGCAGGACGGTTTTCACGGCGGCGCCATGGGCGCGGTGGCCGACATTGCCGGCGGCTATGCGGCGCTCACCGTCGCGCCCGAGGGCATGGAGGTCACGACGGTGGAATACAAGATCAACTTCCTGTCCAGCTTTTCGGGCGGCGAGCTGCGCGCCATCGGCCGCGTGGTCAAGGCCGGCCGGCGCCTCATCATCACCACGGCGGAGGTGGACCACGTGGACGAGACCGGCAAGCTCTCGCCTTGCGCGCTGATGCAGCAGACGCTGATCCCGGTGAACAAAACCTACTGAACGCCAACCCTGGAGACCAATCATGAATCTGCCCGGCCTGAACTTCCAGCTCGGCGACGACGTTGACGCGCTGCGCGATGCGGTGCGCGAGTTCGCGCAAGCCGAGATCGCACCGCTGGCCGCGCAAGCCGACAAGACCGATCAATTTCCCATGCACCTGTGGCGAAAAATGGGCGAAATGGGCGTGCTGGGCATCACGGTGCCCGAGACCTACGGCGGCGCCGACATGGGCTACCTGGCGCACATGATCGCCATGGAGGAAATCTCCCGCGCCAGCGCCGCCATCGGCCTGTCGTACGGCGCGCATTCCAACCTCTGCGTCAACCAGATCAAGCGCAACGGCAGCGAGGCGCAAAAGCGCAAGTACCTGCCCAAGCTCATCAGCGGCGAGCATGTTGGCGCGCTGGCCATGAGCGAGCCCGGCGCCGGCAGCGACGTGATCAGCATGAAGCTGCGCGCCGAGGACAAGGGCGGCTACTACCTGCTCAACGGCACCAAGATGTGGATCACCAATGGCCCGGACGCGGACACCATGGTCGTCTACGCCAAGACGGAGCCCGAACTGGGCGCGCGCGGCGTGACCGCCTTTCTGGTCGAAAAAGGCATGAAGGGCTTCAGCACCGCGCAAAAGCTCGACAAGCTCGGCATGCGCGGCAGCCACACCGGCGAAATGGTGTTCCAGAACGTGGAGGTGCCCGCCGAGAACGTGATGGGTGGCGTCAACAACGGCGCCAAGGTGCTGATGAGCGGCCTGGACTACGAGCGTGCCGTGCTCGCCGCCGGGCCGGTGGGCATCATGCAGGCCGTGATGGACAACGTGGTGCCCTACATCCACGAGCGCAAGCAGTTCGGCCAGAGCATCGGCGAATTCCAGCTCGTGCAAGGCAAGGTGGCCGACATGTACACCGTGCTGCAGGCCGGCCGGGCCCTTCTCTACACCCACGGCCAAAACCAGGACGCGC
>DAIOSZ010000056.1:0-11254 GCA_036752305.1 Burkholderiaceae bacterium
GGTGCTCGACGGCATCGAGACCGCGCGCCGCATCCGCGCGCGCGAAGCCGCCAGCGGCCGCGCGCCCGTGCCGTTGCTGGCGCTCACCGCCTCGGTCGACCCCGAGGACAGCGCGGCCTGCCTCGCTGCCGGCATGGACGGGGTGCTCGCCAAGCCCATCACGCAAGGCGCGCTTCAAGAAGCCCTGATGCGCCATGCCCGTGGGGTTGCCGCTACCATGGCTCGCCCTTCCATTCCCGTTGGCTCCGTGCCCCGGCAGACACCATGAACGCGCCCGCTCGCCCTGAACACCTTCGCTCCGCGCCGGATCCCGCCGGGCTGCTGGCCGACGCCAGCACGCGCTGGGATTCCGACATCCTGCGTCAGCTCACCCAATACATCGAGATCCCGGCCAAATCGCCGGCCTTCGATGCCCAATGGGCCGCTCACGGTCATCTGGAGACCGTCGTGCGCGATGCGGCCCGTTGGATTGAGGCGCAGCGCGTGCCGGGCTTGCGGTTGGAAATCGTTCGCCTGGAAGGACGTACGCCCGTGCTGTTCTTCGAGATCGACTCGACCCGGCCCGCGCCCGCTGGCGCCGCCGCCGAACCCACGGTGCTGATGTACGGCCACCTGGACAAGCAGCCCGAGTTCAGTGGCTGGCGCGCCGGGCTCGGCCCCTGGACGCCCAAGGTCGAGGACGGCAAGCTCTACGGTCGCGGGGGCGCGGACGATGGCTACGCGGTCTACGCTGCGGTGGCCGCCGTCCAGGCGCTCAAGGCGCAGGGCGTTGCGCACCCGCGCGTCGTGGGCTTGATCGAAACCTGCGAGGAAAGCGGCTCGACCGATCTGCTGCCTTATGTGGACGCCTTGCGTGCGCGCCTGGGGCGGGTGGAACTGGTCGTCTGCCTCGATTCCGGCGCCGGCAACTACGACCAGTTGTGGTTGACGACCAGCCTGCGCGGCATGGCCAGCGGCGTGCTGCGCGTGCAAGTCCTCACCGAGGGCGTGCACTCGGGAGACGCCAGCGGCGTGGTGCCGTCGAGTTTTCGCATACTGCGCCAGTTGCTTGACCGGCTGGAAGACAGCGCCACCGGGCGCCTCTTGCCCGCCAGCTTCCACTGCGAGGTGCCCGCCGCGCGTCTGGCTCAGGTGCGCGAAACCCCGGCCATCCTGGGCGACGAAGTCACCCGCCGCTTTCCGTGGGCGCATGCCGACTGCGGCGGCGCCAGTTCCAGCGTGCTGCCCATGTGCGGCGACCCGGTCGAGGCCTTGCTCGCTCGCACCTGGCGCCCGACGTTGTCGGTCATCGGCGCCGAAGGCCTTCCCGCGCTGGCCGACGCCGGAAACGTGCTGCGGCCCTACACCGCGTTCAAGCTGAGTCTGCGCCTGCCCCCGCTGGTGGACGCGGCGCGCGCCGTGCAGGACCTCAAGGCGCTGCTCGAAGACAACGCACCGTACCAGGCCAAGGTCACGTTTGAACAGGGCAGCGGCGCGACCGGCTGGAACGCGCCAGACACCGCGCCCTGGTTCGAGCAGGCGCTGCAAGCGGCCAGCCGCGCGCAGTTCGGCGCCGCCTGCGCGACCATTGGTCAGGGCGGCACCATTCCCCTCATGAACCTGCTCAGCCAGGGCTTCCCGAAGGCGCAGATGATGGTCTGTGGCGTGCTCGGACCGCGCAGCAACGCGCATGGCCCCAACGAATTCCTGCACCTGGACTATGCCCGGCGCCTGACGGCCTGCGTGGCGCAAATCGTTGCGGCCCTGCCCGTGGCGCAATGAGCCCCGTCCACATGTTCACCGCCGCCGACGGCGCGCGTCTGGCGGTGTGGCGCTGGCTGCTGCCGGACGACGAGCGGCCTCATGGCGGCGTCATGATCGTTCACGGCCTGGGTGAACATGCCGGCCGCTACCTGCACGTGGCCGAGCGGCTCAACCACATGGGCTGGCAGGTCTGGGCCTATGACCACTATGGCCACGGACGCTCGGACGGCGCCCGTGGCACGCTGTCGCATCCTGATCGCCTGCAGACCGATCTGGCCGACCTGCTGGACAGTTTGCGCGGCACGCTGCCTGCCGGCGCGCCGCTGGTGTTGCTGGGCCACAGCATGGGTGGCCTGGTGGCCGCGCACTACGTCCAGCGGCAGATTGCCCGCGAAGGCGCGGACGCCGCGCAGCGTCCGCGCGTCGATGCGCTGATGCTGTCCTCGCCTGCGCTGGCGATCCGCACCAACGCCTTGCAAAAGCTGTTGCTCGCCTCGATGCCGCATCTGGCGCCCAACCTCGGCGTCGGCAACGGGCTGGACGCCAACCGGATCTCCCACGATCCGGCGGTCGTTGCCGCCTACCGGGCCGACCCGCTGGTGCACGACCGCATCAGCCCCCGACTGGGCGCCTACATCGCGCGCACCGGCGCGCGTGTCGTCGCGGCGGCGCCGTCCTGGAACGTGCCCACGCTGCTGCTGTTTGCCGGTGCCGACCAGCTCGTGAACCCGGCGGGCAGCCGCGCCTTTGCCAGCGCGGCGCCGCATGAAACGGTGACCGCGCACGAATTCCCCGCCCTCTTTCACGAGATCCTCAACGAAACTGCGGCCGAGCGCGCCGACGTGCTCAACTGGCTGTGCGGCTGGCTGGGCGCCTGGCAGTTGCGGCGCGCCCGGACGCCCGTCGAAACTTGAACCAGTTCAAGGGCGCGCGGTCGGCAACTCCCTAAGCTCGCAAGGGAATTTTTTCAACTTGTGAGAAGGAGGCGCCGATGAGTGCCGCATCGAGCCCGGGATCGGGCGGGTTCACCAAGCAGATGGCCCGAAACATTTTCTATGGCAGCACCGTGTTCTTCGTGCTGCTGTTTCTGGCCATCGTGTTCAACACAGAGCAGCGCATCCCGGAGCGCTCCAATGCCAAGGATTTGAGCGAAGCCGTCGTGCGCGGCAAGCATCTGTGGGAGAAGAACAACTGCATCGGTTGCCACACCCTGCTGGGTGAGGGGGCGTACTTCGCGCCGGAACTGGGCAACGTCTACAAGCGCCGGGGCGGCGAGTTCATCAAGGCCTGGATGAAGGCGCAGCCCACCGGCGCGCCGGGCCGCCGCCAGATGCCCAACTTCGGGTTGAACGACGCGCAACTGAACGACATGGTCGAGTTTCTCAAGTGGACCAGCGAGGTCAACACCGAAAACTGGCCGCCCAACATTGAAGGCTGAGAGGCACCCCATGCAAAACACCGTTCTCAAGTACACGAGTCAATCGGTCTCCAAGCTCTACTTCATCGCGGCGCTGGGCCTGTTCGTCGGCCAGATCCTGTTTGGCATCACGCTGGGCCTGCAGTACGTGATCGGCGACCTGTTTTTTCCGGCCATTCCGTTCAACGTTGCGCGGATGGTGCACACCAATCTGCTCATCGTCTGGCTGCTGTTCGGCTTCATGGGCGCGGCCTATTACATCGTGCCGGAAGAAGCCGAAACGGATCTCTACAGTCCCAAGCTGGCCATCGTGCTGTTCTGGATCTTCCTAGTGGCGGGCGCGCTCACGATCCTGGGCTACCTGCTCGTACCCTACGCCAAGCTCGCCGAGATGACCGGCAACGACCTGTTGGCGACGATGGGCCGAGAATTCCTGGAGCAGCCGCTGCCCACCAAGGTCGGCATCGTGGTCGTCGCGCTGGGCTTCCTGTTCAACATCAGCATGACGATGCTCAAGGGGCGCAAGACGGCGATTTCGATGGTGCTGCTGATGGGCCTGTGGGGGCTGGCGCTGCTGTTCCTGTTCGCCTTTGTCAACCCGTCGAACCTGGTGCGCGACAAGATGTACTGGTGGTTCGTCGTTCACCTGTGGGTGGAGGGTGTGTGGGAACTGATCATGGGCGCGCTGCTGGCCTTCGTGCTGGTCAAGACCACCGGCGTGGATCGCGAGGTGATCGACAAGTGGCTCTACATGATCATCGCCTTCGCGCTGGCCACCGGCATCCTGGGCACCGGCCACCACTTCTACTTCATTGGCCTGCCCGGTTACTGGTTGTGGATCGGCAGCATCTTCTCGGCGCTCGAACCCATTCCGTTCTTCATGATGACCATGTTTGCCTTCAGCATGGTGCAGCGGCGTCGGCGCGAGCATCCCAACCAGGCCGCCATGCTCTGGGCCGTCGGCACCGCCGTGGTGGGCTTCCTCGGCGCGGGGCTGTGGGGCTTCATCCACACGCTCAGTCCCGTCAACTACTACACCCACGGCTCGCAGATGACGGCCGCGCACGGGCACCTGGCCTTCTACGGCGCCTACGTGCTGGTGGTCCTCGCCATCATCAGCTACGCCATGCCGGTGCTGCGCGGCCGCGAGGCCAACAGCCGCCGCGCGCAGGCGGTGGAGATGTGGAGCTTCTGGATCATGACCATCGGCATGGCCGTGATGGTGCTGGCGCTCACCGGCGCGGGGATCCTGCAGGTCTGGCTGCAACGGCTGCCCACCACCGGCGCTCTGCCTTTCATGGCTGTACAGGAGCAGATGGGCTTCTTCTACTGGATGCGCGTGTTCGGTGGCCTGGGCTTCCTCGTCGGCCTGCTGATGTATCTGGCGAGTTTCTTCATGGGTGGGGGGCCCGAAACCGCCGCTTCCACCAACGAGCGCCTGGGTCGCCTGCGCGCGGCCTGAGTCGAAGCCGCCTCATGCGTCACCCCGAGCACGCCCTGCCGTATTACGCCGAGCAGGGCGGCGAATGCGCGCTGTTCGAGCAGGCCTACCAGGCCCGGCTGCCGCTGCTCATCAAGGGCCCCACCGGCTGCGGCAAGACGCGTCTGGTTGAACACATGGCCGCGCGGCTGGGTCGCCCGCTCATCACCGTCTCCTGTCACGACGACCTCAGCGCCTCCGACCTCGTGGGCCGCCACCTCATCAGCGGCGGTGCCACGGTCTGGAGCGACGGCCCGCTGGCGCGCGCCGTGCGCGAAGGCGCCATTTGCTATCTGGACGAAGTGGTCGAAGCCCGCAAGGACACCACCGTGGTGCTCCACCCGCTGGCCGACGACCGGCGCGTGCTGCCGATCGAGCGCACCGGCGAGCAGCTCGCCGCACCGCCCGGCTTCATGCTGGTGATTTCCTACAACCCTGGCTACCAGAACCTGCTCAAGAGCCTCAAGCCCAGCACGCGCCAGCGCTTCGTCGCCCTGGCGCTGGGCTACCCCCAGGCCGCCGTCGAGCGGGCCATCGTCGAGCGCGAGGGCGGTGTCAGCGCCGTGCAGGCCGCCAGCCTGGTGCGTCTGGCCGAGGCGCTGCGGCGCCTGACCGACCACGACCTGGAAGAGACCGCCAGCACGCGCCTGCTGGTCGCCGCTGCCCGCCTGATGGCCCTGGGCATGGCGGCCGGCGCCGCGTGCGACGCTGCCATCGTGCAGGCGCTGAGCGACGACCCGGAGACTGTCGCCGCGCTCGGCGAAGTGGTGCGCGCGGTGCTGGGCGAGGCCTGAGGCCCAGGACGGTGGAAGAGTGGGTTGGCACCCTCTGGCACCGTTGGGTCAGCCGCGCGGCGAGCCGCTCGCATCCCGAGGCTGCGGTGTCGCTGTCCGAGGTCGAACGCACCGTGGGCCTGCTGTTTCGCGCGGGCGGCGGCGCGGGGGCGCTGCGCGTGGCGCGGGCTGGCGAGCGCGCGCATGGCGGCTCGCGCGGCTGGGTTGAGCGCCTGGCGGGCGCCGGGGGGCGCAGCGCGCAGGCCGTGCTCGACGCCGAAACCCTGGCCCTGCCGCCGCAACTGGCGGTGTTCCCGGAAACGGGCCTCAACCGTGACCTCTACTTCTGGCTGGCCGCGCAGGCCGCCTGCCTGGTGCCCACAGGGCGCGGCTGGATCGCCGACAACCGCGCCGCCACCGCCCGCGCGCTGGCGCGCTATCCCGGCCTGGCGGCGCCCCACGCCCGGCTGCGCCAGGCGCATCTGGCACAGCGCGAGCGCCTGGAGCCCACGCCCGCCGAACGCGCCGTGCGCGCCGCATTGCGCGCGGCGCCGGACACCGACGACGCCCAGGCGCCCGCCGCCAGCGTCGGCGCTGCCGACGTGGCCCCGGTGTGGCTGTGGGTATCCGTGGACCCCGCCGCGCTGCCCCAGGCCGTTCGCGAGCCGCCTGCCGCGCCGCCGGACCGGCGCCCCAGGGCGGAGCAGCCCACCATCGAACTGCGCCGCCGCGCCGAGCGCGTGGAGAACGACACCCGCCAAAACGGCATGGTGCTGCCGTTTCGCGCCGAGGCACTGCACTCCTGGAGCGAATACGTGCGCGCCAACCGCGGCACCGACGACGACCCCGACGAGCATGCCCCCTCGGCCGCCCGCGACCTTGACCGCCTGAGCCTCGCGCCCGATGGCCAGAGCCTGGCCGCGCGGGTGAAGTTCGATCTCGACCTGCCCAGCGCCAGCAGCGACGACTGGCCCGTCGGCCCCGGCATTCCCCTGCCCGAATGGAGCCACCGCGAGCAGCGCCTCCTGCCCGCGCACTGCGCCGCCCAGTTCCTGCAGGCGCGTGATGTGCCGCGCTTCGTGCCCGCCATCCCACTGGCACGCAGCGCGCGGCGCGTGCGGCGGCGGCTGGAGGTGCTGCGCGCCGCGCCGCGCTGGCGGCGGGGCGAAGCTGCGGGCGAGCAGATCGATCTGGACGCCTGGGTGCGCTGGCGCGCCGAGGGCCTGGCTGCCGCTGACACTCCGGCCGAGCCGGCCGTCTATGCCAAGGCCGCCAAGAGCGAGCGCAGCCTGGCCACGCTGCTGCTGGCCGACCTGTCGCTGTCCACCGACGCCTACGCCACGCCCGAGCAGCGCGTCATCGACGTGATCCGCGACTCGCTCTACGTGTTCGGCGAGGCGCTGGCCGCCGCTGGCGACGCCTTCGAGGTGCTTGGCTTTTCGTCGCTGCGGCGCAGCCTGCGCGTGCACGCGCTCAAGCGCTTCGACGAACCCTGGAATCAAGGGGCCAAGGACCGCGTGGGCGCCATCAAGCCCGGCTACTACACCCGGCTGGGCGCCGCCATCCGTCTGGCCGCCCTGCGGCTGGCCCGACGCGGCGAGGCGCAGCGCCTGCTGCTCATCCTCACCGACGGCAAGCCCAACGATCTGGACCGCTACGAGGGCCGCTGGGGCCTGGAAGACACGCGCCACGCCGTGCTGGAAGCGCGCGCGCAAGGCCTGGTGCCGTTTTGCCTGACCATCGACCAGCAGGCGCATGGATACCTGCCGCATCTGTTCGGCCCGCGCGGCTGGGCCCTGGTTCACCAGCCCGGGCAACTCGCGGCGCGGCTGGCGCAGGCGTACCTGGAACTGATACGTCCGTAGGCGGGTCGCCTATTTCGCGCCGAACGGTGAGCGCCCGGGCATGTTCATCACGTTCATCTTCATGCCGCCGGGCAGGATCATGTCGCCGGGCTTCTGGTCCGCCTTGCACGGCCCCAGCCACTTGGCCTGGATGCTCATGCTGTGCTCGCTCTTACCCATCAGCGGCGGGTTGTAGTTCACCTGCATGTCCATGCGGTAGTTCTGCGTGAAATCACCGGTCACGGTGCCGCGCGTGGTGGCGGTGGTCTGGCCCATCTTGCACACCGACTCCAGACGCATCGTGCCGCCGCTGCTGGTGACCTCGTTCTTGGAGCACATGTCCTTGTTCACGCCCTGGCCCATCTCGCGCATGGCCTTGTCGGTGGCCGCGTCGATGCACTGCTGCGTGACCATCGGCGCCTGGGCGCCTTCGCCGCGCGCCGAGCTGCTCATCGTCATTTCCCACAGACCGGGCTTGCGCGGTGGCGGGTCATAGGCCCAGGCGGATGAAACGGCTGCCCCCAGTGCACACAAGGCCAGGGCGGTGGAGAAGCGATGAACAGGCATGAGGGGCTCCCGAAGGGATTGAGAAGGCGCCATTTTTACGCCAATTGGAATGCCCAAGGGCATCGTCATGAAAAAGAAAATGATAGCTGCCTGTGGCCGTCCCTATTGAAAAAAATAGCTTTCAGATGGGCAAAAAAGCGTGCTGATCTGATAGATTTGTAGACATCTCTACAAAAAATGTCACAACATCTACAAAATCTCTTCCCGAGGCCGGTGCGAGAGGTCGTTTCGGGTCAATTTTCAGCATAAAAAAGACCTGAAATTAACGCCAATCAACCACGGGCAGCTATATTTTTTGAAGTTGATAGGTTGATCGGCGCCAACCCCTCCGCCTCGTGGCGATGACGCTGCTTTGCCTTGCGGCCTAGCCCGGCGCCGCTCCCCCGCGCCGACGCAGCGCCAGCCAGCCCAGTGCCAGGCCGGTGAGCGCGACCGGCAGCAGCGAGCCGAAGTTGAGCAGGCGCCAGCCCTGGGTGGTGACCAGCGCGCCCGAGGCGAACGAGGTGAAGGCCATCACCGCGAACACGCAGAAGTTGATCGCGGCCTGCGCGCGGTCCTTTTCCTCGGGCCGGTAGGCCTGCATGGCCAGCGTTGTGGCGCCGGTGAACAGGAAGTTCCAGCCCACCCCCAACACGAACAGCGCGACCAGGAACTGATGCAGATCCACGCCGGTCAGCGCGATGGCGATGCACAGCAGGTTCAGCACCACGCCCACGCTCATGATGGGCAGCACGCCAAAGCGCTTGATCAAATGCCCGGTGAAAAAGCCCGGCGCGAACATGCCGATCACATGCCATTCCAGCACCAGCGCCACGTCGCCAAAGGGCAGTCCGCAGACCTGCATGGCCAGCGGCGTGGCGGCCATCAGCAGGTTCATCACGCCGTAGCCCAACGCCGCGCCAATGGCCGCGACAAGGAACACCGGCTGGCGCATGATTTCCCCCAGTGGGCGGCCGCGCGCGCCGTCTGCCGGTCCGGCGGCGGAGCGCAGATCGGGAAAGCGGATCGCCGCCATCACGGCGCTGGCCGCCACCGCCACCACGGCCAGCGCCAGGTAGGTGCCGACGTAGGGCGCGCCGCCGAACAGGTTGCGCGTGTGGTTGGCCAGGTTCGGCCCGATCACCGCGCCGATCAGCCCGCCCGCGAGCACCCACGAGACGGCTTTCTCCCGCTGCTCCGGCGGCGCCAGTTCGGCGGCGGCAAAGCGGTAGAGCTGGCCGTTGGCGCTGTAGTACCCGGCGATCACGGTGGCCGCCACCAGCAGCCAGAACTGCTTTTCCCAGGCCGCCCAGGCGCACAGCAGCGCCGATGCCAAGGCCACCGCCAACCCGATGAGAAACGAGCCGCGCCGGCCGAACGCCGTCTGCGTGCGGGCCACCAGCGGCGTGGACAGCGCACCGCCGACCACGTAGCCCATCACCGGCAGCGTCGCCATCCAGCCCAGCGGAGCCAGCGACAGGCCGACCAGACCGTTGACCGCGATGAACACCACGTTGTTGGTCAGGAAAAGGCCCTGGCACAGGGCGAGCAGCAGCAGCGGGCGGTTCATGGCGGCAATCAGCGTGGGTTTCAGGCACTATAGAGCACCGCGCCACGGATCGCCCGCTTGTAATCCCGTGGCCGGCGTTGCCCGTTGAAGGCAAGGCTGATGAAGCCCCCGCGCGTGCGCGCCCCGAGGGATTTTTCAGCCTTGCTTTAACCTCGGGCCAAGATCTCGAAAGGCTGAACCCATGACACCGAATCCCGCTTCCCCGTCTCGCCCCGGCGGCCTGCCTGCCGCCGCAGTGGCGCTCGCGCTGTCGGCCTGGCTGGCCGGGTGCGTGGTGGCACCCGCGCCAGGCTATCCGCCGGCGCAGCCGCAGGCCATGCCGCCAGCCTATCCGACCGCCGCGTATCCCGCGGCAGGCGAGGAATGGGTGCCGCCGCAGGAGTACGTGGTGGGTGGCGCGCCGGTGTACTACGACGTGGACCCCGGCGTGGCGTACTACCCCATGTACCTGAACACCCCCGGCAGTTGCAACTGCGTGGTGCCCATGCGCTATGCCAACGGTGTGTGGCTCGGCCTGGGCGGCGTGGTGCTGCACCGCGGCAACCTCAGTCTCGCGCGGCCCGCGCCCTATCACTACGACGCCTGGACGCGCAGCGGCGGCGTCTGGCGCGGCTACACGCCGGTGCCGGGGCGCTGGGAATACCGTTCTGGCCGGCCCTATGCCGTGCCGCCAGCCGGCGGCATCCACTACCGGCAATGGGAGCAGCAGCGCCGGCCGCAAATGGCGCCGCCGGGACCGCCGCCTGTCGCGCCCCGGGTTCAGCCGCAGCCGCCGGGCGTTTCCGCGCCGCACCCGCAAGACGGTCGCCAGTCGCCCCCGCGCTGGGGCGGGCCTCAGCCGGCGCAGTCCGCGCCGCTGCATCCGGAGGACGGTGGCGGCCCGATGCGCCAATCGCCCCCGCGCATGGCGCCGCCGCAGCCCATGCCCCAGGCCGCTCCGGCCCGCCCGCAGCAGCCCGCGCCGCAGGCTGCTCCGGCTCCGGCCGCTCGCCAGCCGCAGCAGCCCGCGCCGCAGCGTCCGCGCCGCGACGAACCACGCTCACCTGCTCAGCAACCGGACGCGCGCTGACGGCTCAGGCGCAGGCCAGCAGCGTCAGGGCCGCCAATGGGGCGGTGTCCGCGCGCAGCACGCGCGGGCCCAGGCTGGCGCGCGCGAAGCCGGCGGCCAGCAGGCCGGCTTCTTCCTCGGGTGTCAGCCCGCCCTCGGGGCCGGACACGCAGGTGAGCGCCGGTTCATGGGCCCAGCTTGGGACGCCGGGCGCATCGGGCGCGAGCGTCAGCAGCATTCCACGGCCTGACCAGGCGCTCGCATCCAGCCAGTCGGCCAGCTCACGCGGCGCGTGGACCACAGGCACGCGGTTGCGCCCGCTTTGCTCGCAGGCGGCCACCGCCACCGCCTGCCAGTGCGCCTGGCGGCGGGCGGCGCGCTCGCCGGACAGGCGCAACACGCTGCGCGCGCACATCAGCGGCTGCACGCTCGCGGCGCCCAGTTCGGTGGCCTTTTCCACCAGCGCATCCATGCGTTCGCCCGTGGGCATGCCCACCGCCAGATGCACCGCGCGCGCGGCTTCGCGCTCGGTGGCGTCGTGCGCGAGCAGGCGCACGGCCACGCCCCGGCGGGTCATGTCCGTGACCTCGGCGCGCCACTCGCCGCCCAGGCCATCGAACAGCGTCAGCAGCGCTCCCGGCTGCACACGCAGCACCTGGGCATGACGGGCCGCGCCCTCGGGCAGTTCCCAGGCGGCATCGGCGGCGCGGGGCCGCAGCGCGAGATCGCAGAACAGGCGGGGAGGCATGGGGGGGTTACTCTCCGCCGCCCCCCCGGCCGCCACCGCCACCCCCGCCCCCACTTCCCCCCCCTCCTCCCCCGCTGCCGCCTGC
>DAIOSZ010000056.1:11264-18083 GCA_036752305.1 Burkholderiaceae bacterium
TCCGCTGCATCCACTGTCGCTGCTGCTGCCGCTGTCACTGCTGCCATTGCCGTTGTCGCGCGGCTGAAGGGGCGACAGCGCCTGGGTCAGCGCGCCCAGCTCGGTGGCCGACAGCGCGCCGACGCCCAGCACGGCCAGCGCGGTGAGCATCATGGGGTCGGCCAGGCCGTAGCCGCCGCGCTGGCGACCCGTCAGGCTGGAGCCCACCTCGCGCAACGTCCGACGTGCCTCGCGGGTGGTCTTGGGCGGGTAGGCCTTGAAGTAGAAGATCAACAGGCCGATCGCGGCCACCAGGCAGATGGCCGTGAGAAAGCCCACCGGGTAGTGGTGCTGCACGCCGTGCCAGATGCGCGCCGCGCCCCAGGCCAGCAACGCCAGTGCGGCGCCGTAGTAGACCTTGTCCTGGACGCGCAGCACGCGCTCGGTTGCGCTGGCGGCGGTGAGCAGGCCTTGCGCGTGCAGGCGCTGGTGGATTTCCTGGGTGCGCGTGCCAAGCAGGGCGGGGAGCTGGTCGGTGCCACGCCCGGCTTTCAGCTCGCGGTAGGTCGCGCGCAGCAGCGCATGGGCGCCGTCTGGCGGCGGACGCCGGGCTTCCCAGCGCTCGCCCGCGGGCTTGGCGTTGCCGCTCTGGTACAGGCCGGCCAGCGCGGTGCTGATGGCGCGCGGTGCTCCGCCTGCCAGATAGCCCAGTTCCACCGGCTGCAAGCGTCCGGCAAGTGCCTGGCCCTGGCCGCTGCCGTGGCCGATCTTCACCAGCAGCCAGCCCACGATCGCCATGGCGAGCCAGGCCAGCAGATAGGTTTTGAGGAACTCCGGGCCGCTCATGCCCGGGTTCACGGTGATGGTCGCGCAGCCGCTGGCCACCAGCGCGGCGGCAAAGCCCAGCCCATGCCAGCGCGAAGGTTTGCGCAGCACCCAGTGCGCGCGGCGGCTGACGCGCACGAAGCGCTCCGAAAAGCGCTCCTCGACGGCCGGCCACAGGTCGGCAGGGGGCGGCGTGCCAAACAGCCGCTGGTATTCGGCGAGCGTGGCCTGATAGTTGGCACGGTGGCGCGCGGTCTCGGCCGGGCCGCCCTCGCTGGGGCAATGGTGGATCACGCGGCCGAGGATCTGGGGGCAGAAACGCTCGAAGTACTCGCGCGTGTCCAGAATGTGTTCGTGCCAGATCTCGTCGATCGCGTCACTCGGGCAGGCCTGGCCGCCGCGCGCCAGCAGAATGCGCAGAAAGCGCCGGTATTCCTCGACGAGGCGCAGCGCCTCGTCCCGCGTGCCGCCGCAACGCGCCTGCACGCGGGCCACGAGGTGGCGGCGCTGGGCTGCTTGCTCGGGGCGCCAGCGACACAGGCGCGCCCAGGCTTCGGCGTCGGGGAGCGCGGGCGTGGGAAGGGACAGGTTCATCGCGCACCTCCTGTGGGCCTGTCGATTGCTCTATTTTTGATAGCTTTCCGTGGACACGATAGCATGGCTTCGGGTCCGCTTGCCGACCCATTCGGCGGGCTGGCCGCCGCGACGCGCCTTGACGGGTTGGCGCGCCCTGTACATTGTCGGTCTGCCCAAAACCCTCCACCCCCCTTTGCCGCCGATCACCATGAAGCCATCCGCCACATCGCCTGTTCTTCTGGCCCTTGCCGCGCTGCTGATGAGCGCCTGCGCCGCGCCCACGCCGCCATCGGCGAGCGCAAGCGCCGTGCCCCCCGCGGCATCGACTGCCAGTGCCGCGCTCCATCCGGCGGTGAAGGAGCTGGCCGAGGCGCAGCGCCCGGTCTACCTGGATACCTTGCGCGATCTGGTCAATGTGGAATCCGGCAGCCGCGACCTCGAAGGCCTGGGCAAGCTGGCCGCGCTGATCCAGACGCGCCTGACGGCGCTGGGCATGAGCACGCAGCTGATCGATCCCTCGCAAGAGATGATTCCGCTGAACGACGCGCCGGCCAAGGTCGGCCCGATGGTGCATGGCGAATTGACCGGCACCGGCCATGCGCGCATTCTGCTGATCGCGCATATGGATACGGTGTACCTCAAGGGCATGCTCAAGGATCAGCCCTTCCGCGTGGACGGCAACCGCGCCTATGGCCTGGGCGTGGCCGACGACAAGCAGGGCGTGGCGCTGGTCATCCACACCGTGGCGATGCTGCAAAAGCTGGGCGTCAAGGACTACGGCAAGCTCAGCGTGCTGATCAACGGCGACGAAGAGATCAGCTCGCCGGGCTCGCGGCGAGCCATCGTGCGCATGGCGGCCGAGCATGACGCGGTGCTGTCCTACGAAGGCGGCGGCCCCAACGGCGAGGTTCGCCTGGCGACCAGCGGCATCGGTTCCGCCTATCTCACGGTCAAGGGCCGCGCTTCGCATGCCGGAGCGGCGCCCGAGCGTGGCGTGAATGCGCTCACGGAGCTTTCGCACCAGATTCTGCAACTGTCCAATTTGTCCAAGCCCGAGCAGGGCCTGAAGCTGAATTGGACGGTCGCCAAGGCAGGCACCAATCGCAACGTGATTCCCGCCGAAGCCAGCGCCCAGGCCGACGCCCGGGCGCTGCGCGTGGCCGATTTCGACGGTTTGCAGGCCGAGTTGAACCAGCGCGTGAAAAACCAGCTCGTCAAGGACGCCAAGGTTGAACTGAAGTTCGAGGTGCGCCGCCCGCCGCTGGAGGCTCGCCCGGCATCGCTGGCGCTGGCCAACAACGCTCGCGGCATCTACCAGGAACTGGGCATGGCGATGCCCATCCTCGACACGGCCACCGGCGGCGGCACCGACGCCGCCTTTGCCTTCGCGGGCACGAAGGGCGCGGTCATCGAGGGCATGGGCCTGTCGGGCTTCGGCTCGCATTCCAACGATGCCGAATACGTGCTGATCGACACCATCGTGCCGCGGCTGTATCTGTCCACCCGGCTGATCATGGAAACCGCGCGCGGGACGGGAAAGTGACGGGATGAGCGAGTCCGGCAACACCACGTTCGACACGATCATCGTTGGCGCGGGCACGGCCGGCTGCCTGCTCGCCAACCGCCTGTCGGTGGACGCTCGGCATCGCGTGCTGCTGATCGAGGCGGGGCGAAAGGACGACTACCACTGGATCCACATTCCAGTGGGCTATCTGTACTGCATCGGCAACCCGCGGACCGACTGGCTGTACCAGACCGAGGCCGAGGCCGGCCTCAACGGTCGGCGCCTGCGCTACCCGCGCGGCAAGACGCTGGGCGGCTGTTCGAGCATCAACGGCATGATCTACATGCGCGGCCAGGCGCGCGACTACGACGGCTGGGCCTGCGCCACCGGCGACGACGCATGGCGCTGGGATTCGGTGCTGCCCTACTTCAAGTTCCACGAGGACCACCACCTGGGAGCCCAGGCGCTGCACGGCGCCTGCGGTGAAGGCCCGGGCGGGGCGATACCGGATGACATTCCCCCCGGCCTGTACCGCCGCCTGCTCGCCCACCGCGGCGCGGGCGCTGAGTGGCGCGTGGAGCGCCAGCGGTTGCGCTGGGACATTCTCGATGCCTTCGCGCAGGCCGCGCAGCAGGCGGGTATTCCCGCCTGCGCCGACTTCAACACCGGCAGCAACGAAGGAGTGGGCTACTTCGAGGTCAACCAGAAGCGCGGCTGGCGCTGGAACACCGCCAAGGCCTTTCTGCGGCCGACCTGCTATGGCCGGCCCAACTTCGAGTTGTGGACCTCGGCCCAGGTGATGGGCCTCGAGTTCGCGCCCGATGCGGGCGGCCAGCCCCCGCGCTGCACGGGGGTGCGCGTGTGGGACGGGCAGCAGGCCGTCACCGCCGCGGCCACCTGCGAGGTCATTTTGTGCGCCGGCGCCATCGGCTCGGCGCAGGTCCTGCAGCTGTCGGGCATTGGCCCGGGGCCGCTGCTGCACAGCCTGGGCATTCCGGTGCGCGTGGAACTGCCCGGCGTGGGCGCCAATCTGCAAGACCATCTGCAGATCCGCGCGGTGTACAAGGTGCACGGCGCCACCACGCTCAACCAGCTGGCCAGCAGCGCCTGGGGCAAGGCGCGCATCGGCCTGGAGTATCTGTTCAGGCAAAGCGGCCCGATGAGCATGGCGCCCAGTCAGTTGGGCGCGTTCACCCGCTCCAGCCCGGACAAGGCCTTTCCCGATCTGGAGTACCACGTGCAGCCGCTCAGCCTGGACGCCTTCGGCGAGCCGCTGCACACGTTTCCGGCTTTCACCGCGAGCGTGTGCAACCTCAATCCCACCAGCCGGGGCAGCGTGCTCATCCAGTCGCCGAGCTTCGAGGACGCGCCAGCCATCGCGCCGAACTACCTGTCCACGCCCGAGGACCGGCAGATTGCCGCCAACAGCCTGAACCTTACGCGCCGCATCGTTGGCCAGCCGGCGCTCGCGCCGTTCGCGCCAGAGGAGTTCAAGCCCGGCGCGCAGTACCAAAGCGACCAGGATCTGGCGCGTCTGGCTGGCGACATCGCCACCACCATCTTCCACCCGGTGGGCACGACCCGCATGGGGCGCGCCGACGACCCGCGCGCCGTGGTCGATTCGCGCTTGCGCGTGCTCGACGGCCAGGGCGGCGTTGTTCAGGGATTGCGCGTGGCCGACGCAGGCGTGATGCCGACCATTACCAGCGGCAACACCAACAGTCCGACGTTGATGATCGCCGAACGCGCCGCCGCGTGGATCGCCGCGGCGCGGGAAACTCCCTAGCATCGGCATGTAGGAGCGCTCCTACAATCGCGGCACTCGCCTGGTGGTGGGCTCGTGCCAAGTGCCGGCCCACCGTTCGTGTCGAGGAGTCGAGGAGACAACGTACAACACGCCGCGCTGTCGGGCAAAACCCGCGGCGCCGTACCTGAGAGAAGCACCGGCCATCCACCGGTGCTTTTTTCCTTTCCGGCCTCCGATGCCTGCCGACCACCCGTCCCCTGCCACCGGTTTGCCGCGCGCCTGGCGCTTGCGCCTGCGCGCGGTCTATCGGTCAGCCGGATGGCCTTACCAGGATCCGCTGGAGGTGGAATTGCTTGCCGCCGGCCTGCTGGAACGCACGCACCCGGCGCACCCGGGCGGCGCCGAGTGCGTGCGCCTGAGCGACCAGGGCGTTGCCGCGCTGGCCGCCGCCACCCATGCGCACCGCCAAAGCCGCGACGAGCATGAGCGCATCGTCCGGCAAGTGGCGCGGGCGATGCAGCGCGATGGGCGCATCGTTTGGCGCGGCCTGTCGCTGCGCGCGTGGGTAGAGGCGGACGCGCCGCCTGCCGCTTTGCCGCCACCCGACATCCAGCCCACGCTGGCCGGGATCGAGTCCGCGCAGGCACCGAGCCGGGCGAGCGGCCATTGGCGCATCGCCCGGCCCGACGTGTATTCGATCCGCCACACCACCGCCGCCGCCTATCTGCATCCGGTGGCGCATGAAGTCAAGGCGCGGCGCGCCGATCTGTTGTCGGACCTGCGCCAGGCCTGCAAGGCCGAGTCGTACCACTGGCTGGCCGGCCAATGCTGGTACGCGTTGCGCGAAGGGATCGCCGAACCGGAGGAAATCCCGGAGCGCTACGGCGTGCTGCTGGCGCGCGAGGACGGTCGCCTGCTCACGCTGCGCCACGCCAGCGCGCGGGCCATGGAGCTGCCGTTCGCCGTGTGGATGGCGCTGGCCAAGGCCGCGCCCGAGCCGCCCCTGGACGACGACGCGCTGGCGCTTGGGCCATAGGAGTCTGGGCATCCGCGGGCCACGCGACAATCTCCCCATGGATTGGGTTATCGTGACCGCGGCATCACTGCTCGCGGGATTTGTGGATGCGATCGTTGGCGGTGGCGGGCTGGTTCTCATGCCGGCCATGTTCGCCGTGTTTCCGCAGGCGCCGCCGCCTACGCTGCTGGGTACCAACAAGGGGGCCGGCATCTGGGGGACGGCGTTTGCCACGGCGCAGTTCGCGCGCCGCGTGCGCTTGCCCTGGGCCAGTCTGCGGCCCGCCGCGCTGGCGGCGCTGGCGGGCAGCGCGGCGGGCGCCTGGCTGGTGACCTTGGTCTCGGGCGAGGCATTGCGCCGCGCGCTGCCTTTCGTGCTGGCGGCGGTGCTCCTCTACACGCTGCGCCGCAAGGACATGGGCCGCGCCCACGCGCCGCGCCACGCGCCCGAGACCGAGGCGCGCTGGATGGCGCTGATCGGCGCGGGGATCGGCTTTTACGACGGATTTTTCGGTCCTGGTACCGGCAGCTTCTTCGTCTTTCTGTTCGTGCGCGTGCTTGGCTACGACTTTTTGCACGCCTCGGCGGCGGCCAAGCTGCTCAACACCTGCACCAATTTTTCGGCCTTGGCGCTGTTCGCGCTCAAGGGCCATGTGTGGTGGCATCTGGCGTTCACGATGGCGGTGGCCAACGTGATCGGCAGTCTGGTGGGCACACGGCTGGCGCTGTCGCGCGGCTCGGGTTTCGTGCGCGGTGTGTTCATCGTGGTGGTGAGCGCCCTGATTCTGAAAACGGCCTACGATGCCTTTCTGAAATAGCGGTTTCCCCGGCCTTTACCCCTCGGACACACCGCCTGCGCAGCCACTCCACACACTGCCTGTATGTCACGCATTTTGATGATAGAAGACGACGCTCGCCTGGCGGCCATGGTGGGCGAATACCTGGGCAAGTCGGGGTTCGAGCTTGCCCATGCCGCCACCGGCGAGGCCGGCCTGGCGCAACTGCGCACGGCCAACCCGGTGCCGGAGCTGATCCTGCTGGACCTGATGCTGCCCGATGCCGACGGCTTGGACATCTGCCGCCGCGTGCGCGCGCTGCCCGGGCCGTTGGCACAGGTCCCCATCCTCATGCTCACCGCCAAGGGCGACCCAATGGATCGGGTAGTCGGCCTTGA
>DAIOSZ010000057.1:0-4393 GCA_036752305.1 Burkholderiaceae bacterium
CGGCGCAGCCGCGCAGTCATTCGTCATGGGAGTGACCCGGGACCGCGCCGCCCGCCGCCATCAAATTCGGTCGCGCGTGGTCTGGCGGCGCGTTTCGGCATGCTGCGAGCCAATCCAGGCACGCGCGTCCCGCACGTCTTGCGCGATGCCTTCGCGCAAGGCATCAAGGCTCGGATAGGCGCGCTCGTCGTGCAGTTTGTGCAGCAGTTCCACGCGCGCGATTTTACCGTAGGCCCCCTCGGGGCCGAGTGTCTCGGGCCATTGCAGGACATGCGTCTCAAGCAGCACGCGCCCGCCGTTCACGTCGTTCGGGTCCAGCGAGGGACGCACGCCGAGATTGGCCACGCCCGGCAGCGCCTGGTCAGCCAGCCCGTGCACGCGCACGACGAAGATGCCGCTGGCCGCTGGCTTCCAGTGCGCAAAGCGCTGGTTCAGCGTGCGGAATCCGTCGCCGCGCCCCGGTGCGCTCTCGGCCAGCGCACGGCCGAGCTTGCGGCCATGGACCACATGGCCTGAAATCGCATAGGGGCGACCCAGCAGCGTGGCGGCGTCGAGCATGCGGCCTTGCGCGAGCGCCTCGCGCACCGCGGAGCTCGACACGCGCAGCCCATGGACCTCGTAGCTGAGCATGCGCGCCACGTCAAAGCCATGCTGCGCGCCGGCCGCGTCCAGCATGGCGTAGTCGCCCGCGCGCTGTGCGCCGAAACGAAAGTCGTCTCCCACAAGCACGTAGCGCGCGCCCAGGCCGAGGCGCAGCACGCCGTCGATGAACGCTTGCGGCGATTGCCCGGCGAATGGGGCATTGAAGGGGAGGATGACGGCCTGGTCGATGCCGCAGGCCGCCAGTTCCGTGAGTTTGTCGCGCAGCGTCGCGATGCGGGCGGGGGCCAACTCCGGTTTATGGAACTTGGCGGCAAAAAAATCACGCGGATGCGGCTCGAAGCTCAGCACGCACGAAGGCAGGCCGCGCTGGCGCGCCTCGCTCTTGAGCAGCGCGAGCATGGCCTGATGGCCCCGGTGCACGCCATCGAAGTTGCCGATGGTCAGGGCGCAGGCCCGGGCGATGCCAGGGTGGTGAAAGCCGCGAAAAATCCGCATGGACTATCAAAAAAGAGAGCTGGTCATGCTGAGCGCATCCCATGCGCGAACAGTTTTGCCGATCATGCCACAGCGTTCCGGCACGCCCGAATTGGCCGCGCGCAGGTCTGTCGCCCCATCAAAAAAGGACTATGAAATAAATAGCTGCTCGTGGTTGATTTTCAAGGGAATTTTCGCGGAATGTGTCTTGAAAACACGCTATCATGAACACGCAGTCGCATCGCCGCTGGTCTTTCCGTGTTCCACATGCGCAGGAGGTACCGTTTGAAGGTGTTGAAGCTATCCGCCCAGGGCCTGCCGCAATCCTGGATTTCGCTGGAGCAGGCCGTGATCCACTACGCCGCCGACGAGGTGCGCTGGGAAGTGGGTTGCGAGGTCGCCGTGTTCCGCGGCGGGCACAACGCGCACACGGGTGCGCAGTCCATCATCCGCGTGGCCAGCATCATTGGCACCCGGGGCTTGCCCAACATCAATCCCTTTGATCTCAAGCCGGGCCTGACCAATGCCAAGCTGTTCGCGCGTGACCGCAACCTGTGCGCCTACTGCGGTCATGATTTTCCCGAACCTGACCTGACGCGCGAGCATGTGATTCCCTTTGCCCAAAACGGGCGCGACCACTGGATGAACGTGGTGACCGCCTGCCGTTCCTGCAATCACCGCAAGGGCAGCCGCACGCCGGAGCAGGCCCATATGCCGCTGCTGTACGCGCCTTACGTGCCCAGTCTGTGGGAGGACTTCATTTTGCGCAATCGCCGCATCCTGGCCGACCAGATGGAGTTCCTCATGGCGCATGTGCCGCGCAGTTCGCGATTGCTGGCATGAGCATCCGCGTCGTCCGCCTGGGTACGCCGCGCAGCGCAGACGAAGGCTTGCGCCTGGGAACCGTGCGCCGGCCGCCGCGCGGCGTGGCCAAGGTCGATTTTTCGCGCCTGGACTGGTACGACGCCTGGTTGCCCGAGCTTTCGCCCAGCGCGGAGTTGGTGAAGCTCGCCCAGGCCGCGCAGAGCGACGCCGAATGGGCGGCCTTTGCTCGGCGCTACCGCGCCGAAATGGGCAAACCCGAGGCGGAGCACCTGCTTGGCCTGCTGGCGGCGTTGTCGCGCCACACGGCCTTGTCGGTTGGTTGCTACTGCGAGCGCGATGACCGCTGCCATCGCTCGATCCTGCGCGTGCTGCTCAAGGAGCATGGCGCGGACATGGCGTAGGAGTCTGCCGGCCTCAGTCGCTCAGTTCGAGGATCGCCACCTGCCCCGTAGGGCTGTCGGCGTGGTTCCAGGTCTGCCCGGCGACGCTCTCGCCGTTGAAGGTAAAGCGCACCGGTTTATTGGGCGTGAATTCCTTGTCGCGCAACGTGAACGAGGACACGCCGGCCACCGGGTAGTTGGGAATACCCGGAATCATCGAATAGCCGTCCAGGGCCATTTTGTCGCGCGAGAGCAGAAAGTAGCCGCGCGGGCGCGAAACGGTGGTCGAGCTGGCGTTGCCCTTGTCCGAGGGCATCAGCCGCTCGGCGCGCAGATGCACCCACTGGCCGCCGCGCGGGAACGGGCTGCGGTAGATGTGCGTGACGGCGTAGCCCGGCGCGCGCACCTCGAACTCGTAGGTTTTGTCCGAATCGGCGGTGAACGGCCCCCATTGACCATCGTCCGACACCGTTTTCCTGTACACGGCTTCGCCACGCCGCGCACCCGTTAGCGGGTCGGTTTCGAAGATGGCCAGTTGCGCGCCAGGAATCGGCAGGTTGTTGAAGAAGTTCCCGCTGGCCGGATCGTCCACTTTCAAGCCCTGGCCGGTGATGCGGCCATTCAAGACAGGGGCGCGGACGCGCTCCGCCGCGGTGGTTTTGGGCGCCCGCCCGGTGAGAAATTGCCAGGTCGCCTCGAACGCCTGCGGCGAAAATGAAGCTTCGCGGTGATCGGCCATGGGCAGCACGAGATTGCGCGCGCCCTTCAGCTCGGGACCGGCTTCGGTCACGAAGGTGGGTTTGCCGGCGCGTGCGATCCAGGTGCCCTCGGGCTGGGCGTATTTGTCGTTCTTGTCGGAGCGCAGCGTCAACCACTTGACCGGGCCGGTCACCTCGTCCCCGGCTGCATTCTTGGGTGTGTTCAAGCCCTTGATGAACGAGGACAGGCCGGAGAACTCGTTTTGTTCGCTGAATTCCGGAATGGCCCACACGCCGTGGTTGGGCGTGGCGCCCAGCACCGCATGGCTGACGAATTTGGCGCCGCCGTTCTGGATGTAGTTGCGGATGGCCAGTCCGCCGCGCGAATTGCCGATCAGCACAACCTGCCGCGCGCCAGTGCGCTTGAGCACCTTCTGGACCTCTGCGGCAAGGTACTGCTTGAAGCCTTCGCTGCCCGTGCGGCCCGGCTGGTCCACGGTGTCGTCGTTGCGGGCGGTGGGGTAGGGCAAATCGATTGCGAACAGCCGGTCGGCCGGCCAGCCGTTGCTTTCGAAACGCCAGGCGGTGGTCTGCCACAGCGCGGCCGAGTCGCCGTTGCCGTGCACGAAGATGACGGGCGGAAAATCCGATTCCCGCGCCTGCGTCAGCGGCGCGCAACCCGCCATCAGGCAGGTGGCCGCGACGCTGGACAGGACTTGGCGGCGGCGCAGTCGCATCAGGCAAACACGCCCGCGGTGTCTTGCATGCGCGCCGAAACTTCGCCCAGGTGATGCAGCGTGTCGCCGAACACGGTTTCCATCTGGGTCAGGCGCTTGAAGTAGTGGCTGCCGACATATTCGTCGGTGACGCCGATGCCGCCATGCAACTGCACTGACTGCTGGCCGACGAAGCGCATCGAGACGCCGAGCTGGTACTTGGCCCGCGCCATCGCGCGGCGGCGCTCGTCGAGGGGCGCGCCGAGCTTGAGGCTGGCGTAGTAGCTCATCGAGCGCGCGAGTTCGAGCGCCATTTTCATGTCGGCCAAGCGGTGGCGCAGCGCCTGGAAGCTGCCGATGAGCACGCCAAACTGCTTGCGCGTGTTCAGGTACTCGGCCGTGAGGTCGAAGGTCTTGTCCATCACGCCCACCGCCTCGGCGCAGGTGGCGGCGATGCCGATGTCCACCGCGAGCTCCAGCGCGGCCAGTCCGTCCGTCGTGATCAGGCTGGCGGGCGCATTCTGCAGGCTCAGGTCGGCCGCGCGGCCACCATCCTGCGTGCCATAGCCGCGGGTGCTGACGCCCGGTGCGCCGCGTGCCACGAGGAACAAGGCGATAGCCCCATTCACCGTGGCCGGCACCAGGAACGCATCGGCCTGGTCGCCGACGGGAACTACGTTTTTGGTAGCAGTCAGTG
>DAIOSZ010000057.1:4403-12866 GCA_036752305.1 Burkholderiaceae bacterium
GGAATGCCCCCGCGGCGGCCCGCGAGCCGTCCGGACACCCAAAGCCGCGCGCACCGCCGTCCGGCGACGCGGCATCCACCAGCGCCAGCACGAGTTGGTCACCCGCCATGCCGGGCACGAGGTAGGCCGTTGCCTTGTCGCCGGCGGGGACCAAGGTCTTCACGCCGTCGACGCGGACCTGGCTGCCGTTGACGGCGACACGGGTGGCCGAGCGGTCGAGCCGGTAGCGGTTGCCCGCCTCTTGCTGGGCCAGCACCACCAGCGCCTGTCCACTGGCAATCCGGGGTTGCCAGGCGGCACGCAATTGAGCGTCGGCATATTTGGCGAGCGTGGCGCCGGCGATCAGGGATTGCGCCAGCGGCTCCATCACCAGGCCCCGGCCCAGTTCTTCCATCACCACCATGCCATCCACCGGGCCCAGACCCAGGCCGCCATCGGCCTCGGGAACGTACAGGCCGGTGAGGCCGAGCTCGGCCATCTCGTTCCAGGCCTGCTGCGAAAAGCCGCCTTCCTTTTCGACGATGGCGCGGCGGCGCTCGAAGGTGTAGCCGCGCTCGACCCACTTGGCAGTGGCGTCGCGCAGGCTTTGCTGGTCGTCGCTGAAATTGAAATCCATGGGTGTTCTCCTCGGTCGCGGCTCAGCCCAGCACCGTCTGCGCGACGATGTTGCGTTGAACTTCGTTGCTGCCGCCGTAGATGGTGGTCTTGCGGAAATTGAGATAGGTGGCCGCCAGCGGCGCGTTCATCACGCTTCCGCCGGGGAAATTGCCCTGCCAACCGGCTTCCATGGCTTCCTCGATGAAGGGCATGGCGTTGGGGCCGGCCGCGAGCATCATCAGCTCGGTGTAGCGCTGCTGGATCTCGCTACCCTTGATCTTGAGCAGGCCGGCGATGTCCAGCGGATTCTTGCCCGACGATTGCGCCGAGAGCACGCGCAGCACCATCATCTCGAGCGCCACGATGTCTACTTCCAGCTTGGCGATTTCGTCGCGAAAGCGCAGGTCGTCCCACACGCCCTCGGCCTTGGCGATGCGCTTGAGGCGCTCCAGTTCGCGTTTGGCGCGGTTGACGTCGGCAATGTTGGTGCGCTCATGGCTGAGCAGGTGTTTGGCGTAGGTCCAGCCCTTGTTTTCTTCGCCGACCAGGTTCTCGGCCGGAACCTCGACGTTGTCGAAGAACACGTCATTGACCTCGCGCTCGCCGTCCAGCAGCTTGATCGGGCGCACCGAGACGCCGGGCGATTTCATGTCGATGAGCAGGAAGGAGATGCCCGTTTGGGGCTTGCCCTCGGTGCTGGTGCGCACGAGGTTGAACATCCAGTCGCCGTACTGGCCGAGCGTGGTCCAGGTCTTCTGGCCGTTGACGATGTATTTGTCACCCTGGCGTTCGGCGCGCGTGCGCACTGATGCGAGGTCGGAGCCCGAGCCCGGCTCGCTGTAGCCTTGGCTCCACCAGACCTCGCCCGAGGCTATGCCGGGCAGAAAGCGCGCGTGCTGCTCGGCGTTGCCGAAGGCCATGATGACCGGGGCCACCATCACCGGGCCAAAGGGCACGATGCGCGGCGCTCCGGCCAGAGCGCATTCTTCCTCGAACAAGTGCTTTTGCACGGCGTTCCAACCGGGGCCGCCGAATTCCTTGGGCCAGCCATAGCCCAGCCAGCCCTTCTTGCCGAGTATCTTGGCCCAGTTCTGCATGTCCGCGCGCGTCAGGCGCAGGGCGTTGTGGACCTTGTGCGAAATCTCCTGGGGCAGATTGCCCTTGACCCAGGCGCGAATGTTCTCGCGAAAAGCCTGCTCCTCGGGGGTGAAGGCGAGATCCATGTGAAGAACTCCGTCGAAAGCGTTGGGTGAATGGTCAGCGCGCTTTTTAGCACGCGCGGCGCGCGCGGGCCGTCAGGGCTGCGACATGGGCTCCACGCCGAGCTGCTGACACAGGTGCGCCAGTTGCGCCCGCAGTGTCTGGACTTCGGCTTCGAGCGCCTGAACCCGCTCCCCCAGGCCACTCGCGTCGTCCGCGGCATCGGCGCGGCGACCGTCCAGGCTGGCGGTGTCCACCGGCCCGGTGAGCAGTTGTGCCCAGCGGGCCTCACGCTCGCCGGGCGCACGCGGCAGGTGCAGGACCAGCGGGCCGCCTTTGTCGGCGCCGCGCGATTGCAACTCGTCGAGAAACGCCTCCACCGAGGAGGTGTCGGCGAAGCGGTACCAGCGCTCGGCGTTCAGGCGCAGCTCGGCGGCGGTTTGCGGGCCGCGCAGCATCAGCAGGCCCAACAAAACGGCCGATTGCTCCGGCACGCCCAGTCCGCGCTGCGCGTTGTGTTCCCAGCGCGCCACGCGCGCGCCGCTGGCGGGGCGGGCGAGGCTCAGGTGCACCAGGTCGTCCAGCGCCTGCTGGGCCTGTGCCTCGCTCATGTGCATGACCGGCTCGCGGCTGGTCTTTTGGTTGGCGCCGGTCACCACGAGATTGAGCGACAGCGGATAGCTGTCGGGCACCGTGCGGGCCTTCTCCATGAGCGTGCCGAGAACGCGGGCCTGCGCGGCGGACAACGGGGTTTGAGTGGGGTCGAACGACATAATGGCAAGCAATGAAAAACATCGTGATTGTGATCTCGGGCGGCGGTTCGAACATGGCCGCGCTGCTGCGCGCCGCGCGCGAGCAGGACTGGGCCGGGCGCCACGACGCCCGCGTGGCCGCCGTCGTCAGCAACCGGCCGGACGCCGGAGGTCTGCGCCTGGCGCGCGAAGCCGGCGTGCCGACCGCGGTGATCGACCACCAGGCCTTTGCCAGCCGCGAAGCCTTCGACATGGCGCTGGCGGAGGAGGTGGATCGCCACGCACCGGTTCTGGTGCTGCTGGCGGGCTTCATGCGCGTGCTGACGCCGGGCTTCGTGCGGCGCTACGCGGGGCGCTTGCTGAACATTCACCCTTCGCTGCTCCCGGCGTTTTCGGGTCTGCACACGCACCAGCGTGCGCTGGATGCCGGCTGCCGCTTTGCGGGCGCCACGGTCCACCAGGTGACCGAGGTGCTGGACGACGGCGCCATCCTCGACCAGGTGGCGGTCCCCGTGCTCGCCGGCGATACGGCCGACAGCCTGGCCGCGCGGGTGCTCACGCAGGAACATGTGATGTACCCGCGCGTGGTGGCGCGTTTGCTATCCGAACTGTAGTAAAAAATGATAGCTGCTCGTGGACGTTCCACGAGCATTTGACGCGAAAATCTTTCTGAAATTATGCACCCTAAAGCGCTTTTGGATGCCTGCGCCGAGTTGATCGAGATGGTTTTGCCCATGAACCATCCGGCGGATGCCGTGGTCTCGCGCTACTTTCGCGAGCACCGGAACCTGGGGCCTCGCGAGCGCGCGACGCTGGCCGAGACCACTTATGCCGTGCTGCGGCGCAAACTGGGCTTCGAACGTCTGGCGCTGACTGGCAGCGGGCCGCGCGCGCGCCGGCTGGCGATTTTGGGGTTTTCCGGGGATCGCGCCTTTTTGAAAAGTGCGCTCTCCGCGCAGGAAAAGGACTGGCTCGACGCCTGCCTGACGGTCTCGCCCACCGAACTGCAGCCCGCTCAACGCCACAACCTGCCGGCCTGGCTTGCTGGCCCGCTGCTGGCGCGGCTGGGGCAGGCTTCGTTCGACGCGCTGGCCGAGGCCTTGTTGCACGGCGCGCCGCTGGACCTGCGCGCCAACGCGCTCAAGGCCACGCGCGAACAGGCGCTTGCCGCGCTGGCCGCCGAGGGCATCAAGGCCGAGCCGACGCCGTATTCGCCGTGGGGACTGCGCGTGCAAGGCAAGCCGCCGCTGCAACGGACGCAGGCCTTCACGGGTGGTCTGGTGGAGGTGCAGGACGAGGGTTCGCAATTGCTGGCGCTGCTGCTGGACCCCCGGCGCGGCGAAATGGTGGTGGATTTCTGCGCCGGTGCCGGCGGCAAGACCTTGGCGCTGGGCGCGCGCATGCGTGGGACGGGCCGACTTTATGCCTTTGACGTATCCGCCCACCGCTTGGATGCGCTCGCTCCGCGCCTGGCGCGCAGCGGCTTGTCCAACGTGCATCCGGTGGTGATCGCGCATGAGCGCGACGAGCGCGTCAAACGCCTGGCCGGCAAGATCGATCGCGTGCTGGTGGACGCGCCATGCTCTGGCACTGGCACGTTGCGCCGCAACCCCGACCTGAAATGGCGTCAGTCGCCCGAAGCGGTGGCCGAACTGGTTCACAAGCAGGCGGCGATCTTGGATGCCGCGGCCCGTCTGCTCAAGCCCGGCGGCAGGCTGGTCTACGCCACGTGCAGTCTGCTGGAGGCCGAAAACGAGGCGGTGGCGCGGGCGTTCACGGCCGCGCAGGGGACTTTATTCGAGCCCTTGGCGGCAGGTGATCTGCTCGCGGCGCTCAAGGTGCCCGACGCGGCGAGCCTGTGCACGCCTGACGCTTGCTTTTTGCGCCTGTGGCCACATGTTCACGGCACGGACGGCTTTTTTGCGGCGGTTTGGCAACGTAAGAGTTGAGCAAGTACTCCAAAGTCGCGCGCCGCGTCCTTTTTCATGAGGGGATTTGTCGGATATTTCCTACAATACCCGGTTACGGTCTTCTGCACCGAATCAAAGGTTTTACGACATGTTGAACGGCTTGGACACACCGCTGGCGCAAGCCCTGCTCAATTGGGCTGGGCATGGGCTTTGGGACTTGCAATGGTGGCAGGTACTGCTCATTGCGCTGGCGCTCACACACGTGACGATTGCCAGCGTCACGATCTTCCTGCACCGCCACCAGGCGCACCGCTCGCTTGATCTGCATCCGCTTCCGTCGCACTTTTTCCGCTTCTGGCTGTGGATGACGACGGGCATGGTCACCAAGGAATGGGCGGCCATCCACCGCAAGCACCATGCCAAGTGCGAGACCCCGGAGGATCCGCACAGTCCGCAGACGCGTGGGCTCTCCACGGTGTTCTGGACCGGCGCCGAGCTGTATCGCGCGGAAAGCGAAAACGCCGAAACCATGACCAAATATGGGCACGGCACGCCAGACGACTGGATCGAGCGCAACGTCTACACGCGCTTTAGCGTGCTCGGCGTGAGCCTGATGCTGATCATCGACGTGGTGCTGTTCGGTGCCCTGGGCGCCGCCGTGTGGGCCTTGCAGATGGCCTGGATTCCGGTAACCGCCGCCGGCATCATCAACGGCATCGGTCACTACTGGGGTTATCGCAATTTTGAGTGCCAGGACGCCAGCACCAACATCTCGCCGTGGGGCATCCTCATCGGGGGCGAGGAGTTGCACAACAACCACCACACCTATCCGACCTCGGCCAAGCTTTCGGTCAAGCCCTACGAGTTCGACATCGGCTGGCTGTACATCCGCATCCTCTCGGCGCTGGGACTGGCGCATGTCAAGAAACGCCCCCCGCGCATCGCCTATGGCGACGTCAAACCGGCCGATGTGAACACGCTGGAGGCGATCATCGCCAACCGTTATGAGGTGATGGCGGGCTACGCGCGCGAAGTGCGCCGCGCGGCGCGCAGCGAGATCGCCGGGCTCAAGGCCAAGGGCGAGCAGGCCAAGGCGGATGCGCTCCAGGGCGCGCGCCGCTGGCTGGACCGCGACGACGAAAAAGTTCCGGCCGCCGAGCAGGCCCGCATGGCCGTGGCGCGCGCCACTTCTCCGGTGCTCGACAAGATGCTCACGATGCGCGAGGAGTTGCGCCAGCTCTGGCTCAACCGCTCCCTGAACCGTGAGCAGCTCACCGCCAACCTGGCGGCCTGGTGCAAGCGCGCCGAGGACAGCGGCATCGCGGCGCTGCAGGAGTTTTCGCTCAGGCTGCGCGCGGCGCGGGTTTGACGCCGTAACGGCGCCCGCGCAGAGGGCGCCGGTCCAATAAAAAAGCCGCTCACTGAGCGGCTTTTTCATGTACGAGGCGAAGCCTTACTTCAGCTTCACTTCCTTGTATTCCACATGCTTGCGCGCCTTGGGATCAAATTTCATGATCGCCATTTTGTCAGGCGTGGTCTTCTTGTTCTTGGTCGTGGTGTAGAAATGACCGGTGCCCGCCGTGGACTCCAGTTTGATTTTTTCGCGGCCGCCTTTGGATGCCATGATCGTGTTCCTTTAAGGTGAAGCGTGGAGGATCAGGCTTGGCCGCGCGCGCGCAGGTCAGCCAGCACGGCGTCGATGCCGTTTTTGTCGATCAGGCGAAGGGCCGCGCTGGAGACGCGCAGGCGCACCCAGCGGTTCTCGCTTTCCACCCAGAAACGGCGGTATTGCAGGTTCGGCAGGAACCGGCGCTTGGTTTTGTTGTTGGCGTGGGAAACGTTGTTTCCGACCATGGGCTTCTTGCCCGTGACGTCGCAGACGCGTGCCATGAGGACACTCCAGATTCGCAAAAAACAGCTGTCACCGTCGTGAGAGCTTGACCTCGCCAGACTAAAGGGTGGCGGTAACCCTGGCTTGGCCAAATTAAGCCAAGCCCTCCATTATAGCGCGGGCTATTTTTCCAGGTAGCGCTGCGCATCCAGCGCCGCCATGCAGCCGGTACCGGCGCTGGTGATGGCCTGTCGGTACACATGATCCTGCACGTCCCCGGCCGCGAACACGCCTTCCACGCTGGTCATTGTCGCCATGCCCTGCAGGCCCGAGTGGGTGACGATATACCCGTTTTTCATTTGCAACTGGCCCTGAAAAATGTCGGTGTTGGGCGTGTGGCCGATGGCGATGAAGCAGCCCTTGAGCGCCAGCTCCTCGGTGGCGCCGGTCTGCACCTGCTTGAGGCGCACGCCGGTCACGCCGGAGGCATCGCCCAGCACTTCGTCCAGCACCTGGAAGGTCTTGAGTTCGATCTTGCCTTCCTTCACGCGCTCCATCAGTTTGTCCACCATGATCGGCTCGGCGCGGAACTGGTCGCGCCGGTGAATCAGGTAGACCTTTTTTGCAATGTTGGACAGGTACAGCGCTTCTTCGACCGCGGTGTTGCCGCCGCCCACCACGCAGCAAACCTCATCGCGATAGAAAAAGCCGTCGCAAGTGGCGCAACCCGAGACGCCCTTGCCCATAAAGGCCTGCTCGGATGGCAAGCCAAGGTATTTGGCCGATGCGCCGGTGGCGATGATCAGCGCATCACAGGTGTACGCGCCGCTGTCACCGGTGAGCGAAAACGGGCGTTTGGTCAGATCGACGGTGCTGATGTGGTCAAACACGATCTCGGTCTGGAAGCGCTCGGCGTGCTCCAGAAAGCTCTGCATCAGCTCCGGCCCTTGTACCCCCTGCACGTCGGCGGGCCAGTTGTCGACCTCGGTCGTGGTCATCAACTGCCCACCCTGAGCCAGGCCGGTGATGAGCACGGGCTTGAGGTTGGCGCGCGCGGCATAAACCGCGGCGGTGTAGCCGGCGGGGCCGGAGCCGAGAATCAGGACTTGGGCGTGGCGGGTGGAACTCATGGTGTAACTTATTGTGAATGACGGGGGTTGACCGGGAAAACCTGTCCGAAGTCAAGGCTGAAACGATAATAATGACTATTGTCCCAAAAGCGGCAATAGCCCTTGTTGTGGGTGACGAAACCGGCCGAGCCTCGACTCTTGGAGAAAACCCAGATATGGCGATTTTGTCTAATCAGGATCTGATCCGGCGCGTGCCGCTGTTCGCCGCGCTCACGCCGCGGCAGGCGGAAGTGGTGGCCGCGTCGCTGTCCAAGCGGCGCTTTCGGCGCGGTGAGACCTTGATTGAGCAGGGCAAGCGCAACGACACGCTGTACATCCTGCTCAATGGTCGCGTGCGCGTCATCAAGACTGACGAAAAGGGCCGCGAGGTCATCATCGCCACCATGGGCCAGGGCGAGCACGCCGGCGAGATGAGCCTGATCGACCACGAGCCCGCCTCCGCCACGGTCAGCGCCGAGGTGACCAGCGATGTGCTCGTGCTGACCAAAGAGGCGTTCGCCGCCTGCCTGCCGGAGCCTGGTTCGGTTGCCAGCGCGTTGCTGGTGGGCGCGGTGCAGCGCCTGCGCCAGGCCGGCAACAAGATCGAGTCGCTTGCGCTCATGGACGTGTACGGCCGCGTGGCCCATACGCTGCTCGAACAATCGGAGGAGCTGGCCGACGGCCGCCACGTCATCCACAACAAGGTCACGCGCCAGGACTTGGCCAAGATGGTGGGTGCCTCGCGCGAAATGGTCAGCCGCGTGATGAAGGATCTGGAGGAGCGCGGCTTCATCGTTCCGGACGCCGAGCATGGGCTGATCGTCAAGCTGGAGCTTCACTCCATCCTCACCTGAACCTGGCGTCGGGGGTGTATATCCCCGTGTTGCAAAAACCATAGCGCCAATCGGCTAAGCTAGCGGAGCTCTGACTCCGCCCATGACTTACTCGCTCAACACCCTGAACACCTCTCGCGCAGATGCTGCCCAGCCCCGCCCGGGCGTGGCCCGTTTTGCCCATGAAATCGCCCTGGTGCTGGGGCTGGTGGCGCTGGTGTTCTGGCTGCT
>DAIOSZ010000057.1:12876-17906 GCA_036752305.1 Burkholderiaceae bacterium
TCGCGTCTGACGCAGGAGGCGCTGCTGCTGGCGGGGCTGGCGCTGCTGGTCTACTGGATGCTGGCGCTGGCGAGCCATTCGCTGGCAGACCCTGCGTGGACGCGCCAACTGGAATCGGGCGGCGTGCGCAACTGGGGCGGGCGCCTGGGCGCCTGGCTGGCCGACCTGAGCTATTTTGCTTTCGGGTTTTCGGTTTGGTGGCTGGTGGCGGCGGGTCTGCGGCTGTGGCTCACCGGGCTTGCGCGCTACATGCGCCAAAGCGGCTCGGCCCCGGCCCGCCCTTCGGATGCCGAGCCGGCCGAGCCCAGCGACTGGGCCATGCTGCCCGGATTGCTGGTGTTGCTGGCGGCCAGCGCCGTTCTGGAGTGGACGCGCCTGTACCGCTTCGAGCCCAACCTGCCGGGCCATGGTGGCGGCGTACTGGGCTACTGGCTCGGTCCGCTGGCCGAGCGCTGGCTGGGTTTCAGCGGCTCGGGCCTGGTGGCCATCGTGCTGATGGTGCTCACCTCGGCCTGGGTGTTCCGCTTTTCCTGGGGGCATCTGGCCGAGCGCGTGGGCGCCCGGTTGGACCTCAGGCTCAGCGCCATGCGCGAAAAGCGCGAACTGGCCGAGGACCTCGAAATCGGCAAACAGGCGGCGCGCGAGCGCGATGCGCACCTGCATCAGGAGCCCGTGCTCGACGTCGAACCGATGACACAGCCGATACCGCCGGGGGAGCCCGCCGTCGCAGCCGTGGCTCCTGATGCGCGGGAGCCGGAGGTGCCGCCCTTTGTCGCCGAGCCGCCCGCGCCGCGCCCGGCCGCGCCGGTCCATCACCCCATCGTGATCGAGCCCACCGTGCAGAGCGTCGAGCCGAGCACGCGGGTCGTCAAGGAGCGCCAGAAGCCGCTGTTCCAGGACATGCCCGATTCGCACCTGCCGCAGGTCGACCTGCTCGACGCCGCGCCCGCGCACAAGGAATCCGTCTCCGCCGACACGCTGGAGATGACCAGCCGCCTCATCGAGAAAAAGCTCAAGGACTTCGGCGTGCAGGTCAGCGTGGTGGCGGCCGCGCCTGGGCCGGTGATCACCCGCTACGAGATCGAACCCGCCACCGGAGTCAAGGGCGCGCAGGTCGTCAACCTCGCCAAGGATCTGGCGCGCAGCCTGAGCCTGGTGTCGATCCGTGTCGTCGAGACGATTCCCGGCAAGAACTACATGGCGCTGGAACTGCCCAACGCCAAGCGGCAGACGATCCGCCTGTCGGAAATTCTGGGCTCGCAGGTGTATGCCGACGCCAAGTCGCTGCTCACCATGGGCCTGGGCAAGGACATCATTGGCCAGCCCATCGTCGCCGATCTGGCCAAGATGCCGCATGTGCTGGTGGCGGGCACCACCGGCTCGGGCAAGTCGGTGGGCATCAACGGGATGATCCTTTCGCTGCTCTACAAGGCCGAGCCAAAGGACGTGCGCCTGCTGATGATCGACCCCAAGATGCTCGAAATGAGCGTCTACGAGGGCATTCCGCACCTGCTCGCGCCCGTGGTGACCGACATGCGCCAGGCCGCCCACGGCCTGAACTGGTGCGTGGCCGAGATGGAGCGGCGCTACAAGCTCATGAGCAAGCTCGGGGTGCGCAACCTGGCGGGCTACAACGCCAAGATCGACGAAGCCAAGGCACGCGAGGTGCTCATCCCCAACCCGTTTTCCCTCACGCCCGAAAGCCCCGAACCGCTGGACCGCCTGCCACACATCGTCGTCGTCATCGACGAATTGGCCGACCTGATGATGGTGGTCGGCAAGAAGATCGAGGAACTCATCGCGCGCCTGGCGCAAAAGGCCCGCGCCGCCGGCATCCACCTCATCCTGGCCACGCAGCGCCCCAGCGTGGACGTGATCACCGGCCTGATCAAGGCCAACATCCCCACTCGCATCGCCTTCCAGGTCTCCAGCAAGATCGACAGCCGCACCATCCTCGACCAGATGGGCGCCGAGGCGCTGCTCGGCATGGGCGACATGCTGTACATGGCCAGCGGCACCGGACTGCCGGTGCGCGTGCACGGCGCCTTCGTCAGCGACGACGAGGTGCACCGCGTGGTCGAATACCTCAAGAGCCAGGGCGAGCCGAACTACATCGAGGGCGTGCTGGAAGGCGGCACGGTCGATGGCGAGGAGGGCGGTTTTGGCGCGGGCGAGGACAGCGGCGGCGAGAAGGACCCGATGTACGACCAGGCCGTGGAAGTGGTGCTGAAGAACCGCAAGGCCAGCATCTCGCTGGTGCAGCGCCACCTGAAGATCGGCTACAACCGCGCCGCGCGCCTGGTCGAGGACATGGAAAAGGCCGGTCTGGTCAGCGCCATGACAGCCGACGGCAAGCGCGACATCCTGGTGCCGGCTCGGTCGGAATAGCTGGGGTTGGCCACAGACAAGCGCCAGCAGCCATCAAATCAAAAGCATTGCTCAGTCCTGTCCGAGCAGGCGGCGGAACTTGGCCAACAGCACCTGCGGGTCTTCCACGCGCAGCGGATTGACCGGGATGCAGTCCACCGGGCACACCTGCACGCACTGCGGCTCGCCGAAGTGCCCGACACATTCGGTGCATTTGTCGGGGTCGATCTCGTAGTGCTCCTCGCCCATCGAGATCGCCTGGTTGGGGCATTCGGGTTCGCAGACGTCGCAGTTGATGCAGTCGTCGGTGATCATCAGGGCCATCCATGCGCTCCTGGTTGTGGCGAGAGGGGCGCGCCAGATGCGACGCCCGATGTGTCGATAATGCCATGCAGCACGGGCCGCCGCACATGAGCTACTTCCTCTTCAAACGCGTTCTCACGCTGCTGGCCACGCTGGCGGCCACCAGCCTGATCGTGTTCGCGGTGCTGGAGGTGCTGCCCGGCAACGCCGCCGAGGTGCTGATGGGTCCCGACGCCGACCCCGCAGCGGTGGCCGCCAAGGTGGTCGAGCTGGGGCTGGACCGGCCGGCGCTGGCCCGCTACACGGACTGGATGGGCGGCCTGCTGCGCGGCGACATGGGCAACTCTTACGCCTATGGTTCACCGGTGGCCGAGCTGATTGCCGAGCGGCTGCAACTGACCGTGCCGCTGGCCGTGCTGGCCATGTGCCTGACCGCGCTGCTGGCGCTGGCGGTCGGGGTGTACGCGGCGTCGCAGCACAACCGGCTGGGCGACACCGGCCTGATGGCGCTGGCACAGGTCGGCATCGCCATCCCCAATTTCTGGTTCGCGATCCTGCTGATCATGCTGTTTTCGGTCAAGCTGCAATGGCTGTCGGCCGGCGGCTTTGACGGCTGGTATTTCGACGACGGCGTGTGGGCCGGACTGTGGGCCGGCCTGAAGTCGCTGCTCCTGCCCGCCGTGGCGCTGGCGCTGGTGCAGGCGGCGATCCTGGCGCGTTTCACGCGCTCGGCGGTGCTGGAGGGGCTGCGCGAGGACTACGTGCGCACCGCGCGCGCCAAGGGCCTGAGCCGCCGCGCCACGCTGTGGGGCCACGTGCTGCGCAACGCCATGATCCCGGTGATCACCGTGATGGGCCTGCAGTTTGCCGAGTTGCTGGCGGGCACCATCGTGGTCGAGAGCGTGTTCTACCTGCCGGGCCTGGGGCGCCTGATTTTCCAGAGCATCGCCAACCGCGACCTGATCGTGGTGCGCAACTGCGTGATGCTGCTGGCGGCGATGGTGGTAGTGGTCAACTTCATCGTCGACGTGCTGTACGCGCTCATCGACCCGCGTGTGAAGGCCAGCGAGATATGACCGTGGCCGGATCGTTCAATGCTATTGAATGGATAGCTGATTACCCGCGATGGGCGGGCGCTGGAACCCTGTTTCTGGCTCTTCTCGCGAATGCTGGTGATAAGCACTTTTCTTGCGCCCCACAGCCCTCATCTTGGAAGCATGACGCTGCGGCGTCGCCCCCAGGAGAAGGCCATGAGACAGCAGCAAATGACGCGCCTGATCAATAGTTTGTCCAAGCTGACGCACCACCAGCGCCAGCAACTGGCGGCAGCTCTTGGCGCGCTGAGCGCGCGCAGCCAGGTGAGCGAAGTCATCGAAGCGCGCGTGCTGGAGCACCCGAGATGCCCGCACTGCAACAGCACGGCGGTCGTCAAGAACGGCTCGGCCAACGCCCTGCAACGCTTCAAGTGCCGCCAGTGCGCCCGCAGCTTCAACGCCTTGACCGGCACGCCCCTGGCACGGCTGCATCTGCGCGATAAATGGCTGGCGCACGCCGGCGCCTTGGACGAGGGCCTGTCGCTCAACCAGGTGGCCCGGCGCCTGGGCGTGGCGCAAAGCACGGCCTTTCGCTGGCGCCACCGCTTCCTGGCCTGCCCCAAGGGCGTGCAGGCGCGCCAGCTGCTGGGCATTGCCGAGGCCGATGAGTCGTACTTCCGGATTTCGTGCAAGGGCCAAAGAGGCTTGCCGCGCAAGGCGCGCCGGCGTGGCGGCAAGGCACAGGCGGGCCCCAAGGGCTGGGAGGACACGCCCGTCTTGATGGCGCGTGACCGCGCAGGGGCCACGGCCAACGTCATCCTGGAGTCGGGCAAGGCAGCGAGCGTGCAGGCGGCGCTTGCGCCCATGCTGGCGCCCGATGCGGTGTTGTGCACCGATGGCAGTGTCACTCTGGCCCGTGCGGCGCATGCCCTGGGCGTCGAGCACCAGGCGATCAACGTCAGCCGCGGCATGCGCGTCAGAGGCCCCTGGCATGTGCAAAACGTCAATGCCTATGTCAGCCGGCTGCGCGGGTGGATGCGCCGCTTCAAGGGGGTGGCCACCAAGTACCTCGATTCGTACCTGGGGTGGTTTCGGATGCTCGATCGCTTCGCGCCCACGGGCGTGCAGCCCGCCCAGGTGCTGGGCCTGGCTATCGGCAGGTGAGACCATCATCAGCATTCGCAAGAAGAGCCCTGTTTCTCATGAATTTCGAGTGCGCATGAACAGTCCTGCCATGGTCGCGTCCAGCACGCCGGCGGCGCCCGGTTTCTGGCGGCGTGCACGTGCGCACCGCGGTTTCACGATCGGCGGCGGGCTGACGCTGGC
>DAIOSZ010000058.1:0-3003 GCA_036752305.1 Burkholderiaceae bacterium
CACGGAGGCACTCAATCACCGGAAGCCTCCTTCAACACAGAAATCCGGATAGCCCATTTCACGCTCGATGCGGCTGCCCCGCAGGCCAGCATGCACGTGCGCCGCCTGGCCTGGTGGACAGCCGAGCTTTCCCCGGCTGAGCTGATCGCCATGACAACCGCCTGACCTGATTTTTGGAGTGACGCAATGCAACTGACCGGCCCTACGCCCGCTCAGGTTCCCGCGCGCTGGGAGCTGGGCGATCTCGCCTTCATGACGCGCGATGAGCTGGCCGCACTGATGGCCGCGCAGCTTTTTGTCGTGGAAGACCGCCGTGCCTCGGGCGTCCACGGCGACACGCCTTCGGCGTCCAGCCAATGGCTGACGCGCACGCTCAACACCTTGTCGGCCGCCCGTATCGCGGGTGCAGGCCTGGGCAGCAATATCGTGACACTACCGCCCGGCCTGTACCTGCTCGACGGCTGGGCCGCCGCCTACGCGCCCTACAGCCACGCCTTGCGGCTATGGAATGTCACGGCGGGCGCGGTGGTCGATGCCGTGCCGGGCAGTGGCGGCTACCAGCCCTCCGCCAGCACCACCACGCCCTTAGGCGGTTTCTTTGAGCTGACGGTGACCTCGACGCTTCGCCTGGAGCACTGGGTGTCCAGCGTGTCGAGCTATGGCTTCGGCTACGCCGCCGGTACCGGGCGGCCAGAGGTCTATGCGCATCTGACGTTTCGGAGGCTCGCATCATGATCAGCACCGCCTGGGTACTGCTGTCCGAGCAAAACGTGGTCGTGCAGCGCCAGCCCGCGCCGCCGCCGCTTGCGCCCGTGCTCGACCCCGTGACGCATCTCCCCATCGACCCCCAGCCCGCACGCACCGATGGCTGGCACGAGGCGCCCGATTGGGTGTGCGCGGGCTGCACGCACGATGGGACAGCGTTTGCTCCACCGGTGGTGCCGCTGGGGGCGCGCCAAGAATCCGCCTGGGAGCGCATCAAGGCCGAGCGCACGCGCCGCCTCGCCAATGGGGTCAAGGTCGGCCAGCACTGGTTTCATACAGACGCCACGAGCCAGCGCCAGCAACTCGGCCTGGTGATCGCGGGGGCGCAACTTCCGCCCGGCATGCAGTGGAAAACGCTCACCGCCGACAGCCTCGCCAGCCCTGTGTACGTGACGATGACGCCGACGTTAGCCGGGCAGATTTTTGCGGCGTCGATGCAGTCTGAGGCCGCCATCCACGCCGCCGCCGAGGCGCACCGCGCGGCCATGCTTGCGAGCAGCACGCCCGAGAGCTACGAATGCGCGCACGGCTGGCCCCTCACCTTCGGCGAGGCCTAAGCGATGCAGATCGCCGGATTCGTCGGCACCCGCCCCGGCTGGCAAGGCGTTGCCAACCGCCTAATCCGCGCTCGCCTCTCCGGCGCCTACAGCCACACCGAACTCGTCTTCGAGTCCCACGACCCCGTAGCCGCGTACATGCCCGACCGCAGCACCCAGCCAGACGCCGCAGGCGCCCTGTGGTCGGCCTCCAGCGTCGCCGCCGAGCGCCTGCCCGGGCACAGCCCGCGCCGCGCCGGATGCGTGGGCGGCGTGCGCATCAAACGCATCGCGTTCGATCCCGCGCGCTGGCGCCTGCTGCCCGTCCCCGCGCACGTCGACGTCGAGCGCGCCGCCCGCTGGTTTGCCGAGCACGCGGGCGACCGCTACGACTGGGCGCTGATCAGCAAGTCCCTCGCCTGGCTCATGCCCGAAGCCGCCACACGCTGGACGTGCTCCGAGTCCGTCGCCGCCGCCTGCGGCCTGCGCGACGCCTGGCGCTACGACCCCTGCACCCTCATCGCCACCGCTGCCTGGAGCACCACGCCATGACAACCGCCACCACCACCACGCCCGAGATCGAGCAGTACATCGAGCAGATCGGCCTGCGCCGCGCCTGGCAGGCCGTGCATGCCGACCCGCGCTGGGCGCCGCTGCGCCCGCTGTGCCCCGCGCCCGCACAACTCATCCCCGCGCTGCGCCGCCTGGGCCTGGAGACAGCCAGCGCCGTCATGGCCTGGGTAGACGCCGTATCCGCAGCGATGGGCGGCAAGGCCACGGACTACGCTGCACTCGCCGCCAACCGCAGCCGCATCGACGCGACCACGCTCACGCCCGTGCCCTGGTCAGGCGGGCAAGGCATCAGCGATGCGCTCGCCGCGCAGTGCTTACTGCGCCCAGACTGCAAGTGGACGCAGTCGGACGCCGCCTACCGGCCGCTCACCGAGGCCCAGTTGCGTGCCGAGATCGAGCTATGCCCGGTGATGTACCAGTCCACCTTTGCGCAGGAGACCGACGATTGTGACGATTACGCCACCGCAGCCTTGGGCTGGATGGCCGCGCGCGGCCTGGGCAACTGCGCCATTGGCCGCTGCGCTTTCCAGATCTTCACCTTCGGCGCTCCCGGCCCCGGCCACGCCGTCATTGCCGCCGTGACGCGTGACGAAGGGGCGGGTCTGACCGTGTGGTTTTGGGAGCCGCAAACCAACACCCTGTACCGACCCAAGACCCCCGCTGCCGCGCAAATGACCGGTCAGATATTCGCCGACCAGGCGCGAGTCGCGGAGTTGCTGTTCTAGGAGAAAAAGACGGGCGGCTGAGCCAGGCGCGCTAACACCAGGCCCAACCCCCAACCTGCGGCCACAACCGCAAGCCAGGCCAAGGCCCGCCACCTGACGTCAGGCGAGTCGCAGCCTACCAGAGCGCCCCAAAAGTGCAAAAGGCTTGCAGTCCGTGAAACACAACGACATCCGCTGCGGTCATTGCGCCCGCAAACTTGCCGAGGGACAATACGTCTCGCTTTCCATCCGGTGCCAGCGCTGCGGCACCGTGAACCACTGGGCCAACGGCCCGGTGCGAGATTCCCGGGCCCAGAGCCCCATTGCTGCACGCCGTCGAGCGTCCGACCTTTCTTTTGGACACTCGACATGCGACACAACATCGCGAACCCCGCCTCCGCCGCGCCCCGGCGCGCCGTCCTCCG
>DAIOSZ010000058.1:3013-17791 GCA_036752305.1 Burkholderiaceae bacterium
CGGAGGTAAATGGGCCATCGCCCCCTGGGTCATGAGCCACTACCCCGAGCACCGCGTCTACGTGGAGCCCTTCGGCGGCGCCGCCAGCGTGCTGCTGCGCAAGCCCCGGTCGCGCATCGAGGTCTACAACGACCTCGACGAAGAGATCGTCGGCGTCTTTCAGGTGCTGCAAGACCCCGTGCAGTGCCAGGCCCTCGTGCGGCGGCTCAAGCGCATGCCCTACGCGCGCTGCGAGTTCGAGCGCGCCTTTCAACCGAGCCGCGACCCCGTGATCCGCGCCGCCCGCGCCATCGCCCGCGCCTACATGGCCTTTCACCACAGCGCGCTGTTCAACCCCAAAAAGACCACCTTCGCCGATGCCCGCCACCGCTCCGGCCAGCACTGCAAGGCCCACGAGTGGATGACCTACCCGCGCAGCCTCGCGGCCGTCACGCGCCGCCTGCAAGGCGTGATCATCGAGCGCCGCGACGCGCTCGATGTCATGCGGGCCCAGGACAGCCCGGCGACGCTGCATTTCGTCGATCCGCCATACCTCCCCGCCACGCGAAGCGATGGGGGCTACCGCCACGAGCTCACCGAGCAGCAGCATACCGAGCTGCTGGAGAGCCTCCTCGGCCTCAAAGGCATGGTGGTGCTGGCAGGCTACCCCTCAGCCCTCTACGACCGCATGCTCACCGGCTGGCGCCGAGTGGAGCGCAAGCACATTGCGGCGGGCTCCAAGCGCGGCCGCACCGAGGTGCTGTGGATCAACCCGCGCGCCGTGGCCACCCCAAAAACGGCCCCAAACCCTTGACGATTTCCCTCGCTCGCATACACTACGCACTCACGCCGGCCAGGGCTCCACGCCCGGTCGGCGTTGCCGTTTCTGGTGTTGTTTCACTGGCAGCAATTTAATTGCAATAGGTGTAATAAAATGGACTCAGGTGCTGAAAACACCTTGAAGCAAGCGAAGGGGCCGCGCGCGACAGTCGCGGCTTTTTTGCGCCTCCAGATTCGCTCCCACAAGCTGAGTTTCTGGAGGGGTGCGCCTTCCCGTAAGGGCGGCGGCATGACTTGCTTCATGTTTTCACACCCCTCCACCCGTCTGAAAAGCGGGCCAACAGTCTCAGCAACGGAGCAACCTATGTCAAACCAGCGGCCATTTCCTGGCAATATCCTGCCGGAGCCTTACCTCAACCCCAGCGAAATCCTCGTCGTCATGCTCGAACGCGACGAGGCCCTCATCGACGACGTGCGCGACTCGCTCGACGCCCTGGCCTGGATAGGTCAGAACCTCGCGGATGCCGCCGCTGGCGCGCGCAACGTCGGCGGCCACGATCATCCGGTGCAGATGCCCGCTGCCGCCTTCAGCGCCCTCATGCGCGTGATGCGAGACAAGCTCTCCACGCTCGGCGCCAGCCCCTCCATCCGCCGCGTGCTGGCCGCGCGCCCCGATCTTTTGACCGAAAGGAGTGCAGCATGAGCCTCCCAACCACCGGCCTGGTGCTCAACACGATGACCCTGGGCAATATGAGCGTCCAGATGGTCGAAATCGCTGGCGAGTTCTGGTTTTACGCGCCCAGCCTGGCGCGAACGCTGGAATATCGTGATGCTGCGAACATGTTGCGGGGTGTTCCCGACGACGAAAAGGGGACTCACACCGTGAGTACCCCAGGTGGTCCTCAAACCACCACTTTCTTGTCCGAGCCTGGGTTCTATCGGGTAGTAGTCCGCAGTAAATCGGCGGCGGCGGAACCCTTCAAGCGCTGGGTCTTCAACGACGTGTTGCCGTCCATACGCAGAACCGGCCAATACCGTGTGATCGACCAGGCCAAGCAGCTTGGCCACAGCATGAACTTCACTCAGGCCCAATGGGATTGGCTGCACTACCGTCCCGATCACGCCGAAATCATCCCCTACGCGCTGGCGGGCTACAACAGCATGGAGATTACGCGCATGCTCAAATTGAAAACACCAACCGGCATCACCGCCCGCAAGCGCATCGAAAAGCTCAAGGAGTTGGGCTTTCTGCCCCCGCACATCGAGCCCCGCGCAGTACAGCTCGAACGCAAGATCAGGCAGGAGGCCGCCAACGCAGCCCCTGCGCTGCCCGCTTAAGCCTCCACAACCAGACCATGAGCCGCCCGCGAGGCGGCTTTTTTATGGCCGATACTCCCAGAATCTGCAATTTCGTTGCTGCTAGTGAAACTTCAACCGGCGCGATTTATATCGCTCGCACGGCTGCAATTTTCGCGCGCGGCATCAGGATCAGCAGGTCGCCGCGCTTGAGGCGCGCGAAGATCGACCCGTCCACCGGCAGCCCCGCGGGGTAGGCCGGCCGATAGGGCGGAAAATGCAGCTGCGGGCGCTGCACCAGGTCGATGAGCTGCCCCAGCCGCACCAGGTTCACGGGGCCGTGCACGCGGTACAGCGCAGCCTCGGGAAGCTCGAATTCGCGCAGCAGGAAGGCGGCCAGTTCGTCCGAGCAGCCCGAGGAGACCTCCAGCCGCACGGCCTGCCCGTAGTGGCGCTGCGTGAGCCCGGCGCGCAAGGCGCTGCGCAGGTCCTGCACGTCGTCCTCGTCCACCTCCAGGTCGGAGTGGCGCGTGATGCGAAATTGCGAAAACCGCCCCACGCCCCGGCCGGGGAACATGTCGGCCAGGTGCGCGCGGATCACGCTGGAGATGGTGACGAAGAGTTGATCCTTGCCCGACACGCGCGCCGGCAGCGCGATCACGCGCGGCAGGCTGCGCGGCACCTTGACGATGGCGATGCGGTGCTCGCGCCCAAAGGCATCGGCGCCGCCGAGCTGGACGATGAAGTTGAGCGACTTGTTGGCCACCTTGGGGAACGGATGCGCCGGATCCAGCCCCACCGGCACCAGCAGCGGCCGCGCCTCGCGTTCGAAAAATTCCCTGACCCACTTGCGCTGCGCGGCGTTGCGCTCGCCGTGCGGCACGATGCGGATGCGCGCGCGCGACAGCGCGGGCGAGAGCGCGTCGTTGAACAGCGTGTATTGCCGCTCGACCAGCGCCTTCACGTCCTCCGACAGCGCGAGGAAACTCCGCGCCGAATACGGGCCGCTGGCCACGCCTTGGCGCAAGGCGTCCAGGTGCAGGTGCGCGCGCACCTCGAAGAATTCATCGAGGTTGGACGACACGATGGTCAAGAAACGCAGCCGCTCCAGCAGCGGCACGTCGTCGCGGCGCGCCCAGTCGAGCACGCGCTCGTTGAAGGCGAGGATGCTGCGGTCCCGGTCAAGAAAATGCAGCGGCTCGGCGGGCGACGCGGGCGCGGGAGCGGCCGTGGATTTGGCCTTGGCCTTGACCTTGGGCCTGGTCTTGGGTTTGGATGGGCGGGCAGACATACGCGGCACGGTTCGAGACGCTCATTCTCGCTGCGGCGAGCAAAACGGGCCTATCCCAAAAAGTGCTTGCGGTAGCGCGCGGGCAGGTCCTCCAGCCGCATCATCAACGGCAGGTCCGCGGTGTTGAAATCCGGGTCCCAGGCCGGCGGGCCGAGCACCTTGGCGCCCAGGCGCAGGTAGCCCTGAATCAGCGGCGGCGGCTCGGCGTCCCGTTCACCGTCCAGCGCTTGCAGTGCGTCCAGCGGCAAGGGCAGGCGCGGGCGCACGTGCAGTTCCACGCTGGCCAGATGCGTGCGCGACAGGCGCTTCCAGATGCTCGCGGCAAGGTCGCCACGGGTCAGGCCGCCGCAACGCATGGGCATGCTGGCGCAGCCGATCATGGTGGCCAGACCGTTGGCCTGCATGAAGCCGGCCAGCGCCCCCCACAGCGCCAGAATCACCGCGCCGCTGCGGTGCCCGGGGTGCACGCAGCTGCGCCCCAGCTCCACCATCTGGTCGCGCAGGTGGCGCAGGCGCACCAGGTCGAATTCGGTGTCGCTGTAGAAACTGCCCGCGCGGCGCGCCTGCGTGGGGGTGAGCAGGCGGTAGGTACCCACCACCGGGCCGTCGGGGCCGGCGCGCACGATCAGGTGCTCGCAATAGTCGTCGAACAGGTCGATGTCGTGCCCCGCCAAAGCGCTTGGCAGGCGCGCGCCCATTTCGCCGGCAAACACCTGATGCCGCAGCCGCTGCGCCTCGCGCACTTCGTCTTGGTGGCGCGCCCAGGAGACCTGGATGCGCGGCGCATCGGGCATGGACAGGGGTGCGTGGGCCGGGCGCCACTCCGGCGGCTGATAGTCCGCCGATGAAAAGGATGTCTGGCTTGTCTTCATCCCCCCATGCTCGCGGCCTGACGTGACCGGAACATGGCGAGTGCATGACGAAGCGATGAAAGCCGCCCGCGCCGCTTATTCAAAAATGATAGCTGATCGTGGTGATATTGATTGGCTTTGAGCCAAATTTAGGCCGATAAACGAGGCCCTGGAGCGCTCGGGAAACGCGAAAAATCTGGAAATCTGTAGATATTTCTACAATTTTGTAGATATTTCTACAAATTCTCGGAATTCCGAGGGCATTTTGGCTTGATTCTCAAGATGAAAAAAGCCGAAATGCCATACAGAACAACCACGGGCAGCTATATATTTTGAATACCCGTTTCAGAAGGAACGACGACCGTCAGCGGCCACGCGCCGCGTCGGCCAAGCGTTCGGCGCATTGGCGGGCCTGGTAGTCGTCGCGCGCCTCGACCATCACGCGCAGCACCGGCTCGGTGCCGCTGGCGCGGATGAGCACGCGGCCCCGTTCGCCCAGCTCGGCCTCCACGGCGGCGATTTCGGCCGACAGGCGTTCGTTGCGCTTCCAATCGGAGCCCGGCTCGACGCGAACGTTGATGAGCGTTTGCGGAAACAGCGAGATGCCGTCGAGCAGTTCGGCCAGCGTGCGGCCCGAGCGCACGCAGGCTTGCAGCACCACCAGCGACGAAATGAGCCCGTCGCCGGTGGTGTGCTTGTCCAGCGCCAGCAGGTGGCCCGAGCCTTCGCCGCCGATGAGCCAGTCGTGCTTTTCGAGTTCTTCGAGCACGTAGCGGTCGCCGACCTTGGCGCGCACGAAGTCGATGCCGCGGTCCTTGAGCGCCACTTCCACGGCCATGTTGGTCATCAAGGTGCCGACCACGCCGACGACGCGCTCGCCGCGCCCGGCCCGCTCGTCCACCATGAGGTAGAGCAGTTCGTCGCCGTTGTACAGGCGGCCCTCGGCATCGACCACCTGCAGGCGGTCGGCATCGCCGTCCAGTGCAATGCCGTAGTCGGCGCGGTGGCGGTGCACCGCGTCCACCAGCGCCTGCGGATGCGTGGCGCCCACGTCGTCGTTGATGTTGGTGCCGTCGGGCTCGCAGCCGATGGCGATGACCTCGGCGCCCAGTTCGTGGAACACCATCGGCGCGATCTGGTAGGCCGCGCCGTTGGCGGCGTCCACGACGATGCGCAGGCCGTTGAGCGTGAGGTCGTGCGCGAACGTGCTCTTGCAGAATTCGATGTAGCGGCCCGAGGCGTCGTCCAGGCGCCGCGTGCGGCCGAGCGAGGCGGAATCGGCCCAGCGCGGGGGCTGCTCCAGCGCGGCTTCGACAGCCAGTTCCCATTCGTCGCTGAGCTTGGTGCCCTGCGGGCTGAAGAATTTGATGCCGTTGTCCGGATAGGGGTTGTGGCTGGCGCTGATGACCACGCCCAGGCTGGCGCGCTGCGCGCGCGTGAGGTAGGCGACGCCCGGCGTGGGCAGCGGCCCGAGCAGCACCACGTCCACCCCGGCGGAGTTGAAGCCGGACTCCAGCGCCGATTCGAGCATGTAGCCGGAAATGCGCGTGTCCTTGCCGATGAGCACCGTGGGACGGGCGTTGTGGCGCCGCTCGTCGCGCCGCAGCACATGGCCGACCGCGTGCGCCAGGCGCAGCACGAAATCGGGCGTGATGGGCTCCTGGCCAACGGTGCCGCGGATGCCGTCGGTGCCAAAGTATTTGCGCGTGGTCATGGAGTGTCCCGTTGTTCTAGGCCGTGAGGAAAAGCGTCTGGCGAAATGTACCAGCGCACCGTCAGGCAGCCGGCCGGGCGGCGCGCCAGACGGCCAGTGCCAAGGCGGTTTCCCGTGCGTCGTGCACGCGCAGGATGCGGGCGCCGCGCTCGGCCGCGAGCAACGCGGCGGCCACGCTGGGAACCAGGCGCTCGCGCGGCTCGGCCAGGCCGGTGGCATGGCCGAGCGAAGACTTGCGCGACCAGCCCACGAGCAGCGGCAGGCCGGCCGCGAGCAGTTCGCGCTGGCGGGCAAGCAGGGCAAAGTTCTGCGCCGGGGTCTTGCCGAAGCCAACGCCCGGATCGAGACTGATGCGCGCCGGCTCGATGCCCCCTGCCCGCAGGTCTGCCACGCGCAGCTTCCAAAACGACAGCACCTGGGCAATCGGGTCACCGCTCATCGGCGCGGTCTGCATGGTCTCCGGCTCGCCGTGCATGTGCATCAGGCAGACGCCGCAGCGTGGGTGGGCAGCCACCGCGTCGCGCGCGCCGGGCTGGCGCAGCGCCCACACGTCGTTGATGGCGTCGGCGCCGGCGTCCAGCGCGGCGCGCATCACCCCGGCTTTGTAGGTGTCCACCGAAACCGGCACGCCCAGGCGGACGGCTTCGCGCAGCACCGGCATGACGCGCGCGAGTTCCTCGTCCAGCGGCAAGGGCCTGGCGCCGGGCCGGGTGGATTCGCCGCCGATGTCGAGCAGGTGAGCACCGTCCTTGAGCAGTTGCTCGCAGTGGGCGAGCGCCGCGCGCGCGTTGACGTGTGAGCCGCCGTCGGAAAAGGAATCGGGCGTGAGGTTGACGATGCCCATGATGCGCGGCTCGTCCAGCGCCAGATCGAACCGCGCGGTGCGCCAGACCGCAGGAGCCTCAGATGGCGTCGGATTCGATGACATGGCGCCCCCTTGGCGCATTGAGCGCGGACTGCAGCATGCACCGGGCCACGGCGGCCACGGTAACCGCGCGGTAGCGGCGCGGAATCAGCGGCGCGGCCAGCTTCATGGCCAGCAGGCCCGCGCGCTCGGCGGGGCGCGGGTCTTCGCGCGGGCCGGCGTCCAGCATGGAGGGGCGCACCAGCGTGAGCGACTCGAAGCCAAGCGCGGTCACGCTGTCCTCGGCCTGGCCCTTGACGCGCAGGTAGAAGTTGCCCGCTCGCGCATTGGCGCCCAGCGCCGAGTTGAGCACGAAGCAGGGCGTGCCGGCTTGCCAAGCCCGGCGCGCCGCCGCGACGACGAAGTCGTGATCGACCTCGAAGAAGGCTGCCTGCGATCCGGCCAGGCGCAGCGTGGTGCCCAGCGCGCAGAGCGCGGCGTCGGCCTTCCACCAGCGCTCGCTCGGCAGCGCGCGGAAATCGATGATGGGGTTTTGCAGCCGGGCGTCACGCACCGCCAGCGGGCGGCGCGTGGGCGCGGTGACGAGCGCCACGCCGGGGTGCGCGAGGGCCTGCTCCAGCAAGGCCTGGCCAACCTTGCCCGTGGCGCCGTGGATCAGCAGCGTTTTCAAGCGGACGGCAGCATGTGGCGCGCCGCGGGGAGCGGCGGCCTCCTAGTGCAGTGTTCGATGCTATGCAGCACTTATGGCGCCGCGCCTTTGCCTCCGTGGCGTCGTTGCAAATCCTCGCGATGCCACTGAGCATCGCTGTGGTTTGCGCCTAGCCACGAAGGCAAATCCGCTGGCCCATAAGTACCGCAAAGCGTCGAACACTGCACTAGTCGGACAGGTGGACGCGAGCGGCCGTGGGCGTTGCCTCGGGTTTGACCACCTGGCCGCCGCTGCTGTCACCACCACCGCCGGCATTGGGCGTGCGCGGCGTCCAGTCGCGCGGCGGGCGCGGCGGGCGGCTGGCCATGATGTCGTCGAGCTGCTCGGCGTCGATGGTTTCCCACTCCAGCAGGGCCTTGGCCATCGCGTGCATCTTGTCGGAATGCTCCTCGATGAGGCGGCGCGCCAGCGCGTACTGTTCGTCGATGATGCGGCGCACCTCGGCATCGACCTTTTGCATCGTCTCTTCGCTGATGTTGGTCGTCTTGGTCACGCTGCGGCCGAGGAAGACCTCGCCTTCGTTCTCGGCGTAGACCATGGGCCCGAGCGCCTGCGTCATGCCGTAGCGCATCACCATGTCGCGCGCGATGTGCGTGGCGCGCTCGAAATCGTTGCTCGCGCCGGTGGTCATCTGGTTCATGAACACTTCTTCGGCAATGCGCCCGCCAAACAGCATGCTGATCTGATTGAGCATGTACTCCTTGTCGTAGGAGTAGCGGTCTTTCTCGGGCAGGCTCATCGTCACGCCGAGCGCGCGGCCGCGCGGGATGATCGTGACCTTGTGCACCGGATCGCACTTGGGCAGCAGGCGCCCGATGAGCGCATGGCCCGCCTCGTGATAGGCCGTGTTGCGGCGCTCATCCTCGGGCATGACCATGCTCTTGCGCTCGGGGCCCATGAGGATCTTGTCCTTGGCTTTCTCGAAGTCCTGCATCTCGACCACGCGCGCGTTGCGCCTCGCGGCCATCAGCGCGGCCTCGTTGCACAGGTTGGCGAGGTCGGCGCCGCTCATGCCCGGCGTGCCGCGCGCGATGATGGCGGCGTTCACGTCCTGGCCGATCGGGATCTTGCGCATGTGCACGTTCAGAATCTGCTCGCGCCCGCGAATGTCGGGCAGCGTCACGTAGACCTGGCGGTCAAAGCGCCCGGGACGCAGCAGCGCGGCGTCGAGGATGTCGGGCCGGTTGGTGGCAGCCACGACGATCACGCCGAGGTTGGTCTCGAAACCGTCCATCTCGACCAGCATCTGGTTGAGCGTCTGCTCGCGCTCGTCGTTGCCGCCGCCCAGGCCGGCGCCACGCTGGCGGCCCACGGCGTCGATCTCATCGACGAAGATGATGCAGGGCGCGTTTTTCTTGGCGTTCTCGAACATGTCGCGCACGCGCGCCGCGCCCACGCCGACGAACATTTCGACGAAATCGGAGCCCGAGATGCTGAAGAACGGCACCTTGGCTTCGCCTGCGATGCTCTTGGCCAGCAGCGTCTTGCCGGTGCCCGGAGGCCCTACCAGCAGCAGGCCGCGCGGAATGCGGCCGCCGAGTTTCTGGAACTTTTGGGGGTCTTTCAGGAAGTCAACAACCTCCTTGACCTCTTCCTTGGCCTCGTCGCAACCGGCCACGTCGGCGAAGGTGACGGTGTTGTTGTTCTCGTCGAGCATGCGCGCCTTGCTCTTGCCGAAGCTGAACGCGCCGCCCTTGCCGCCGCCTTGCATCTGGCGCATGAAATACACCCACACGCCGATGAGCAACAGCATCGGCCCCCAGCTCACGAGCAGCGTCATCAGCAGCGAGCCTTCCTCGCGCGGCTTGACGTCGAACTTGACGCCGTTGGCGATGAGGTCGCCCACCAGGCCGCGATCCAGATAGGTGGCGGTCGTGCGCACGCGCTTGTCGTCGTTCGTGGTGGCGATGATCTCGGTGCCGCCCTGGCCTTCCTGGATGGTCACGCTCTTGATCTGCTTGTTGCGCACCTGCTCCAGAAAATCGGAATAGCCCATGTGGCCCGCGGCCATGCCGGCGCGCGAGTCAAACTGCTTGAAGACGGTGAACAGCACGAGCGCCACCACCATCCAGACGGCAACTTTGGAAAACCAGGGATTGTTCAATGCGTGCTCCGGCTTGAAGGCTGCGACACCGTGGGATTGCCGATATGTCCGAAATGGCCCACGAAACAGCCACTTGGAGGGGATTCTAGGCTTTTCAAGCCACCTGGAGCGGTACAGATACCCGGCCCCATGGGCCGAAACGGTTATTGGCCCTTCTTCCTCGGGCCCAGGCCGACAAGAAAGGTTTCCGCCGACTTGTCGCGGCTGGCCTTGGGTTTGATGGGTTTGACCGTGCCAAAGGCGCCGCGAAAGGCGCGCAGCGCCTCATCGTAGCCTCCGCCGTGAAAGACCTTGGAGACCAGCGCGCCGCCCGGGGCAAGATGCTGGACGGCAAACTCAACCGCCAGTTCGACCAGGGCCACCATGCGCGCCGCGTCCGCCGACGCGATGCCCGACAGATTGGGCGCCATGTCCGAGACCACCAGATCGAGCTTGTGCGCGCCCACGGCGGCCTGCAGCTGCGCCAGCACGGCCTCTTCGCGAAAATCGCCTTGGATGAAGCGCACGCCTTCGATCGGCTCCATCGGCAACAGATCGAGCGCCACCAGCGTGCCGGGCAGTTCGCCCGCGGCGGCGCCCGCCGGGGCCAGGCGGCGGCGCAGGTACTGGCTCCAGGCGCCCGGCGCGGCGCCGAGATCGACGATGCGCATGCCCGGCCGCGCCAGGCCGAACTGCTCGTCGATTTCCTTGAGCTTGTAGGCTGCGCGCGCGCGATAGCCGTCTTTCTGCGCCTGCCTGACGTAGGGGTCGTTGACATGCTCGTTGAGCCATGCCTTGTTGATTTTCTTGCTGCCGCTGCGCACTTTCATGGCGCCGATAATACGGACATGCCGCTCATCCCCCTCACGCCCGCCCAGCGCAAGCTGCACCGCGCCGACGCGCACCACCTCGATCCCGTGGTCATGATTGGGAACGATGGCCTCACGCCCGCCGTGCGCCAGGAAGCCGACGCCGCGCTCAAGGCGCATGGCCTGATCAAGGTGCGCGTGCTCGGCGACGACCGCGCCGCGCGCGAGGCGATGTTCCAGCAGCTGGCCGACGAGCTCAATGCCGCGCCGATTCAGCACATCGGCAAGCTGCTGGTGTTCTGGCGGCCCAAGCCGGAGAAGGAAAAGCCGGTGGACGAGGCGCGCATGCCCGGCCCGCGCGACGTGAAGGTGCTCAAGTACAGCAAGAAGGGCGGCCAGCGGCCCGAGGTGAAAACCGTGCGCGTGCTGGGCAACCAGCGCCTCACGCCCGGCGGACTGATCAAGCGCGCCAAGTCGCGCACGCCGTCGGAGAAAAAGCGCAGCCAAGGCTCGTGAACACCGCGCCGCGCACCGTGCTCTGCATGAAGTGGGGCACCAAATACGGGCCGGAGTACGTCAACCGCCTGTATGGAATGGTCGCGCGTCACCTGACGCTGCCGTTCCAGATGGTCTGCCTGACCGACGATGCCCAAGGCATACGCGCCGAAGTGCGCTGCCTGCCGATTCCGCCGCTTGACCTGCCGCCGGGCATTCCCGAACGCGGCTGGACCAAGTTGGTGACCTTCTCGGGCGACCTGCACGGCCTGACAGGCACCGCGCTGTTCCTGGACGTGGACGTGGTGATCACCGGATCGCTCGACGATTTTTTCGAGCTGCCGGGCGAATTTCTCATCATCCACGACTACAAGCGGCCCTGGCGGATCACGGGCAATTCATCGGTCTACCGCTTTGAGCTCGGCGCGCACGCGGATCTGCTGGCCTATTTTCGCGACCATGTTGAAGCGGTCCGTGCGCGCTATCGCAACGAGCAGGCGTACCTGTCGGACTTTCTGCACCGCCAGGGCAAGCTGGCCTACTGGCCCAAGGAATGGTGCCCAAGTTTCAAGTACGGCGCCATTCCGCCCTGGCCGAGCAACTATTGGCGCGAGCCGCTGATTCCGCAAGGCGCGCGCATCGTCATCTTCCACGGGGAATGCAACCCGCCCGACGCGCTCGCGGGCCGGCGCAACCGGCGCTTTCGCTTCATTCGGCCGGCGGGCTGGGTGGCGGAGCACTGGCGGGAGTGAGCCGCCACAGCAGCGCCGTGGCGCACAGCCACTGGATCAGGTACAGGGCGCTGCCGACACCATGCCAAAGGGGCAGGTTCTCGCGCGAGACGATGCGGGGCGCCACGCCATACTGGGACAGCAGCGCGACCAGCAAGCCTGTAACTATAAAAATAGTAGCTGCCGCTGGTTGATTTTCCGGGCGATGAGGCGATTTTTCCTTCAAAACCAGCAGCACGACGATGCCGCAGGCCACGCTGACCCAGGTTTGCGCGGCAAACAACTGCGCCGCCATCTGGCCGGCCAGCGCTTTTGACGGCAGATGGGCGAACAGCAGCGGCACGACCAACCCGCCCACGGCCGTGAGGCTGCCCCACCACAGCGCGGCAGCGAAGAGCGACAGCCGCTTGCCCGGCATCAGCGGTAGGAAACGCCGGTGATCTCGTAACTGCGCTCACCACCGGGCGCCTGCACCACGGCGGTATCGCCCTCCTCCTTGCCGATCAGCGCACGGGCAATGGGACTGCTCACGTTGATGAGGCCGAGCTTGAGGTCGGCCTCGTCTTCGCCGACGATCTGGTAGGTGATTTTCTGGCCGGAATCCTCATCCTCCAGGTTCACCGTGGCGCCGAACACCACCCGCCCGCCCGCGTCCAGCGTGGAGGGGTCGATCACCTGCGCGGCCGACAGCTTGCCTTCGATTTCCTGGATGCGCCCTTCAATGAAGCCCTGGCGATCCTTGGCGGCGTCGTATTCGGCGTTTTCCGAAAGATCCCCCTGCGCGCGCGCCTCGGCAATGGCGGCGATGACCGCCGGGCGGTCCACCGACTTGAGCCGCTGCAACTCGGCCTTGAGCTTTTCAGCGCCGCGTCTGGTGATAGGGATGGTGGTCATGGGACTCGTCCTCGATTTGCTCTTGCCAAAAGCAAACCGCCGGGCGTTGCCGCGCGGCGGTCGTGTTGATGAAGCGCGATTATCGCCGAAAGCAGGGCTTGCGGCGCATCCGCTTCAGTCCGTCTTCACGCCAGTTGAGCGTGCATTTCCTGCACCGACACCACACCCAGGTTGTCCATCACCTTCATGCCCTCGACGGCCGCCTCGGCCCCGGCAATGGTGGTGTAGGTGGTCACGCGGGCTTGCAAGGAACTGGTGCGAATCTGGCGCGAATCGGCAATCGCGTTGCGCCGCTCCTCGACGGTGTTGATCACCATCACGATCTGGTTGCTCTTGATCATGTCCACCACGTGCGGGCGGCCCTCGGTCACCTTGTTGACCGTGGTCACCGGGATGCCCGCCGCCGCGATGGCGGCGGCCGTGCCTTTGGTTGCCACCAACTCAAAGCCCATCGCGACGAGATCGCCCGCCACGCGCACGGCCTGTGGCTTGTCCGCGTTCTTGACGGTGAGGAACACCTTGCCGGTTGGCGTGCCGTCGGGCTTGCGCGCGCGCGGCAGCCGCTCGCCCGCCCCCATCTGGGCCTTCACGTAGGCTTCGCCAAATGTTTTTCCAACGCCCATGACCTCGCCGGTGGACTTCATCTCGGGCCCGAGAATCGTGTCCACGCCGGGGAATTTGACGAAGGGGAAGACCGCCTCCTTCACGCTGAAATACGGCGGCGTGATTTCCCTCGTGACGCCCTGGCTGGCAAGGCTTTGCCCGGCCATGCAGCGCGCGGCCACCTTGGCCAGGGGAATGCCGGTGGCCTTGCTGACGAACGGCACGGTGCGGCTGGCGCGCGGATTGACCTCCAGCACGTAGATCACGTCGCGCCGGGCATCGCCCTCTTTCACCTCCTGGATCGCGAACTGCACGTTCATCAGCCCCACCACGTTGAGCGCCCGCGCCATGGCCGCCGTCTGGCGCTTGAGTTCCTCCACGGTGGCCTGGGCCAGGTAGTACGGCGGCAGCGAGCAGGCGGAGTCGCCCGAGTGCACGCCCGCCTGCTCGATGTGCTCCATCACGCCGCCGATGAACACCTTGCCCTCGGGGTCGCGCAGCGCATCCACGTCGCATTCGATGGCGTCGTTGAGAAAGCGGTCGAGCAGCACCGGGGAGTCGTTGCTCACCTTCACCGCTTCGCGCATGTAGCGCTCCAGGTCGCGCTGCTCGTGGACGATTTCCATCGCCCGGCCACCAAGCACGTAGCTGGGCCGCACGACCAGCGGATAGCCCAGCGCCGCCGCCTTCTCCAGTGCCTCGGCTTCGGTGCGAGCCGTGGCGTTGGGTGGTTGGCGCAGGCCGAGATCATTGAGCAAGCCTTGAAAGCGCTCGCGGTCTTCAGCAGCGTCGATCATGTCCGGCGTGGTGCCGATGATGGGCACGCCCTCGGCTTCCAGCCCCAGCGCAAGCTTGAGCGGCGTCTGTCCGCCGTACTGCACGATCACGCCCAACGGCCTTTCCTTGTCCACGACCTCCAGCACGTCTTCCAACGTGAGCGGCTCGAAATACAAGCGGTCGCTGGTGTCGTAGTCGGTCGAAACGGTCTCGGGATTGCAGTTGACCATGATGGTCTCGTAGCCATCCTCGCGCATCGCCAGCGCCGCGTGCACGCAGCAGTAGTCGAATTCGATGCCTTGCCCGATGCGGTTGGGGCCACCGCCCAGCACCATGATCTTCTTCTTGTCGGTCGGGTCGGCCTCGCACTGCTCGTCGTAGCTTGAATACAGGTACGCGGTGTGGGTGGCGAACTCGGCCGCGCAGGTGTCCACGCGCTTGAACACCGGACGAACGCCCAGGGCTCGGCGCGCATCCCGGACCGCCTTTTCCGTGGTTTTCAGCAGCTTGGCCAGGCGCCGGTCGGAAAAGCCCCTTTGCTTGAGCGCGCGCAGCTCGCCCTCGGTCAGCCTCCCCAGCGCGGCGTCACCCGCTTCCGCCGCGAGGCGGTCGATGTCCAGCTCGATCTTGACGATCTGCTCGATCTGCACGAGAAACCATTTGTCAATCTTCGTCAGATCGTGGACTTCATCGAGCGTCCAGCCAGCGGCAAAGGCGTCGCCGACATACCAGATGCGCTCGGGGCCCGGCTCGCCCAGCTCTTTTTCCAGAATCTCGCGGTCTTGCGTCTTCTCGTTCATGCCATCGACGCCCACCTCCAGGCCTCGCAGCGCCTTCTGGAACGACTCCTGGAAGGTGCGGCCGATGGCCATGACCTCCCCCACGCTCTTCATCTGCGTGG
>DAIOSZ010000059.1:0-10793 GCA_036752305.1 Burkholderiaceae bacterium
ACAGAAACACGGCGGGCAGTTCCAGCGCGGGCCAGGGCTGAGCGCGCAGCGCCCGCCAGTCGCGCACCAGCGCGCTCTTGACCCATTCTCCCGGCAGCGTCAGCCCCGCCGCGACGGCCAGGCGCGTGTTCGGACTCAAGGCGGCGATGAGCGCGCCCAGCAGCGCGGCGTTGCGGTAGGGCGTCTCGATGAGGATTTGCGTCTGCCCCTGCTTGAGCGCCAGTGCGTCCAGCTCGCGCAGCCGACGTTCGCGCTCGGGCCCGTTGTGCGCCACATAGCCCGAGAAGGCGAATGACTGGCCGCCCAGGCCGCTGGCGGCCAGCGCCAGCATCAGCGCGCCGGTTCCCGGCCAGGCGCGCACGCGCAGGCCCAGGTCATGCGCCGCGCGCACGACCGAGGAGCCCGGGTCCGCGACGGCGGGCAAACCGGCCTCGCTCATCAGGCCAATGTCCTGGCCCGCCAGAGCTGGCGCCAGCAGCGGCCGGGCGTCGAAATGACCGCCGGCGCCCGGGTGGTCGCCTTTCTTGTGCGCGGCGCGCGGCAGTTCCGTGAAGGTGATCTGCTGCAGGGGCCTGGCCAGTGGCGCCACGGCGTCCACGCGCTTGAGGAAGGCGCGCGCGCTTTTGGCGTTCTCGCACACCCAGTGCGGCAGTTGCGCCGCCACGCGCACCGACTCCAGCGGCAGGCACAGCTCCAGCGGCAGCGGCGTGCCGGCGCAGCCGAAATCCAGCGGCGTGGGCACCAGGTGCAGCGTGCCGGGCGTGGCGCCGCTCATGGCACGCTCAGCCCCGCCGCGCGCAGCAGGCGACAGGTGCGGATCAGCGGCAGGCCCACGAGGGCGCTGGGGTCGTCGTTGTCGATGGCGTCGAGCAGCGAAATGCCCAAGCCCTCGCTCTTGGCGCTGCCCGCACAGTCGTAGGGCTCCTCAAGACGCAAGTAGCGTTCGATCTCGGCGTCGGACAGATCGCGAAAGCGCACCGTGACAGGCGCCAGATCGGCCCCCGCGTAGCCGCTGGCCGCGCAGACCACGGCCAGCGCCGTCTGGAACACCACGGTCTGCCCGCGCATGCGCCGCAGCTGCGCGGTGGCTCGGGCGTGGTCACCCGGCTTGCCCAGCGGTTCTCCGGCCAGATCGGCCACCTGGTCGGAGCCGATCACGATGGCTTCGGGATGGCGCGCGGCAACCGCCCGCGCCTTGGCCAGTGCCAGGCGCCGCGCCAGGGCGTCGGGAAGTTCGGCGGGCAGTGGCGTTTCGTCCACCTCGGGCGCGACCACCGAAAACGGCAGGCGCAGCCGCCGCAGCAGCTCAGCGCGGTAGCGCGAGGTGGAAGCCAGGATGAGCGGGCGAGACGCGGACATGGGGAGATTTTCGCCCAGCCAAGCCCGAGAAAAAGGCGCCAAACCGGAACTTTAAAAACTGTAGCTGCTCGTGGTTGATTTGCGCTGTCTACAGGCCAAATTTATGCCAAAAAATGCGCTGAAGCCACAGCGGCGAAGCCGGATTTGCATGCATTTTGTAGATGTCGTAACAAAATCGTAGATGTTTCTACAAAAATAGATCGATATGGCTTCATTTTTTGATATGAAATGCAAGGAGAATTCAATCAATTCCACCACGAGCAGCTACGGTTTTTGAAGCAATTGAGCATGCCTCGTTCAGGCTCCACGCGCGAGGCGCCTGGCCGGCGCTGCCGTACACTCAATTGCATGTCCGCCGCCGTTCAGCCCAATCCCCGCAAACTCGACGTGCGCGCCGCGGCGCGCGACGGGGCCGTGCTCCGTGGGGCGACTCCCCTGGCCCAGTTTCCGCGTCTGGCGCAGGAGTCGGCGCAACCCGCGGCGGACGCCGCGACCCCGGTGGAGTGGGAAGCCGGGTTTTCGGTGCGCAATCCGCGCGCCGCCGCGCCGCAGATCTGGCTCGAACTGAAGGCGCGCACCCGGCTCACGCAGACCTGCCAGCGCTGCCTGGGACCGATGAGCTCCAATCTGGCGGTGGATCGCCGGTTTCGCTTCGTGGCCGATGAGACGCAGGCCGCCGCCGAGGACGAGGAGGCCGAGGAGGACGTGCTGGCCCTGGAGCCGCGCATGGACTTGCTGGCGCTGGTGGAAGACGAGTTGCTGATGGAGCTGCCCCTGGCGCCGCGCCACGAGACCTGTCCCACCCAGCCCAGGCTGCAGGCGCAGACGGCGGATTTCCAGGCCTCCGACGCGGCGCCCAATCCGTTCGCGGCACTGGCAAGCCTGCGGGTCAAGGACGGGGCTTGAGCCGCGGGCCTGGGCAAGCCGGGCGTCAACGGCTATAATCGAGAGCTTTTCGCGCTCATGCGCCCCGGCCAGGCTTGGTGGGGCTGCGTTGTCAGGGCCTTGGGGGTTTTCTCCGGCCGGGCGTCTTTTTCCGACGAATCCCCCCTTTTCTCCAGGAGCCGATCATGGCCGTCCAACAAAACAAGAAGTCGCCGTCCAAGCGCGGCATGCACCGTTCCCACAACGCGCTCAAGGCGCCGGGCCTGGCGGTGGAGCCGACGACGGGCGAGGTGCATCTGCGCCATCACGTCAGCCCCAACGGCTACTACCGTGGCCGTCAGGTCATCAAGCCCAAGTCCAGCGAAGCCTGATCCCATTGGCTTGCATGAGGCCCGCGCCGCTGTCCGGTGCCGGGCCTTTGTTTTGAGGCCGGTGTTTTTCTCTTTTCTCGTGGCGCCGTGATCGTCATCGCCGTCGATTGCATGGGCGGGGACCACGGTCCCTCGGTCACGCTGCCCGCGTGCCGCGCGTTCCTCGACGCGCACCCCGACGCGCATGTGCGCCTGGTGGGCTTGCCCGACGCGCTGCGCGGCTTCTCGCATGAGCGGGCCACGCTGGTCGAGGCTTCTGAAGTCGTCGACATGGACGACCCGGTGGAGGTCGCGCTGCGCAAGAAGAAGGATTCGTCCATGCGCGTGGCCATCGAGCAGGTCAAGGCGGGGCAGGCGCAAGCGGCGGTGTCGGCGGGCAATACCGGCGCGCTGATGGCCATTGCCCGCTACGTGCTCAAGACGCTGCCGGGGCTGGATCGCCCGGCCATCGCCGCCCTGATACCCAATGCGCAGGACCGCGCGACGCTGATGCTCGACATGGGTGCGAACGTGGATTGCAGCGCCGAGCATCTGCTGCAGTTCGCGGTGATGGGGTCGGCCTATGCGTCGGTGGTGTTCGACAAGTCCCAGCCCAGCGTGGGCCTGCTCAACGTGGGCGAGGAAGTCATCAAGGGTAACGAGACCATCAAGGCCACGGGTGCGCTGCTGCGCGAGGCGCATGAGGCCGGTGATCTGAATTTCTACGGCAACGTCGAGGGCAACGACATTTTCAAGGGCACGACCGACCTGGTGGTTGCCGACGGCTTCGTCGGCAACGTTGCGCTCAAGTCCATGGAAGGACTGGCGTCGATGATCGGTGGCTTCTTGCGCGACGAGTTCTCGCGCAACCTGGGCACCAAACTGCTGGCGGTGCTGGCCTACCCGGTGCTCAAGGCCTTCAAGGCGCGCGTGGACCACCGACGCTACAACTGCGGGGCCTTGCTCGGCCTGCGCGGCCTGGTGTTCAAGAGCCATGGCTCGGCCGACGCGTTTGCTTTCGGCTGGGCGCTGACGCGCGCGTATGATGCCGCCCGCAACCAGTTGGTCGCCCAGCTGGAGGCGCGCATCGCGCATGCCGCGGCGCTGCTCGGCCGTCCCGCTCCCGCGGACGCCGGCCTCGTGCGACGAGAGGAGACATGAGAACCTATTCCCGCATCACCGGCACCGGCAGCTATTTGCCCGAGCGCCGCGTGACCAACGCCGATCTGGTGGCCGATCTGGCCGCGCGCGGACTGGAGTCCTCGCACGAGTGGATCGTCGAGCGCACCGGCATCCACGCGCGGCATTTTGCGCAGCAGGGCCAGCTGGCCAGCGATCTGGCAGCCGATGCGGCACGCCGGGCCATGCAGGCCGCGGGCGTCGAGCCGGCCCAGATTGACCTGATCATCGTCGCGACCTCGACGCCCGACATGGTGTTCCCCTCCACCGCCTGCATCGTGCAGCACAAGCTCGGGATCGCCGGTTGTCCGGCCTTCGACGTGCAGGCGGTGTGCAGCGGCTTCGTCTACGCGCTGGCGGTGGCGGATTCGATGATCCAGACCGGCGCGGCGCGGCGGGCGCTGGTGATCGGCGCCGAAATCTTCAGCCGCCTGCTGGATTTCAACGACCGCACCACCTGCGTGCTGTTTGGCGACGGCGCCGGCGCGGTGGTGCTGGAGGCGGGGGCCGAGCCGGGCATTCTGGCCACCGATCTGCACGCCGACGGCAAGCACGTGGGCATTCTGTGCGTGCCAGGACATGTGTCGGGCGGCGAGGTGCTGGGCACGCCGCTGCTCAAGATGGACGGACAGGCGGTGTTCAAGCTCGCCGTCGGCGTGCTCGAATCCTCGGCGCGCGCCACGCTGGCCAAGGCGCGGTTGAGCGATGCCGACATCGACTGGCTGATTCCGCACCAGGCCAACATCCGCATCATGCAAGGCACGGCCAAGCGGCTCAAGCTGCCGCTGAACAAGCTCATCGTGACCGTGGACCAGCATGGCAATACCTCGGCGGCGTCGATCCCGCTGGCGCTCGACGCCGCGGTGCGCGACGGGCGCGTGCGCAGCGGCCAGACCGTCATGCTCGAAGGCGTGGGCGGCGGTTTTACCTGGGGTTCAGTGCTCCTGAAAATGTAGCTCTCCGTGGTTGTCTGATGGCCACAAACGCGCGAAATCACCCTAAGAATTGAGTTCCATGAAGCCTTTCGCCTTTGTTTTCCCCGGACAGGGCTCGCAGTCCGTCGGCATGCTCGATGCCTGGGGCGACCATCCCGCCGTGCGCGAGACGCTGCAAGAGGCGTCGGATGCGCTGGGCGAAGACCTGGCCGGCCTGATCCGCACGGGGCCGAAAGAGACGCTGGCGCTGACCACCAACACGCAGCCGGTGATGCTGGTGGCGGGCGTGGCCGCTTGGCGCGCCTGGAAGGCCGAAGGCGGCGCCGATCCCCTCATCGTCGCCGGCCACTCGCTGGGCGAGTATTCGGCGCTGGTCGCCGCCGGCGTATTGACGCTGGCGCAAGCCGCGCCGCTGGTGCGCCTGCGCGCCCAGGCCATGCAGGAGGCCACGCCGGTGGGCTCGGGCGCCATGGCGGCGGTGCTCGGACTGGAGGCGGCCAAGGTGGTCGAGGCCTGTGCCGAGGCGCAAGCGCAGTTTCCGCCCGGCAGCGGCGAGGTGGTCGAGGCAGCGAATTTCAACGATCCCGCGCAAACCGTGATCGCCGGCAGCAAGGCGGCGGTGGACAAGGCCTGCGAAGTGCTCAAGGCCAAGGGCGCCAAGCGCGCCTTGCCGCTGGCGGTGTCGGCGCCTTTCCATTCCAGCCTGATGAAGCCGGCCGCCGAGCGGCTGAAGGTGGCGCTGGCCGGCATGACGCTGGCGGCGCCGCGCATCGCGGTGGTCAACAACATCGACGTGGCGGTGAACACCGACGTCGAGGCGATCCGCGGCGCGCTGTATCGGCAGGCTTTTGGTCCGGTGCGCTGGGTGGAATGCGTCAAATTCATGGCCGGGCGCGGTGCGCAGGTCATCGTGGAATGCGGCCCCGGCAAGGTGTTGGCGGGCATGTCCAAGCGCATCGATGCCAACCTGAGCGGCGCGGCGCTGTATGACCCGGCCACGCTGGCCGAGGTGAAGACCCTGGTGATGGGAGAGTCGTGATGGCGGGACTGCAAGGACAAGTGGCCCTGGTCACGGGCGCCTCGCGCGGCATTGGCGCCGCGATCGCGCGCGTGCTGGCCGAACGCGGGGCGACGGTCATCGGTACGGCGACCACGGCCGAGGGTGCCGGGCGGATCGGCGCCGCGCTGGCGGCCTATCCGGGCTGTCAGGGCGTGGCGCTCGACGTGAACGATGCGCCGGCCGCCGAGGCGCTGGTCGATGGCATCGTCAAGGAGCGCGGCGGCCTGCATATCCTCGTCAACAACGCGGGCATTACCCGCGACATGCTGGCGATGCGCCTGAAGGACGCCGACTGGGACGCCGTGCTCGACACCAACCTCAAGGCGGTGTTCCGCATGAGCCGCGCCGTCATGCGGCCGATGATGAAGCAGCGCCAGGGCCGCATCATCAACATCACCAGCGTCGTGGGCGCCAGCGGCAACGCCGGCCAGGCCAACTACGCGGCCGCCAAGGCGGGCGTGGCGGGCATGACGCGCGCGCTGGCTCGGGAACTGGGCAGCCGTGGCGTCACGGTCAACTGCGTGGCGCCGGGCTTCATCGCCACCGACATGACCGCCGCGCTGTCCGAGGATCAGCACAAATCGCTCATGGCTCAGATACCATTGGGCGCCCTGGGTAAACCGGACGATGTGGCGTACGCTGTGGCCTTTCTGGCGTCGCCCGAGGCTGCTTACGTCACCGGTCAGGAGTTGCACGTCAACGGCGGCATGTTCATGAATTGAAGATGTGAGGAGCAAACCGCGCCGTCGCGTTCGTGCGGCGTGGGCCATGGGGCTGTTACAAGCTGCTGGGTAAAATCACGGACTTGTTTTTAATTGGATGAGAAAACCCATGAGTGATATCGAAGCACGTGTCAAGAAAATCATCGCCGAGCAGCTTGGCGTGGAAGAGTCCCAGGTGACGAACGAGAAGGCCTTCGTGGCCGACCTCGGCGCCGACTCGCTCGACACGGTGGAACTCGTGATGGCGCTCGAGGACGAATTCGGCATCGAAATCCCGGATGAAGAGGCCGAGAAGATCACCACGGTGCAAAACGCGATCGACTACGCGATGACGCACCAGAAGGCCTGAGAGGCCTGACCGTTTTCCTCCCACCCATCGCTTGGCCCCTCCGGGGGCAGCAGAAAGGCCGCGCGTGAGCCGTAGGCGTGTCGTCGTCACTGGTCTGGGATGTGTCAGCCCCGTGGGTAACACGGTGGCGCAGTCCTGGGAGAATCTGCTGGCGGGCCGCTCGGGCATCGCGGCCATCACGAAATTCGACGCATCGGCGTTTTCGTGCAAGATCGCCGGCGAAGTCAAGGGCCTGGACCTGGGTCCGTACATCCCGCCCAAGGAAGCCCGGACCATGGATACCTTCATCCATTACGGGTTGGTGGCCGCCATTCAGGCGGTGCAGGATGCGGGCTTGGCCACCGGCGAGGCGCTTTCCGAGCAGGAGGCCTGCCTCACCGGTTGCGTGATCGGTTCGGGCATCGGCGGCCTGCCGCTGATCGAGGAAACGCATACCGAATACGTGAACCGGGGCCCCCGGCGCATTTCGCCCTTCTTCGTGCCGGCGTCGATCAGCAACATGATTGCCGGCCATGTGTCGATGCGCTACGGCTTCAAGGGGCCCAACCTTGCCATCGTCACGGCGTGCACCACCGGGCTGCACTCCATAGGCGAGGCTGGGCGCATCATCGAATACGGCGATGCCGACGTGATGATCGCTGGCGGCGCGGAGTCGACGGTGTCCCCGCTGGGGGTTGGAGGCTTCGCCGCCATGCGCGCGCTGTCGACGCGCAACGACGATCCGGCCACCGCGTCCCGGCCCTGGGACAAGGATCGCGATGGGTTTGTGCTCGGCGAGGGCGCGGGCGTGCTCGTGCTCGAAAGCCTTGAGCATGCCCAGGCGCGCGGCGCGCGGATCTACGCTGAACTGGCCGGTTTTGGCATGAGCGCCGACGCCGGCCATATGACCGCCCCCAACATGGACGGTCCGCGCCGGGCGATGCTGGGCGCGCTGCGCAACGCGGGCGTGAACGCCGACGAGGTCGACTATGTCAACGCGCATGGCACTTCCACGCCGCTGGGTGACATCAATGAGTCGAATGCCATCAAGGCGGCGCTGGGCGAACACGCCAGACAGGTGGTGATCAGTTCCACCAAGTCGATGACCGGCCATTTGCTGGGTGGCGCGGGCGGTATCGAGAGCGTGTTCACGGTGCTCGCGCTGCATGAGCAGAAGATCCCGCCGACGATCAACATCTTCAACCAGGATCCAGAGTGCGACCTTGACTACTGCGCCAACACCGCGCGGGACCGCAAGGTGGACGTGGCCGTGAAGAACAACTTCGGCTTCGGCGGCACCAACGGCACGCTGGTGTTCAAGCGTTTCAGGTAATCAGGCGGGCGCGGATCGCATGCGCGCCGCTCCCTCCGTGGCGTATCCGATCGGCCGCTGGCGCTGGTGGGACAGCGCGCTTTTCCTGTTTTGGCTTCTGCTCGCGGCGGCAGCGCTGGCCTGGGGGCTTCAATCGGACGTCACGCCGTGGCGGATTGCCGGGATGTCAGGGGCCGTCGTGCTCGCCGGATGGATCGTCTGGCGAGATGGTCGGCGCATGCCCGGGGACGGTCGCTTGCGCTGGGATGGCGCCCGCTGGTGGGTACGCATGACGCCCGGGGACGATGAAGCCTTGCTGGCCGCGCCGCCGCGCGTGGGGCTGGGCGCGAGCCGCTGGCTGCTGCTCGGTTGGCGCGAAGCCAGCGGCGGTCCGCTGCGCTGGGCGTTCGCGCTCGAAGCCGCGCAGCCCGCTCGCTGGCGGGATTTGCGCCGCGCGGTATATTCCGCCCGCCCTGAAATCACCGAGGCGTCGCCAGAGCCTGGGTAGAGGCCGGGCAACCGATTTCCGCCCAGACGCATCCTCTCCGTCCCTGTATATCCATGTCCGCCGCCGACGGCGAATCCTCAGCGCCCAGCGCTCGACTCAACGCCAGCGACGCGGCCGACCAGTTGCTTGTGCAGCGCACGCTCGCCGGTGAGCCGCGCGCGTTCGAGGCCTTGGTCATCAAGTACCAGCGCAGGGTGGAGCGCCTCATTGGGCGCATGGTGCGCGAAAGCGATCTGGTGCCCGACATCGCGCAGGAGACCTTTATCCGCGCCTATCGCGCGCTGCCTCAATTCCGCGGCGATGCGCAGTTCTACACCTGGTTGTACCGTGTGGCGGTGAATACGGCTAAGAAATACCTGGCCAAGACCCGACGCGATCCGGTGATTTCCGAGAGCGCTCTGGTTTCCGACGAGAAAGACGACGAAACTTTCGCCCACAAACGGGAACCAACCATGGCCGAGACACCCGAAACCGTGCTGGCGGCCAAGGAAATCGCGGCGGCGGTGAACGAGGCAATGCAGGCTTTGCCCGAGGAATTGCGCCAGGCGCTGGTGCTGCGCGAACTCGAAGGCATGAGCTACGAAGACATAGCCGAGATCATGGGCTCGCCCATTGGAACGGTGCGGTCGCGGATTTTCCGCGCGCGGGAAGCGGTTTCGAACCGGATCAAGCCCATGCTGGAACACCAGACGGGCAAACGTTGGTAGGAATGATGGCGCAACAGATGAACGACGAACACTTGCTGGCAGACGATGAGGTCCCCGACGCAGGCAGCGCGCTGTCCGCGCTCGCCGACGGAGAGTTGTCGCACGGCTCGCTTGAATGCGAGACAGTCATCGCCCAGTTTTGCGTTGGTCAGGAAGCGCGGGCCTGCTGGCAGCGCTACCACCTGATCGGCGAGGCGCTGCGCGCCGGGCAGGGCGAGACGCCACGCCCGGCGGATCTGGGGTTCGCGGCGGCGGTGAGCGCCAGACTGGCATTGGAGAAGCCTTGGGAGTTGAACCAAAGCGCTACTGTTTTGGTAGCTGCCGGTGGTCGTATCCAGGACTCTGGAGATCAAATCAACGTTGAAAAATCGGCCCAAAGGGTCACCGAAGCCGCCAACGACCGCGTATTCCGCTGGAAGGCGGTTGCCGGCTTGGCGTCGGCGGCCGCGATCGCGGTGACGGCGTGGACCGTGGTGTCCAGCCCGTCTCCGGTGACCGGTGGCGCGCAGCTTGCGCAGGCCGGCTCAAGCACGGCCCCATCCACCGTGCGGACGCTGGTGGCCGCCCCGGCTGCCGGCGGCGTGCCGGGTACCGTGTTGCGCGACCCGCAGCTCGATCAACTGATGGCCGCCCACCGCCAGTATGGCGGTTCGCCCAGTCCGGCGGGTTTCCTGCGCAATGCCACCTTCGAGGTGCCGGGACGTTGATGCACCGACGGAAAACCGCGAGATGCCGGCGCCTGGCCGCTGGCTGCCTGTTGCTGGCGGGCCTGGGCGGCATGGCCCACGGGCAGCCGCCAGCCCCCGCTGCCCAGAATCCTTTCGCCCGCCCGAGCAGCAGCGCGATGACGGAGCGCACGCTGGGTCAGTGGCTGGAGCGTATGCACGAGGCCGCGCGGCGCGTCAACTATGTGGGCACCTTCGTGGTGTCCTCGGCCAGCGGCATGTCGAGCGCGCGCATCACGCATGCCTGCAACGGCGACCAGCAGATCGAACGCATCGAGGCGCTCAGCGGCGCGCCGCGCTACACCTATCGGCGGGGCGACGAAGTCATCACGTTCTGGCCCGACGCCAAGCGTGCCCGCGCGGAGCGGCGCGACACGTTCGGACTGTTTCCGGGCCAGCCGTCGCCTCCGTCGCCCCGGCTGGCCTCGTACTACGAGGCACGGCAGACCGGCATTGAGCGCGTTGCCGGGCACGAGGCCGACGTGGTCCTGCTGCAGCCGCGCGACACCCTGCGCTATGGCTACCGGCTGTGGCTGGAACGCAAAAGCGGCCTGCTGATCAAGGTACAGACGCTCGATGGCGAGGGCCGAGTGCTGGAGCAATCGGCGTTTTCCGAGTTGCAGTTGAACGCGCCGCTCAAGATCGACAAACTCGCCCAGGCCATGAGCCAGACCGGCGGCTGGCGTGTCGAGCGGCTGGACGCCAGTGGCTCGGGCGCCGAGG
>DAIOSZ010000059.1:10803-17540 GCA_036752305.1 Burkholderiaceae bacterium
GAGGGCTGGCGCCTCGCGCGGCCGGTGGCCGGCTACCAGAGCCTGCCGTGCAGGCGCCGCGTGGTGGGCAGCGCCGAGGGCGGAGATCTCTCGGTGGTGCATTGTGTTTACACCGACGGCATTGCGTCGGTTTCGCTGTTTCTGGAGCCCGGCGACGCGGCGCAGGCGGCCAGCCGCCCGCAAGGTTCCTACTCGGCGGGCGCGACGCAGTCCTTGCGTGTGCGCCTGGCCGATGGGTGGCTCACGGCGGTGGGGGAGGTTCCGCAGGCTACCCTGCGCGCTTTCGCGCAGGCGCTGGAACGCTCGCGGCCCTGACGCGGAGTCTTGACCCGCATTTCTTCCTTTTTCGGGAGTTCGACACATGGCAATCGCCACTCAATTTCTCAAGCGCCACCTCGCCTGGCGCTCGCTCGGGGGATTCGTCCTCGCGGCGGCGCTGGGCTCGCTGGCCGCGTCGCCGCCAGCGCTCGGGCAAGCTCTCGGCGGAACGGGCGCGGTGCGAGGTTTGCCGGATTTTTCCGATCTGGTGGAACAGGTTGGCCCGTCGGTGGTGAACATCCGCACGGTGGAGAAAGCCTCCTCGCGCAACAGCCCGTTCAACTTTGGCGGCGAAGACGGCATGGACGAGGAACTCAAGGAGTTCTTCCGCCGCTTTTTCGGCCAGACGCCCAATGCCCCGCGTGGGGGACAGCCGCAGCGGCCGCAACGCCCGCCGGAGGACGAGGCGCGTCCGCGTGGCGTCGGGTCGGGCTTTGTGCTCACGTCTGACGGCTATGTGATGACCAACGCACATGTGGTGGACGGCGCCGAGGAAGTGCTGGTCACGCTGACCGACAAGCGTGAGTTCAAGGCCAAAATCATTGGCGCCGACGCGCGCACCGACGTGGCCGTGGTCAAAATCGAAGCCAGCGGACTGCCCGCGGTGCGCATCGGTGACGTGAACCGCCTGCGCGTGGGCGAATGGGTGATGGCCATCGGCTCGCCCTTCGGGCTGGAGAACTCGGTGACCGCCGGCATCGTCAGTGCCAAGCAGCGCGACACGGGCGACTACCTGCCCTTCATTCAGACCGACGTGGCGATCAACCCGGGCAACTCGGGCGGACCCCTGATCAACCTGCGCGGCGAGGTGGTGGGCATCAACAGCCAGATCTACTCGCGCTCGGGCGGCTACATGGGCATCGCGTTTGCCATTCCCATCGACGAGGCCATCCGCGTGAGCGAGCATCTGCGCGCCACCGGCAAGGTGGTGCGCGGGCGCATCGGCGTGTCCATCGAGCCGGTGAGCAAGGACGTGGCCGAATCCATCGGCCTGGGTCGGCCGCAGGGCGCGATGGTGCGGGGGGTGGACGAGACCGGCCCGGCGGCCAAGGGTGGCATCGAGGCGGGCGACGTGATCGTCAAATTCGACGGCAAGCCGATCGACAAGGCCAGCGACCTGCCCCGGCTGGTGGGCAACACCAAGCCTGGCACGCGCAGCACCGTCACCGTGTTGCGGCGCGGCAGCTACAAGGACGTGAGCGTCACCGTGGCGGAACTGCCCAGCGACACGCGTCCGGCGCGCGCGACGCCCGCGCCCAAGGAAGACAAACCCAAGACCGGCAGCGCGCAGGGGCTGGGACTGACCGTGGCGGAACTCAGCGAGACGCAGAAGAAGGAACTCAAGCTCAAGGGCGGGGTGCGGGTGGAGGCGGTTGCCGATGCCGCTGCGCGGGCCGGCCTGCGCGAGGGCGATGTGGTTCTGCAAATCGCCAACCAGGAGGTGGCGGGCGTGAAGGAATTCGAGGCCATCACGGCCAAGCTCGACCGTGCCAAGCCGGTGAACCTGCTGGTGCGCCGGGGCGAATGGGCGCAGTATGTGCTGATCCGTCCGGCAGCGAAGTAAAATCGCCTGCTAACCCTTGCGGGCGCGTTGCTGACCGACGCGCCCTTTTTGTTGGGGCGCGCGCCGCGTTGCGCTCCACGGCCTCCATGAAGCACATCCGCAATTTTTCCATCATCGCGCACATCGACCACGGCAAGTCCACGCTGGCCGACCGGCTGATTCAGCGCTGCGGCGGCCTGGCCGACCGTGAAATGAGCGAGCAGGTGCTCGACTCGATGGACATCGAAAAGGAGCGCGGCATCACGATCAAGGCGCAGACAGCGGCCTTGCAATACAAGGCCCAGGACGGGCAGGTATACAACCTCAACCTGATCGACACGCCCGGCCACGTGGATTTTTCCTACGAGGTCAGCCGCAGCCTGTCGGCTTGCGAGGGTGCGCTGCTGGTGGTGGACGCCAGCCAGGGCGTGGAGGCGCAGACGGTGGCCAACTGCTACACCGCGCTCGACCTGGGCGTCGAGGTGCTGCCGGTGCTCAACAAGATGGATCTGCCGCAGGCCGATCCCGACCGGGCCAAGGAGGAAATCGAGGACGTGATCGGCATCGATGCGTCGGAGGCCATCCCCTGTTCGGCCAAGACCGGCATGGGCATCGACGAGATCCTGGAGCTCATCGTCGCCAAGGTACCCGCGCCGCGCGGCGCGGAGCAGGCGCCGCTGCGCGCCATGATCATCGATTCGTGGTTTGACAGCTACGTCGGCGTGGTGATGTTGGTGCGCGTGGTCGATGGACGCCTGGTCAAGGGCGAGCGCATCAAGTTGATGGCCACCCAGGCGGTTTACGAAGCGGGCAGTCTGGGCGTCTTCACCCCCGCCAACCAGCCCCGGGACAGCCTGGAGGCGGGTGAGGTGGGCTACATCATCGCCGGCATCAAGGAGCTCAAGGCGGCCAAGGTGGGCGACACCGTCACGCTTGAGAAAAAGCTGCCCAACAACCTGGGCGCCGCCACGCAGGCGCTGCCGGGCTTCAAGGAAATCCAGCCACAGGTGTTTGCGGGGCTGTATCCGGTCGAGGCCAACCAGTACGACCAGTTGCGCGACAGCCTCGAAAAGCTCCAGCTCAACGACGCCAGTCTGCATTTCGAGCCCGAAGTGAGCCAGGCGCTGGGCTTTGGCTTTCGCTGCGGTTTCCTGGGCCTGCTGCACATGGAGATCGTGCAGGAACGGCTGGAGCGCGAGTTTGACCAGGACCTCATCACCACCGCGCCCAGCGTGGTCTACCAGGTCGTCAAGGGCGACGGCGAGGTGCTGATGGTGGAAAACCCCTCCAAGATGCCCGAGCAGGGCCGTATCCAGGAAATTCGCGAGCCCATCGTCACGGTGCACCTGTACATGCCGCAGGAATACGTCGGCCCCGTGATGACGCTGGCCAACCAGAAGCGCGGCGTGCAGCTGAACATGGCCTACCACGGGCGCCAGGTGATGCTCACCTACGAACTGCCGCTGGGCGAAATCGTGCTGGACTTCTTCGACAAGCTCAAGAGCGTCAGCCGCGGCTACGCGAGCATGGACTACGAGTTCAAGGAATACCGGGCCTCCGACGTGGTCAAGGTGGACATTCTGCTCAACGGCGAAAAGGTCGATGCGCTGTCCATCATCGTGCACCGCAGCCAGTCGGCCTACCGTGGCCGCGCCGTGGCCGCCAAGATGCGCGAAATCATCAGCCGCCAGCAGTTCGACGTGGCGATCCAGGCGGCGATCGGCTCCAACATCATCGCGCGCGAGAACATCAAGGCCTTGCGCAAGAACGTGCTGGCCAAATGCTACGGTGGCGACATCACCCGCAAGCGCAAGCTGCTGGAAAAACAGAAGGCGGGCAAGAAGCGCATGAAGCAGATCGGCTCGGTCGAAGTGCCGCAGGAAGCGTTCCTGGCGATCCTACAGGTGGAGGAATAGTCTCGTGCCGTATCTGACCGCTCTTGTTCTGGCCGCCTTCGTCGGCTATGCCGGCGCCTGGTATCTGGGCTTCATCGATGGCAATTTTGCGTTGCTCCTGTTCCTGGCCTGTGTGGTCACCGGCCTGTATTTCCTGGCCGAGCGCCTGGTCTTCCTGCCCCAGCGGCGGGCTGCCGCGCGCAAGCTGGAAGACGACGCCAAGGCGCGCGAAGCCGAACTGCAGAAAATGGGCATCACGCAGACCGGCGCCCCCGATCTGGCCACCGCCCGGGACAAACTGCTCATGCAGCCTTGGTGGCTGGACTGGACGGCCGGCCTGTTTCCGGTGATCCTGGTGGTGTTTCTGCTGCGCTCGTTCCTGGTCGAGCCGTTCAAGATTCCTTCGGGTTCGATGATCCCGACGCTGGAGGTCGGCGACCTGATCCTGGTGAACAAATACAACTACGGCCTCAAGCTGCCGGTGATCGGCACGCGCCTGACCGAGGGCCGTCCGGTCGCACGCGGCGACGTGGTGGTGTTCCGCTATCCCCCCAAGCCCAACCTGGACTACATCAAGCGCGTGATCGGCCTGCCCGGTGATGAGGTGCTCTACCAGAACAAGGAACTGTGGATCAACGGCCAGAAAATCGCGCGCGACAGCCTGCCCGAATACTTTGAAGAGGACGCGATGCGCTACTTCAAGCAGTTCGAGGAGCGGCTGCCCACGGGAGAGGGGGCGCTCAAGACGCACCGCCTGCTGCTCGACGAATCGCGCCCGGCCTTCATCGCGGGGGTCGAACCCTTTCCGCAGCGCGACCAGTGCCGCTACGACGTGCAGGGCGTGCGCTGCAAGGTGCCCGCCGGCCACTATTTCGTGATGGGCGACAACCGTGACAATTCGCTCGATTCGCGCTACTGGGGCTTCGTGCCCGATGCCAATCTGGTCGGACGGGCCTTCTTTGTGTGGATGAATTTCGGTAACCTCAAGCGCATCGGCGGTTTCGAGTGAAGCCGCGCAGGAGTCAGCTCATGATGCATCGCTCGTCTCGCGCGCGTCAGCGCGGTATTTCCTTTCTGGGGCTGGTCTTCGTCGGCGCCGTCATCGCCGTTGTCGCGGCCGTCGGGGTGCAGGTGGCGCCCACGGTGCTGGAGTACCAGACCATCGTCAAAGCCGCCAAGAAGTCGGCCAACGAAGGCTCCACGGTGGCCGAGGTGCGCAAGGTGTTCGACCGGCAGACCGAGATCGACCAGATCAGCTCCATCCAGGGCAAGGACCTGCAAGTCACCAAGGAAGGCGACAAGGTCGTCGTGACCTTCGCCTATCAGCGCGAAATCCATCTCGCGGGGCCGGCCTATCTCACGCTCAAATACGCCGGCAGCGCCCGCGGCAACTGACCGGGGGGGCGGTGCGGTGGCGGGCGGCCCGCAGGCGCGGCTGGACTACGTGTTTCAAGACCCGCGTCTGCTGGAGCGCGCCCTCACGCACCGCAGCTTTTCCGCCACGCACAACGAAAGGCTCGAATTCCTGGGCGATTCGGTGCTCGGCCTGGCCGTGGCCAGTTTGCTGTACCGGCGCCAGGACCGGCTGGCTGAAGGTGAACTCTCCCGCGCCCGCGCCCAACTCGTCAACGAAGGCAGCTTGCATGGCCTGGCGCTTGAGATCGGTCTGGCGCCCTTGCTGCGCCTGGGCGAGGGCGAGCAGCGTTCCGGTGGACGCGAGCGGGCGTCGATCCTGGCCGATGCGCTGGAGGCCGTGATCGGCGCCGTCTACCTCGACGGCGGCTACGACGCCGCCGAAGCCGTGGTGCACCGTCTCTTTCAGTCGGCCGCGATCCAGGCTCGCCTGGCCACCGGCGCAAAGGACGCCAAGACGGCGCTGCAGGAATGGCTGCAAGGCCGCGGGCTCAAGCTGCCCGGCTACCGCGTCGGCGCCACCACGGGCGCGGCGCATCGGAGAACGTTCGAGGTCGCCTGCGACGTTCCCGAGCGGGGCATGGTCAAGACCGGCTCGGGTCATACGCGCCGTGCCGGCGAACAAGCCGCCGCGGCTGCCGCGCTGGCGGCGCTTCAAGCGGAAGGCTAGACACATGAACGCCACGGAACCCAAGGACGTTTCTTCCGGCGACGAGGGCGCGCGCCGCTGCGGGCTGATCGCCATCGTCGGCCGGCCCAATGTCGGCAAATCCACGCTGCTCAATGCTCTGGTCGGGCAGAAGATCAGCATCACCTCGCGCAAGGCGCAAACCACGCGCCACCGCATCACCGGCATCCGCACGGTGGGCGCCACGCAGTTCGTGTTCGTGGACACGCCGGGCTACCAGACGCGGCACACCAATGCGCTGAACCAGACGCTCAACCGCACGGTCCAGGGTGCCGTGGGCGATGTCGATCTGGTGCTGTTCGTCGTCGAGGCGGGGCATTTCACGCTGGGCGACGCCAAGGTGCTCGCGCTGCTCAAGCCCGGCGTGCCGGCGCTGCTGATCGCCAACAAGCTCGACGCCGTGCAGCGCCGCGCCGACATCGCGCCCTGGCTCAAGGAGATGCAGGATCGCCACGCCTTTGCCGAGTACGTGCCCATGTCGGCCAAGAACCCCAAGGACGTGCAGCGCCTGCTCTCGATCTGCGAGCGCTACCTGCCCGAGCAGCCCTGGTGGTACGCCGAGGACGAGCTCACCGACCGCAGCGAGAAATTCCTTGCCAGCGAAATCATTCGCGAAAAGCTGTTCCGCCTCACGGGCGACGAGCTGCCGTACACCTCCGCCGTCGTCATCGACCAGTACACCGAGGAGCCGGGCAAGACCGTCGAGCGCCTGATCCGCATCGCCGCCACCATCGTCGTCGAGCGCGACAGCCACAAGGCCATGGTGATCGGCGACAAGGGCGAGCGCCTCAAGCGCATCGGCACCGAGGCGCGGGTGGAACTGGAAAAGCTGACCGGCGCCAAGGTATTCCTGGAATTGTGGGTCAAGGTCCGCTCCGGC
>DAIOSZ010000060.1:0-9330 GCA_036752305.1 Burkholderiaceae bacterium
GCGCACGGCGCTGCGGGATTCGCGCTTGGGAGCGGCCCGGCGCGCTCATGCCCCCTCCGCGCGCGGTTTGACGCCAAAGCGGTCCCACAGGCCGATCAAGCCCTTGGGCTGGAACATCACCGCCAGCACCATGACCAGCCCGAACACCAGCGCGTGGTGATGGCCGATCAGCGGCGACAGCACGAAAGGCATGAGGTAGAGCAGCACGGCGCCCAGAATCGCGCCGGCCGGGCGGCCGCTGCCGCCGACGATGACCATGAAGAGCAGCAGGAAAGCGTTCTCCAGCCCGAAGATGGCCGGGTTGACGGTGTTGTCCACAAAGGCATAGACCATGCCGGCCGTGCCCGCCAGCGCGCTGGTGATGGCGTAGGCCAGTATCCGGGTGCGCCGCAGGTCGATGCCCATGGCCTCGGCGGCCTCGGGGTCGTCGCGCACCGCGCGGCAGGCTCGGCCAAACCAGGAGTGATCGAGCCGCCACAGCACGGCAAGCGTGCCCAGGAACAGCAGCACGATCACGACCGTGTACCAAGGCCCCACGATGCGCCAGCCAAACAGTTCCGGCAGCCGGTAGTTGGCCAGGCCTCCGGTGCCGCCGGTGAAGCGCCCGCCTTCGTTGAGCACCACGATGAACAGCTGCGCGAAGGCCAGCGTGGCCAACGCCAGGTAGAAGCCCTCGAGGCGGGTGGCTGGAATCGCCACCGCCAACGCCCACGCCACGCATATAGCCAGCGTGCCCAGCACCGCCAGCGGCAAGGGCAGGCCCGCCTGCGTGACCAGGATAACGACGGCATAGGCGCCGATGCCGTAGAAGCTGAAGTGCGAGAACGCCACCTGTCCGGCAATGCCGAACAGAAAGTTGTAGCTAAGCGCCAGCGTGATCCACAGCAGCAGCTTGCGATAGATGTCGTTCTGGTACGCGCCCAGGCCGAAGGCCACGGCCGACAGGAGCACCGCCGCCGCCACGAAGCCGGCCCAGGCCTTCATGCCCTCCCCTCCCTGGGCGCCAGCAGGCCGCGCGGGCGCACCAGCAGGAACAGAATCAGCAGTACCAGTGGCGTGCCCATGACCAGCCCCGGCGGAACCGGCGCGTAGCGCACCGTGAACTGCTCGACGAAGGCCAGGATCAGACCGCCCAGCAGCGCGCCTTCCACGCGGCCGACGCCGCCGATCACCAGCGCGGTGAAGCCCTGGATGGCCAGCGGCATGCCCATCAGGTAATGTGCCGACACGTTGGGCGCGACCAGCAGGCCCGCCACGCCGGCCACCGCCGCCGCCGCCGCGAACGACAACGCCGTGACGCGGCCCAGGTCGATGCCCATCAGCGCGGCGGCGCGCCGGTCCAGCGCCACCGCCTCGAACGTCTTGCCGGTCAGCGTGCGCTCAAAGAACGCCCAGACCGCGAGGAAGATCAAGGCCGTGACCGCGACGGTGAAGAAGCTTTGGTATGAGCCCGCCAGGCCGGCGAATTCCAGGCTGCCGAAACCAAACGCCGGCGGAACCGGGTGCGGATCGGGGCCCAGCCCCACCGACACCGATTCGCGAAACACCACCAGCATGCCCAGCAGCACCAGAACGGGCGCCAGCGCAGGTGCTCCGCGCTCGACCAGCGGACGCACCGTGAGCCGCTCGGTCAGCCAGCCCACCACGAGCATGGCCAGCACCACCAGCGCCACCCCCACCGGATACGGCCATTCGGCGCGCGACAGGGCCAGATGTGCGCCGAAGGCGGCCACCATGGCCCATTCGCCGACCGCGAAATTGATGATGCCGGTGGGCCGGGTGATCAGCAGATAGGCCAGTGCGACCAGCGCGTAGATGCAGCCGCTGGCCGTGGCGCTGACGACGAGCCGGAGAAAATCCTCCATCGCGCGGGCGTGATGGGTGGCGCGCTCAACGGGCGCCGGTGTGTACCACGCGGCCGGGCTTGTCACCCTCGTACACCCGCACCACCATGCCGTTGGGGTCGAAACCGGTGCGCTTGCCGTCGGCGAAACCGTAGCTCGAACCGACCGCGCCCATCACGCCGATGAAGCCCTTGGTGGCCTGCATCGCCTCGCGCACCTTGGCCTTGTCGGTGCCGCCGGCGCGCTTGATGGCGTCGGCCGCCAGCATCACGCCGTCGTAACCGTAGCCGTTGAGGTTGTAGGGTTCCTGGCCAGTGTCGGCCTTGAAGGCGTCAATAAAGCGCTTGGCCTCGGGCTTGGCCGGATCGAACGCATCGACGTAGACCACGCCATCGAGCAGGCCCTTGGCCACCACCGCCGTTTGCGGCACCGAGAAGTTGTAGGTGCCCAGCAAGGGCTGCTTCATGCCCAGTTGCCGATAGGCGCGCAGCATCAACGCGTTCTCGGGAGTGAGCAGGCCGGTCAGGAAAATGGCCTCGGGGCTGGCCGCGCGCAGCTTCTGCATCTGCGGCTCGGCGGTGGTGGAGCCCCGCGGGACGACTTCCTCGGCCACTACCTGCGCACCGGATTTTTCCAGCCCGGCGCGAAAGTAGCGCGTGGTCAGCTGACCGAGGTCGGAGTTGTCGGTAATCAGCGCGACCTTCTTGTACTTCTTGTCCGCTGAATAGGCCAGCAGCGTGGCGATCTGCGTTGAACCGAGCGGGCCCGTCTGCCAGAAGTTGGGGTTCTGGATCTGCGTGGTCAGCGTGTCGCCACTGTTGGACGGCGTGAGGTGCGGGGTCTGGGACTCCAGCGTCACGGTCTGCGCCTGCTGCGTGGCCGGCGTCAGCGAAACCGACAGGATGAATGTCGCGCCGGCATCCACCAGCTTGCGGGCCGCGGTGGCCGATATGTCGGGCCGGCCCTGGTCGTCCTCGACCAGGAGCTCCAGCTTGCGGCCCAGCACGCCACCCGCCGCGTTGAGCCGCGCGACCGCAAACACCGCGCCCGCCGCCACTGGTTCGGCGTAGGGCTTGGCGGGGCCGACCTTATCGGTGATCAGCCCGATCTTGATCGCACCCTGCGCCGCGCCCTGGGCGAAGGCCGAAGAGCCGAACACCACCGCGCAGGCCAGGGCCAGTTGCGCGTGGCGGCGGTTGACGAAGCTCAGGGGAGAAGTAAAACGCCGCATCATCGGTCTCCGGTTGGCGGCCAGCAGGAGTGGCCAGAACAGGCCCTCGCGGGCAAACAAATAGAAAGAGAAAGCCGGTGCTTGTGATGGATCAAAATATCAAAAACAGAGACTTTGTATCATTCAGTGTAGAAGATCGCGTCTGCGGCAATATCGGTGTTTTTCCTAGTGTGGAACATCGCACCCGTTTCATCAATCAGTCGCCATGAGCAAATTCGCCCGCATGATCGACGTGCTGGATCTGTTTTCGGAAGATCGCACGATGCTCACGGCCGAGGAGATCGCCGACCGGCTTGGCGTGTCGCGGCCCACGGGGTTTCGCTACGCGCGCGAGTTGAGCGCCGCCGGCTTCCTGGCCAACTACGCGGGGCGCTACTCGCTGGGTGCTCGGATCATCACGCTGGACTATCGCATCCGCGAGGCCGACCCACTGCTGGCCGTCGCCCGGGAACCGATGCGCCAACTGGCCGAGGCGACCGGCTGCCGCGCCGTGCTGTGCCGCATGTACAACGACGACGTGGTCAGCGTGCACCACCAGGGCGGCGAGGCCATTGGCGGCCTGGTGCTGGCGCGCGGTCATCCGCTGCCGCTGTGGCGCGGCGCCGCCTCCAAGGTGATGCTCGCCCATCTGCCAGTCGCGCGCTTGCGCCGCCTCTACGAACGCCACCACCAAGCGCCCGAGCTGCAGGCATTGGCGCCGGACTGGACGGCCTTCAAGGCCCATTTCGCGCGCATCCGTCGCCAGGGGTACTACGACTCGCACGGCGAACTGTCCGAGGGCATCACCGGCGTGGCCGTGCCCATCGTGCTGCCCAAGGTTGGCGTGGTGGCCGTGACTTCGCTGGTGTTTCGCGCCGAGCGCCGTGATCCCGAACATGTTCTGGCGCTGGCGCGTCGGTTGCAGGCCTATTCCAATGGCGTGGCGCAAGCGCTGGCCGATGCCGCCCCCCCTAAAATCGGGGAATGAAAGCTTTTGGCCTGTTTGCCGTACTGATCGGCGCGGTTTCCCTGGGCGCGCACGCGCAGACACCGCCCGCTGCCGATGCCCTGCCCGCTGGCGCGCCGGTGCGCGACCAGGCTTCGACCTCGCGCGTCAACGCCGCTCCGCAGGTCATCACGGTGGAGGACGGCGGCAGCCGCATCGACGAGGTGCGCGCCGTGGGCGAAACCCAACGCATCCGCGTACAGCCCAAGGTGGGCGACATGCCCGCCTATGAAGTCACGCCGCAGACCGCGCCGGCCAACGCGGGCCAGCGGATGTGGAACCTGATGAAGTTCTGAATCGATGGCCGTTTACACCGAAGTGCCGCGCGAGCAGGCCGAGGCGCTGATGCGCCAACTGGGGCTGGGTGAACTGACCGAGTTCACCGGCATCGAAGGCGGCATCGAAAACACGAACTACTTCGCGACCACGACGCAGGGCCGCTACGTGCTCACGCTGTTCGAGCGCCTGTCGGCCGCGCAACTGCCGTTCTATCTATATTTGATGCGCCACCTGGCCGAGCGCGGCATACCGGTGCCGGCGCCACACGCCAACGCCAAGGGCGAATTGCTGCTCGCGGTACAAAACAAGCCCGCGGCCGTGGTCGAGCGCCTGTCGGGCAAAAGCCAGTTGGCGCCCGAACCGGCGCACTGCGCGGCGCTGGGGGACATGCTGGCACGCATGCACCTGGCCGGGCGTGACTACCCAAGCCAGCAGCCCAACCTGCGTGGCCTGGCCTGGTGGAACGAAACCGTGCCGGTGGTGCTGCCCTACCTCACGCCCGCCCAGGCCAGCCTGATCGCTTCCGAGTTGGCCTACCAGAACCATGTGGCGGGCACGGCGGCCTACGCCGCGCTGCCGCGTGGGCCGGTGCATGCCGATCTGTTTCGCGACAACGCGATGTTCGAGGGCGAGCGCATCACGGGCGTGTTCGATTTCTATTTCGCCGGCGTCGACACCTTTGCCTTCGACCTGGCGGTCTGCCTGAACGACTGGGCCATCGACTGGCGCACCGGCGCGCACGACGCCGCCCGTGCCCACGCGCTGCTGTCGGCCTACCAGGGCGTGCGCGCCCTCACCCGCCATGAGCGTGAGCTTCTGCCCGCCATGCTGCGCGCCGGCGCGCTGCGCTTCTGGCTCTCGCGCCTGTGGGACTTCCATCTGCCGCGCGAGGCCTCGATGCTCAAGCCGCATGACCCCGCGCACTTTGAGCGCGTGCTGCGTGGCCGGGTGGACGAGCCGCGCGGCGTTGACGCGCTGGCCGCGTCCGCCGCCGGCAATGCGGCCGAGGCGCGCGCCGCATGATTCCGGCGGTGCCGCCCCCCAGCGCCCCGCTGCAGTTGCGCGAGGTGCCGCCCAGGGCGGGCTGGGCCTGGCTTCGCGCGGGCCTGCGGGTGTTCGCTCGCCAACCGCTGGCCATTGGCGGCTTGTTCCTGATGTCGATGATGGGAGTGATGCTGGTTTCGCTGCTGCCGCTGGTCGGCACGCTGGTGGCCCTGGCGTTGCTGCCGGCCATCTCGCTCGGCTTGATGCTGGCCGCGCGCACCGTGGCCGAGGGGCGCTTTCGCATGCCGCAGGTGCTGCTCGCCGGGTTTCGCGAGTCGCCGGATGCCACGCGGCACATGGCGGGGCTCGGCATCATCTACGCGGTGGCGTTCCTGGGCATCCTGGCCGCCTCGGCGCTGGCCGACGGGGGCAAGCTCGCGCGGCTGTACCTGCTGGGCGGCCAGATTTCCGAGGAACTGGTGCGCGATGCGCAGTTCCGCCTCGCGGTCTGGATCTCGTTTGCGCTGTACCTGCCGCTCACCGCCGCGTTCTGGCATGCGCCGGCCCTGGTCTGCTGGAACGCGGTGCCGCCGGTCAAGGCGCTGTTTTTCAGCGTGGTGGCCTGCTGGCGCAACCGCGGCGCCTTCCTGGTCTATGGCCTGGCGTGCGGCGGCGTGTTCATGGCCGCCCTGATGGCGGTGGGTCTTCTGACCGCCGCGCTGTCCTCCCCCGTTCTGACCTCCGGCCTCACGATGGGCCTGGTATTAATCACGGCGGCGGTGTTTTTTTCGTCGGTATATTTCAGCTATCGAGACTGCATCACCACGGGCGCCCCCGGCGCTTGAACGAGGAAACCGCCATGTCGCAACACATTCTGCTGAACCGTTCGGAAAACGAGGTGCTGTGGTTTCGCCGCCGCGGCTTTCTGCAAGCCGCCGCCGCCTGGACCGCGCTGGGCGGCTACGGCGCCGCGCTGGCGCAAGGCAGCACCAACGTGGTGGACTACGTGGGCGATGCCACGGTCAACGGTTCGCGGCTGGAGCGCGGGCAGAGCATCCAGACCGGCGACACCGTGCAGACCGGGCCAGGCAGCCAGTTGATTTTCGTGGTGGGCAATTCGTCCTTTCACCTGCGCCAGAACACGCGGGTGACGGTCGAGCGCGGCGCCTCTCTGTTCGCCGTGAACCTGCTGCGCCTGATCACCGGCGGCGTCGCCAGCGTCTGGGGCAAGGGCACCAGCCGGCAGATCGTCACGCCCACGCTTACCGCGGGCATTCGTGGCACCGGCGTCTACGCCGAGTATTTCGAGCCCCGCAACCGCAGCTATTTCTGCAACTGCTACGGCACGGTGGACCTGTCCACCGCGACCGAATCGCGCACCTCGGTGTCCAGCTACCACGAGGCGATCTGGGCCGACCCCGTGGACGGCGGTGACCGGGCGCGCATGGCCGGTGCCCCAGCGATCAACCACACCGACGAAGAACTGGAATTCCTCGCGCGGCTCATCGGTGAGCGCACGGCCTGGCAGATCAGCGGTGTCAAAGGCACCAAATCCGGCTACGGTGGCGCCTACGGCACCAACTGAACGACAGGGGTTGTGCCCGAGCGTTGCGCTTTCGGCACGCTCGGGCCGCGAAATGTGTAGCAAGCGGTAGGCAACGCGCCTTGCGCTCGCTGATAATGGTCTGCTCGTATCCCGGCGGCGCGGTTGCCCCGGCCCGTATCCGTTGGTTTTTTTGGAGGAGGATTCCCTTGACTTCATCCACACTCAAACTCGGCGCCCTTGCCGGAGCGCTTGTCGCCCTGGCGGGTTGCACCACGCCGCCATCCGTCCCCGTGGTCGAGGCGTTCCCCCCGATGGCGCAGAAAAAGCTGCGCTCGGCCGCGCACTGGCAGGCGATCGCCCGCGAGGCCGCCGACCGCACGCTGGCGATGCTGGACCAAGGTGGCGTCACCCCCGCCACCACGATCTACGTGGGCCAGTCGGCCAACGCCACGGCCTTTGATCAGGCGTTGCGCGAATTCATCGTGACCGAGCTTGTGCAGCGTGGCCGCCGCGTGATGCCCACGCCCGACAAGGCCGTGCTGGCCGTCTCGCATCAGACGCAGGTGGTCACGCACCGCACGCCGCGCTTTGACCACACCACGCAGCAATACGCGATGGGTCCCGACGCCAAGGCGTTCTGGATTCCCGCACCCCAGGCCCCGGCCTACGCCTGGACCACCGCCTACTGGCCGGCACGCACCGAGGTCATCGTCAACACCACGATCGGCGGCGCCGACCGCACGCTGGTGCGCAAGTCCGACGTGTACTACGTCGATCAGGCCGACGCGGGCCTTTTCGCCAACGGCTACGGCCAACTGCCGGCGCGCAGCATGAAGGTGGTGGCGCAATGAGCACGAGCATGAGCATCCGGTCTTTGAGCCTTGCCGCCGCCGCGGCCGTCGTGCTGCTGTCCGGCTGCAGCTGGACGCACGACTACCAGACGGTGCGCGTCGATCCCACCTACGAGAGCGCCGCCAACAGCAAGTTCATCGCCACCAACCGTGGCGCCGTCAACGCGCTGACCAGCGGCCTGGATGCCTACCGCGCCTCCGGCGCGCCGGTGCTGGTGGCCACGATGGTCAACGTCAACGACCTGCGCCGCTCGGCGCCGCTGGGCCGCACGCTGTCGGAGCAATACGCCTCGGCCATGGTCGCCAACGGCTTCAACGTCAAGGAAATCAAGCTGCGCGGCGACGTGTTCGTGCGCGAGGAAACCGGCGAACTGATCCTCTCGCGCGAGATCAAGGACATTGCGCAGGTCCACAGCGCCAGCCTGGTGATCGTCGGCACCTATTCACCGGCCACGCAACACACTTATGTGAGCGTCAAGGCCGTGCGCACCGACACCGGCCAGATCGTCCGCGGCCACGACTACGCGCTGCCCAACGACGTGGACGTGGCGCGGCTGTTGCAGACCCCGCGGTTCTGAGCGTTTCGCAATCCAGCGGCAAACAGGGGCGCTTCGGCGCCCTTGGTTGTTTATACAGCCTCAAATCACCGTCAGCTTCGCCACCGCCAGCGCCAGCCATTTGACGCCGTGGCGCGGAAAGTCCACCTGGGCGCGCGCGTCGTCGCCCGAACCCTCGACGGCGCGCACGGTGCCTTCGCCGAATTTGTTGTGGAACACCTTCTGGCCCGGCCGCAGCGCCGTGGCCCCTGCCCCGGCAGTGCTCGCGGATGCAGGCTCGGGGGCGCTGCCGGCTCGCGCGGAGACGCCCCAGGCGGGTTTGGGCAAGGTGTAGCGGTCAAACCAGGTCTGGCCCTGGCCGTGCGCGGCGGGCATGTGCGCACCCCTGGCATGGCGCGGACTGACCCATTTGAGCGACGGGGCCGGCAATTCGTCAAAAAAGCGGCTGGGCACGCTGTAGCGGGTCTGTCCGTGCAGCAGGCGGGTTTGCGCGTGCGTGAGGTACAGGCGCTGGCGGGCGCGGGTGATCGCCACGTACATCAGGCGGCGCTCCTCTTCCAGGCTGGCGCGGTCGCTTTGCGCGTTTTCGTGCGGAAACAGGCCCTCCTCCAGGCCAGTGATGAACACGGCGTCGAACTCCAGGCCCTTGGCGGCGTGCACCGTCATCAACTGCACGGCGTCCTGCCCGGCCTGCGCCTGGTTGTCGCCGGCCTCCAGCGCGGCATGGGTCAGGAACGCGGCCAGGGGGCTGAGCGTCTCGCCGGTGGGTTCCTCGTCCAGCAGGGGTGCGTCCGGGTCCAGGCCCTGGCTCACGGGCGATTGCGTCAGCGCCGCGCCGGTTTCATCCAGCGGCAGCGCCACGCTGTCGCGGCCAAAGCCCTCCTGCGTGACGAAGGCCTCGGCCGCGCTGGCCAGTTCTTCCAGGTTCTCCAGCCGGTCGGCGCCGTCGCGCTCGGCGCGGTAATGTTCGAGCAGGCCGCTGTCGTCGAGCACGCGCTCGACGATCTCGCGCAGCGTTTTACCGGCCGTGCGCTCGCGCAGCACGGTCAGCAG
>DAIOSZ010000060.1:9354-17202 GCA_036752305.1 Burkholderiaceae bacterium
CCTTGCCGCGCGCGGCGCCGGGCAGCAGCGCGGCAGCATCCGCCAGCGCGCTGCCTTGCGCGCGGGCGGCATCCTGCAACTGCTCGACGGTGCGCGCGCCGATGCCGCGCGGCGGGAAGTTCACCACGCGCAGGAACGAGGTGTCGTCGCGCGGGTTGTCCAGCAGGCGCAGGTAGGCCAGCGCGTGCTTGATTTCGGCGCGCTCGAAAAAGCGCAGGCCGCCATACACCCGGTACGGGATGCCGGCGTTGAACAGCGCCGTCTCGACCACCCGGCTTTGCGCGTTGGAGCGGTACAAAATGGCAATCTGCGCGCGCGCCAGCCCATCACCCAAGGCCAGTTGGCGAATCTCGTCCAGCACCCACTGCGCCTCGGCAAAGTCGCTGGCGGCCTCGTAGGCGCGAACCGGCTCGCCCGGCGGCTGCGCGGTGCGCAGGTTCTTGCCCAGGCGCTGCTCGTTGTGGCCGATCAGTTCGTTGGCCGCGTCCAGGATGTGGCTGTGGCTGCGGTAGTTCTCCTCCAGCTTGATCGGCGCGGCAACGCCGTACTCGCGCAGAAAGTCGGCCATGTTGCCCACGCGCGCGCCGCGAAAGGCGTAAATGCTCTGGTCGTCGTCGCCCACCGCCATCACCGCGTTGTCTCCGGGGGTGAAGTGCCCGGCCTCGTCGGTGTGGCCGGTCAGCTGCTTGATCCAGGCGTACTGCAGGCGGTTGGTGTCCTGGAATTCGTCGATCAGCACATGGCGAAAGCGCCGCTGGTAATGCTCGCGCAGCGGATCGTTGTCGCGCAGCAGCTCGAACGAGCGCAGCATCAGCTCGCCAAAATCCACCACGCCCTCGCGCTGGCACTGGTCTTCGTACAACTGGTAGATCTCGATCTTTTTCTGGATGTCCGGCCCGCGCGCCTGCACGTCGCGCGGGCGCAGGCCGTCCTCCTTGCAGCCGGAGATGAAATACTGCAGCTGCTTGGGCGGATAGCGCTCCTCGTCCACGCCAAACTGCTTGCACACGCGCTTGACGGCCGACAGCTGGTCCTGCGTGTCCAGAATCTGGAAGGCCTGCGGCAGATTGGCCAGCTTCCAGTGCGCGCGCAGCAAGCGGTTGCACAGGCCGTGGAAGGTGCCGATCCACATGCCGCGCACGTTCACCGGCAGCAGCGCCGCCAGGCGCGTCAGCATTTCCTTGGCCGCCTTGTTGGTGAAGGTCACCGCCAGCACGCCGCCGGGGCCCACCTGGCCGGTCTGCATCAGCCAGGCGATGCGCGAGGTCAGCACCCGCGTCTTGCCCGAACCCGCGCCCGCCAGAATGAGCGCGTGGGTTGCCGGCAGCGTGACGGCGGCGCGTTGTTCGGGATTGAGCTGCTCGAGCAGTGGCAGCTCGCGTCCGGGCTCGGCGGACATGGGGGCATCAAACATGCGCAATTGTAGAAATCCCCCCTGCCCTACAATCAGGCACCGGGCCGCGACCTTCGCCGCCCGGTTTTTTTTTGCTCCCTCACCCGCGCAGGCGCTCCATGGAAATCTTTGACTACGACAACATCCTGCTGCTGCCGCGCAAATGCCGCGTGGAGAGCCGTTCCGAATGCGACGCCAGCACCGAACTGGGCGGCCGGCGTTTTCGCATTCCGGTGGTGCCGGCCAACATGAAGACGGTGGTGGACGAGCGCATCTGCGAATGGCTGGCGCGCCACGGTTACTTCTACGTGATGCACCGCTTCGACCTGGACAACGTGGCCTTCGTGCGCGAGATGCAGGCCAAGGGCGTGTTCGCCAGCATCTCGGTGGGCGTGAAGAACGCCGACCACGAGGCGGTGACGCGCCTTGCCGCGGAGGGCCTGACGCCCGAATACATCACCATCGACATTGCCCACGGCCATGCCGACACGGTCAAGCTGATGATCGCGCACATCAAGGCGCTGCTGCCGGGCTCCTTCGTGATCGCCGGCAACGTGGGCACGCCCGAGGCCATCATCGACCTTGAAAACTGGGGCGCCGACGCCACCAAGGTCGGCATCGGCCCGGGCAAGGTGTGCATCACCAAGCTCAAGACGGGTTTTGGCACCGGCGGCTGGCAGCTCTCGGCGCTCAAGTGGTGCGCGCGCGTGGCCACCAAGCCCATCATTGCCGACGGCGGCATCCGCAGCCATGGCGACATCGCCAAATCGATCCGCTTCGGGGCCACCATGGTGATGATCGGCTCCCTGTTCGCCGGGCACGAGGAATCGCCCGGCCGCACCGTCGAGGTGGACGGCGAAGCCTTCAAGGAATACTACGGCTCGGCCTCGGACTTCAACAAGGGCGAGTACAAGCACGTGGAAGGCAAGCGCATCCTGGAGCCGGTCAAGGGCCGCCTGGCCGACACGCTGACCGAGATGGAGCAGGACGTGCAAAGCTCCATCAGCTACGCCGGCGGCCGCAAGCTGCTGGACATCCGCAAGGTCAACTACGTCATCCTGGGCGGCGACAACGCGGGCGAACACCTGCTGATGTGATCCCGGCCCGTGCCCCCGCGGCGCACGGGCCGCCTCTCAGGTCACCGCTGCGCGTCGGTGAAACTCCGGCCGGTCCCAGCTTCGGGTCTGCAGGATGTCCCGGAGCGCCGCCACCGCGTTCCACACATCCTCGAAGCCGGTGTACAGCGGCGTGAAGCCAAACCGCATGATGCGCGGCTCGCGGTAGTCGGGGATCACGCCACGCGCGATCAGCGCCTGCACGATGGCAAAGCCCTCCGGGTGCTCGTAGCCCACCTGGCTGCCCCGGCAGCGGGTGTCCAGCGGGGTGTTCAGCGTGAGCCCGAAGCCGGCGCACTCCTGCGCCACCAGATCGATGAACAGTGTGGTCAGCGCCAACGACTTGGCGCGCAACTGTTGCATGTCGGTGCCCGAAAAAGTGTCCAGCCCGGTTTCGACCATGGCCAGCGAGGCAATCGCCTGCGTGCCGCACAGGTAGCGCTTGATGCCGGCGTGCGGGTCGTATTGCGGCTCCATGGCAAACGGCCGCGCATGGCCCCACCAACCCGACAGCGGCTGCCAGAAGCGCTCCCGGTGTCGGGCGTTGACCCACAGGAACGCCGGCGCGCCCGGCCCGCCGTTGAGGTATTTGTAGGTGCAGCCCACCGCGTAATCGGCGTTGGCCCCGTTCAGCTCCACCGGCACCGCGCCGGCCGAATGGCACAGGTCCCAGACGGCGAGCGCGCCCCGGGCATGGGCACGGGCGGTCACCTCGGCCATGTCGTACATATAGCCGCTCTGGTAGTTCACATGCGTGAGCAGCAGCACGGCCACGTCGTCGCCGAGCGCGGCGTCCAGGTCCGCGGGCCCGTCGATCAGCCTGAGTTCGTAGCGCGCACCGCCGAAGGACTGCAAAAACTCGATCAGGCCTTGCGTGATGTACAGGTCGGTGGGGAAATTGTTGCGCTCCGAGACGATCACGCGCCGCGCTGGCGCCTGCTCCTGCTGCAGGCGCAGCGCGGCGGCCATGACCTTGAACAGATTGGTGGAGGTGGTGTCGGTGACGACGACTTCGTCGTCCGCCGCGCCCACCAGCCGCGCCAGCTGGTTGCCCAGGCGCCTGGGCAGGTCGAACCAGCCGGCCGTGTTCCAGCTGCGGATCAGGTCAACACCCCATTCCCGCGCGATGACCTCCCGCGCGCGCGCCAGTGCGGCCTTGGGCGCCGCGCCAAGCGAATTGCCATCCAGGTAGATCACGCCCGGCGGCAGCTCGAAGCGCGCGCGCCAGGGGGCCAGGGGATCGCGCGCATCCATGGCGCGGCAGTCGGCAAGAGTCAGGTTGGGCATGGGGATGGTGCGAGCGGGTGGCTCCAAAGGAGGTCGATCAAAAATATCAGAATATAGAAACTATATATACTTTTCACAAATGGATGCTATCTAACTCTCTGGCATCTTGCCTGGTGTAAACCCTTGTCGCGCAACCCCTCCGCCACCGCCGAAGACGCCTCCAAGGCCGACGCCGCCTATCGGATGCTGCGCGGCGAAATCCTCGCCGCGCGCCTGCCCGCCGGCCTGGCGCTGCGACCCACGGCCTTGAACAAGGCCTATGGCCTGAGCTGGACGCCGGTGCGCGAAGCCCTGGCCCGGCTGGAGGCCGAGCGCCTGGTGGTGTACCAACGCAACCGCGGCTTCGCGGTCGCGCCGGTATCCAGCGCGGAACTGGGCGACCTGCAGCGCGCCCGCCTGGCGGTGGAACTGCCGCTGCTCAAGGAAGCGATGGAGCATGGCGACGACGCCTGGGAGGCCGCCATCGTGGCAGCGCACCACCGGCTGATGCGCTGCACCCTGCCGGTGGACGACCCGGCCGAGGCCACGCTGGTGCATTGGGAACAGATGCACGAGCACTTTCATCAGGCGCTGCTGCAAGCGGCCGTGTCCACCTGGCTGCTGCGCTTTCAGGCGCAGATCGCCGAGCAGTTGCGGCGCCACCACCGCGTGCTGGCGATCCTGCCCACGCGCTCGGGCGGCAGCCAGGACAACCAGCAGGCGCGCGCCGTGCTGCGCCAGGCCATGGCGCACGAGCCGCATGCCGAGCTGATGCAAGCCGTGCTGGCGCGCGACGTGACGCGCGCGCAGACGCTGATGGCCGCGCACATCGGACAGACGCTGGAGGTGTTTGAAAGCGCCAGCAGCGGCGCAAACCAGGCTCCTCGCGCCCCGGACTGAACTTTAAAATTGATAGCTGCCCGTGGTTGTCAAACGTGCCAAAACTGCCGAAACAATGCCTGAAAATCGACGCTTAAGTTCAGTTTTGGCAGAAATTTTGTAGATGTTGTAACACATTTGTTGATTTCTCTACAAAATCTGCTCGCATCAGATGGTTTTGGGCCTATTTTTAAGCATCCAATTGGCCATTTGGCCAACAAAAACGACCACGGGCAGCTATGATTTTTACAGTCCTCGGGCAGCGGCTCACGACTCGCGCAGCCGCGCCGCCGCGCGCTTGAGCAGCGGGAGGAACTCGGCGATCGCCCCCTCCTGCGAAAACTCGCCCGAGATCAGGCTCACGTTGATCGCCGCGACGATGGCGCCGTCGGCGCCGCGGATGGGCACGGCCAGGCCGCAAATCGACTCGTCGTACTCGGCGTCCGACCACGCATGCCCCTGCTCGCGCACCTGGGCAATGGCTTCGCGCAGGCGCTCGGGGTCGGTCTCGGTGCGTGGCGTGAGCGGTGCGAACACGGTGCCGGCGAGGTACTCGTCCAACTGCGCAGGCGGCAGGCCGCTGAGCAGCACGCGCCCCATCGACACCGCGTAGGCCGGCAGCCGGCTGCCCGTGGACGGGCTGAACGCCAGGATGCGCTTGGTGTGAAAGCGCTGGATGTAGACGATCTCCCCGTCGTCCAGCACCGACACCGCGCAGGACTGCTGCACGCGCGTGCCCAGCTCCTCCAGCACCTGCTGCGACTGGCGCCAGAACGGCAGCGTATACAGATAAGTCATGCCCAGGCGCAGCACCTTGGGCGTGAGCCAGTAGTCCTTCTCGTCCGTCTTGACGAAGCCCAGCTCGATCAGCGTCAGCAGCAGGCGCCGCACCACGGTGCGCGGCAGGCCGCAGGCTTCGCTGAGCTGGGCGATGGTATGGCGGCCGGTGGACTGGCCCATGACCTCGATCACGCGCAGGCCGCGCGCAAAGGTTCGGACGAAGGATTCGCTTTCCGGTGTGGCCATGGGGATATTCCGTCAAGCCGGGTTGACGCCGGGTAAAAAAAGCTGAAAATGATCGTTAAGCGGTCTTTAATAACCGCCTGGCGGACATTATGCCCAATGTCCTTTGCTTTGTCATGCCAACCCAGCAGGAACCCCGACAGTGACGACGTTCGAGACCGATTTCTGGAAAGACGCCAAGCTGCGCAAGACCTGGGACGACATCGTTCCCGGCGAGCCGCGCAAGACGATTCCCTACACGCTCACGCTGGAGGCCATCCAGAAGTACTGCCGCGCGGTGGGCGATCTGCACCCGCTGTACTTCGACGAGGCCTACGCCCGGCAGTCGCGCTACGGCGGCCTGATCGCCCCGCCGGCCATCCACATCCTGCTCATGTTCGCCTGCACGCCCAGCGACGACTGGATGCGCAGCCCCGGCACCGTCAACGCCGGCCAGTCCTGGAGCTACCACCAGCCGGCGCGGCCTGGCGACGTGATCCGCCTGCAGGCGCGCGCACTGGACAAGTTCATCAAGAAAGACCGCTTGTTCGTGGTGCACGACAACGTGTTCTTCAACCAGCACGACGAAGTGATCTGCTGCGGCCGCGGCTGGACCATCCGCCCGCAATGAGCCCGTCACCCGGAGGTAAACCCCATGAGTTTTGAAGCCTTGAGCGTCGGCCAGCAGATCGTCGGCGCGCCCTTCTCGCCCACGCGCGAGACCATCCGCGACTTTTGCGAAGCTTCGCTGGATTTCAACCCCCTGCACCTGGACGACGAGTACATGAAGGGCGATTTCGGCAAGACCCATTTCGGCGGCATCATCATGCACGGCATGAACAATTTCGGCGTCATCACGCGCATGCTGACCGACTGGCTGTATGAACACGACGCCGTGCAGCGCCGCCTGGAAACGCGCTGGAAAATCCCCGTCAAGCCCGGCGACACGATCACCCCCCACGGGCGCATCACCGCGCTGCGCACCACCGCCCAGAGCCGTTGGGCCTGCCTGGACGTGCAGGTGCTCAACCAGCGCGGCGAGGTGGTGGCCGCCGGCGAGGCCATGGCAGAGTTTCCCCAATGACCCGAAAGACGCAGATGCAAGGCATGAGAAGACGCCTGGCCGCCGGCCTGCTGGGGCTGGCGGCCGCCCTGTCCGCGCCCCTGGCGCTGGGCCAGGCCTACCCGGCGCAGCCGGTCAAGATCGTGGTGCCCTTCCCGCCCGGTGGCACCACCGACATCCTGGCGCGGCAATTGGCCGGCGAGCTGGCGCAGAAATGGGCGGTGCCGGTCGTGGTGGAGAACAAGGCGGGCGCCAGCGGCACCATTTTCTCGGAGCAACTGGCGCGCAGCGCGCCCGACGGCTACACGCTCATGCTCACGGCCACGCACCACGTGATCAACCCGGGGCTCTACAAGAACCTGCGCTACGACACCAAGACCGCCTTCACGCCGCTGGCCGAGGTGGCGGCCGTGCCCAACCTGCTGCTGGTCAACACGGCAGTGCCGGCGCGCACCGTGGCGGAGCTGATCCAGTACGCCCGCGACAACCCCGGCAAGCTCAGCTTTGGCTCCGCCGGCACGGGCGGCGCCAACCACCTGTCGGGCGAACTGTTCAAGGCCATGACCGGCGTGCAGATGGTGCACGTGCCCTACGAGGGCGCGGCCCCGGCGCTCAACGACCTGCTCGGCGGCACGATCCCGGTGATGTTCGACTCGGTCACCGGCGTCGTCCAGCATGTCAAGGCGGGCAAGCTCAGGGCGCTGGGCGGGACCTCGCTCAAGCGCTCGCCCGCCGTGCCCGACATTCCCACGCTGGACGAGGCCGGGGTCAAGGGCTTCGAGGCCACCGCCTGGTTTGGCCTGTACGGGCCGGCGCAGATGAAGCCGGAGCTGGCCGCCAGGATCAACGCCGACGTGCGCGAAGCGCTGTCCACGCCCAGGATGCGGGCGCTGTTCCTGGAGCAAGGGGCCGAGCCGGGCGCGCGCACGCAGCCGGAGTTTGCCGCCTTCGTGAACGCTGAAATCGACAAATGGGCCAAGGTGATCGCCACGGCCAACGTCAAGCTGGAGTGAGCAGGCACCATGACCCCCCCCCTGCCCGCCGTGGGCGCGCTGTCGCACATCCGCGTGCTCGATCTCTCGCGCGTGCTCGCCGGCCCCTGGTGCACCCAGACCCTGGCCGATCTCGGC
>DAIOSZ010000061.1:0-1620 GCA_036752305.1 Burkholderiaceae bacterium
TGCAAGGGCCAACTGCGCCCGGCTGGCCGCTTGCGGGCTCTTGGTGGCAAGAAAATCGACCACCCGCTCCAAGTCGGCCTGCGCTGCCTCGGTGAGCTTTATTTCTCGCATCGAGCCCGAGGCTTGGGCAGGGGGATCGGCGTGGACAGCGAGCGCAGCCAGGCAATCGTGTCGTCGCCGTCGTAATAGCTGCCCGTGTCCTGGTAGTGCTTCCAGGCGGCTTGTGCTTCGCGGTTGCGCCGTTCCTGCGTTTCCTCGGCTTCGATGTAGTTCATCACGGCTTCACGGACAAGCGCGTGCGCAGGCCGCTTCTTGAGTTCGGCAAGCGTGCGCAGGCGCTCACGAGCTTCGCTCGACAGCTTGAGCGACATGGGCGCTGGCGCGGTGGCGGTCACGAATGGATTATTCAAAAAGAGGTAGCTCTCAGTATATCCAGGTATTACCAACGGCTGAAACCCTCTGTGAAACCCCCTGTGCTTCTCGCTCTCTCCGGCGCTACTCGCCACCTTCCGCCATCTTTCTGAGAGCCACCAGATCCAGCACCCGCAGATTGGCCCCGTCGCGCTGCACGATGGCGCGCGTCTGCAACTGCTGAAAAACCCGCGTCACCGTCTCGCGGCTGGCGTTGATCATGATCGCCAGCTCCTGGTGCGTGGGCATGTGCTCGATCACCAGGGGCGAGCGGGCGGCGGCCAGCGCGGGCGCCAGCAGTTCCAGCAGTTGCGCGCCCACCCGCTGCGCGGGGTGGGGCAGCGCCAGCAGGCGCCGCTGCACGGCGGCATCGCGCAGGCGCGCGGCCATCAGCGTGGCCAGTTGCCAGGCCACGCCCGGCTGGCGGGCGCAGAAGTCCCGGGCTTGCGCGCCCGGCAGGCGCAGCACCTTGGCCGGGCCCAGCGCGATCATGGTTTCCTCGCGCTGCGGCTGGCCAAACAGCGCCATTTCGCCGAAATGCTGGCCGGGATCGACGAAATACAGGCCCACCTCGCGCGCATCCACCGTGTGGTCCACGGCTTGCAGGCGGCCGGCCACCACAAAGAACAGATCGCTGCCGCGCGAGCCTTTTTCATACAGCACCTGCCGCCGGGCGAACTCTTGCAGCGACAATTGCGCCGCCAGCGCGGCCACGGCCTCGGGCGCGCTGCCTTGCAGCAGGCCCACGTCCCGAAGCAGCAGCGTGGCTACCGCCATACTGATGCATCCCCCCGCAACGGAGCCCACGCGGCCAACATGCTCCAATTTTATGGGGCGGGCCGCCCGTGGCGTATCTGCCACACAACAATCCGTGGCCCCGGTGTGACCGGCATCACACGCAGGCCAGGGGCGGTGCGCTACACTTCTTTCCCAAGGTCGTGTCATCCGTCCCGGAATGGCCTTGTAGCCGACGCGCCCTGACCTTAAGAGTTACAACGCCACTTTTCTTTAGGAGAGAAACCTCATGGCACTTACCGCAGCACAGCAAACCGACGTCTTCAAACTGGGTGTCGGCCTCTTCGGCGCGGCCGTTGGCGCGACCTACCTGAATGCCATCGGCTCGTACATCGATGGCGGCGGCACCATTGCCGGCGCATACAAGCTGATCGTGAACGACCCGTTCGCGGCCACGCTCTATGGTCCCGGCCT
>DAIOSZ010000061.1:1630-17191 GCA_036752305.1 Burkholderiaceae bacterium
CAATTTCGTGAACAACCTCGTGGGCAACGCTGCCACCCAGGCTGCCAAGGACGAAGGCGTTGCGCTGGTCAAGAGCATGCTCGACGGCGGCACCGCGCGCGACGTGGCGTTCAAGCTGGTGATCGACGCACTGGACGCTGTTCCTTCCACTGATGCCAAGTGGGGTGCGGCCTCCCTTCAGCTCGACAATCGCGTGGCGGTTTCCCAGTACTACTCCACCACGCTGGCTGGTACGGCGACCACACTCCCCGCCCTGCAAGCGATCGAGACGAACGTTATGTCGACGTCTAACGTGTCCACGCCTGCCGCGATGGATGCGCTGATTCGTGGCGCGACAGCTGCTACCGAACTGTCGCTGAATCAGGACAACTTGGTTGGCACCTCGGGCAACGATACGTTTGCGGCCAACGTGTTGCAGGACAATTTTGGTACGTCCAAGCCATCGCTCCAGTCTTTTGACACCATCACTGGCGGCGACGGCACCGACGTTCTGAACGCCACACTGACCGGCGCTGCCAATGTTGCGCCTGCGCTCAAAGCGGTTGAGACGGTGAATGTCCGCTTCACGGGCGCCGACACTCTTGACATGGCCAATGCCACCGGCACTACGAGCCTGAACGTTGCAAACAGCACCACGAGTGGCACCCTTAACACCGTCGGCACGATTGCTGCGCTTGGCGTGATGAACCAGAACCAGGACGCAACGTTCAATGGTTCCAAGGCTACGGCTCTTGGCCTGAACATCGATACCGTTGGTACTGCTACGGCGCTCAACAACGTCACCGTCAACACCACCGCAACTTCTGAAGCGCTGACGCTGAACAACGCCTACGTGAAAACTGCGGGCGACGCAACGGCCGTCACTTCGACCATTGCCGCCACGGGCACCAACGTCGTGTGGCTCAATGGCAACGCTGCAACCTTGACCTCGGTGACGGTGACCGGCGCGGGTTCTCTGGACCTGACCAACACCACGTTGACCGGTGCTCTGACCAAGTTCGACGCCTCTGCCTCCACGGGCGCCATCAAGGCTTCGATCAACTCCACCAAGGGCGTTGCCATCAGCTCCGGTGCGGGCAATGACACGATTCTGGCGAGCGCGCAGGCTGTGGCAGGCTCCTCCGCCGCGCTGGGTGCTGGCAACGACCAACTGGCGGTTGGCGGCATGCTGGCCATGTTCGACAAGGGTGCCAACGGTGGCGACGGTACCGACACCATCAACATCACCGACGGCGCGACGCTGACGGCCACCACGACGAAGTACATCACGAACTTCGAGCAGTTGGACGTCTCTGGCGGCAAGGGTACCTATGACCTGTCGCTGAACGCCGGCCTGGTGACCGTGCAAGCCAACGAAGCCATCAATGGCGCCCTGGCCGCTGCGGTGACCTTGACCAACGTGCCTGCCACGTCGGCTTTCAACATCATCAGCAAGGCCAAAACCGGTGCTGACTACACCCTGGGCCAGATGGTGACCTTCACGATCAAGGCTTCTGCCGACACCACGGCGGACACCCTGACCCTGAATGCCACGTTCAACGACGGCAACGCCAACAATGCGGCCAATGGCAACATCGACGCGACGGCGGGCGTGACGGCTGACAAGTACGAAACCCTCGTGCTGAACACCGCCATCGGCACCACCGACGGTGGTACGACTGGCGCCAAGGACAGCGCCTATACGTTCAAGGTCAAGCTCGTGGACGCCGACGCGACCACGCTGACGGTGACGGGCGCCGGCTCTGTGGACACGTCTTCGGTGACGACAATCGGCAAAGTGGCCAAGGTTGACGCTTCGGCCGCCACCGGCAACGTGACGGTTGATCTGTCGACGCAAGCCAATGGCGTCAACTATCTGGGTAGCACTGGTGTGGATACCTTCAAGGCATCCGCCAAGGGCGACAACATCTACACCGGCAAGGGTGCTGACGTCGTGACCGTGCAATCCGCCGCCGTTCGTGACACCTTGGTGTACAAGGCGGCTTCGGATTCTCAGCTGACCGATACCACCAAGGACGGCAAGATCACGACGGCTGACGCCGGTGCGGACAGCATCAACGGCTTCAAGAATGGTGGCGCGACCACGGACGACTTGATTGACCTGACGAACTTCGCGTTCACGGGTGCTCAGCGCGGTGTGGTGGACGTGTCGGCCAAGGTGCTGGCGACGACTGACCTGACCTCTGTGACGGGCCTGTTCACCGACGTGGCCGGCAACCGTGGCGTGGCGACGAGCTACATTGGCGCCGACACCTATGTGATGGTGGACGTCAACAAAGACGGCAACTTCACCGCTGCCGACGATTTGATCGTCAAGTTTGTCGCAACGGCCAGCATCACGCTGTCTGACCTCGGCATGTAATTGGTCTGAGCAAAGCCGCTGAGATTCAGCGGCTTTGTGATCACCGATAATTCAGGCCCGCCTCGCAAGAGGCGGGCTTTTTTATTGGGTTTCCCTGAAATTGAGGAGCTAGCGTGCAAGATTGGACCTCCGGCTACGTAGCCGACATCGGCTACACCTATGGCTACTACCCCGAGCTCAACCCTCTGCGCACGCGGCTGCATCTGCTTCACGCCGGCTTGGCTGCGCCCGCAGTCGGTACCGCATGCGAATTGGGCTATGGGCAGGGCATGAGCGTGAACTTCCACGCTGCGGGCAGCCGGGCCCAGTGGTGGGCCACCGATTTCAACCCCGCTCAGGCCGCATTCGCCAAAGAAATAGCCGGGGCTTCAGGAGCGGGCGCGCATCTGTTTGACGACGCGTTTGCAGAGTTCTGCAACCGGCCAGAACTGCCCGAATTCGACTACATCGGCCTGCATGGCATCTGGAGCTGGATTTCCGATGAAAACCGGGCCGTCATCACGGGCTTTCTGCGCCGCAAGCTCAAGGTAGGCGGGGTGCTCTACATCAGCTACAACACGCTGCCGGGTTGGGCGACGTTTGCGCCGGCCAGGCATTTGTTGACTCAGCATGCGCTGGCGCTGGGCGCGCCAGGAGCTGGCATCGTCAACCGGATTGACGGTTCGATTGAATTTGCCGAGCGGCTGCTGGCGACCAATCCCGCCTACTTGCGTGCCAATCCACACGTCAAGGAGCGGCTGGAGAAGGCGATGGGCTTCATGGAAGCCGAGATCTCCGCCACTACCTGGCGCACGAATTTTTCAATGCCGACTGGCATCCGATGTATTACGCCGACATGGCGCGCTGGCTGGCGCCAACCAAGCTGAGCTACGCCTGCTCGGCGTTTGCACTGGACCACATCGAGCCGCTGAACCTCACGAAGGAGCAGCAGGCCATCCTGGCTGAGATACCGGACACCAATTTTCGCCAGACGGTGCGCGACTACATGGTCAATCAGCAGTTCAGGCGCGACTATTGGGTCAAGGGTGCCCGGCGGCTGACGGGCGTGGAGCAGAGCGAGGCGCTGGCGCAAACCCGTGTGGTGTTGGTGACGCCCAGGCCCGCCGTGTCACTGAAGGTTCAAGGAGCGTTAGGAGAGGCCAACATGAGCGCCGAGGTGTACAACCCGATTCTGGACGTGCTGGCTGACAACAAGGCCCGATCGCTGGGACAGATCATGGAGGCACTCAAGGGCAGCCAAGTCAATTTCGCACAGCTTGTGCAGGCGGTGATTGTGTTGTCTGGTGCCGGGAATCTCAGCGCGGCATTGGAGGATGGGCTAGCCTCACAGGGCCGGCGGCAGACCGACAAGCTCAACGCACACTTGATGCGGCTGTCGCGCTCCAGCGGAGACATTGCCTATCTCGCAAGCCCCGTGACCGGGGGCGGGCTGCAGGTGAGCCGTTTTGCGCAGCTATTTCTACTGGCCCGGAGCGAAGGTCATCGCCGGCCGGAAGACTGGGCAAAATACGTATGGAACTTGCTGCTCACACAACGGCAGCGGATTGTCAAGGATGGCAAAGCCATCGAATCCAACGAGGACAATCTGGCCGAACTGCAGCGCCAGGCGACGGAGTTTGAAAGCACTCAATTGCCCGTGCTCAAGGCCTTGATGGTGGCCTAGGCATGGATCGGCGGCCTGATGTCGCTCCACAGCAACGCTTGAACGTGATGGCGGTCACATTCGCACGCATCGCGGCATTTTGCGTGCGGCCTTGAGTGATAATGCTCAGGTCGAACGGCGTAGCGTGTGCGGATTGTCACTGGTCTACAGTGTCGTTGGCGCGGTAAGTGTGGCACTTATGAAGCGGGCCGTTGCGCGAAAGTGTGGTGGGCGCGCTACAAAAGTTGCACCTGTTGGGTCGTTTCGGTAAGATGCCTCACCACGCTCTGTGGAGTGTCTCTTTCAACCGAGAGTTTTGTTTTTTTAACGGAGAATCTTTGATGCTTAAAAAGAAACCCCTGATTGCGGCGATGTCTGCTGCTCTCGCAGTGGGCGCCATGTTCAGTGGCAGTGCCCATGCGGTCCGTATCTCTGAGAACACGACCGGTCAGGTTCTTCTCGGTGACATGTACATCGCGCGTGCCACGGACTACAACTCCACCCGCGTGACGGTGGTCAACCCCAGCATGACGGACGCCGTCAAAGCCAAGCTGGTGTTCCGTTCGAAGAAGCATTCTGACGAATGCAAAGACTTGATTCTGTATCTGCCCCCTGGCGACGTGGCCTACGTCGATGTGCGCCTGAACCCCGCCGGTCAGCCGGAAATCTGGTCGGATGACGACTCCATTCTGGCTTCCCGCCGTTCGGACGGTACCGTCCAGTTTGCGTCGCAAATCACTGGCGGCTTCACCTCCCCGATGGTTCTGCCCCGCACGCAGCCTGCTGCTGACACTTGCGCGCAAGGTCACGTTGAAGTGGTTGGCGCCTACGCTGTTGGCGGCACGGTGACGGGACTGGCCTCTGGCGCTCCCAACGTGGTGATCGCCCAGGGCATGAGCAAGCACCAGCTCATCCGCGTGTTCGACACGAACAAAGGCGCGCTCAACGCCGCCGGCAACAACATCACCAACGACGGCGCTGCCCGCGGTGGTCAAGATCACGCCGACCGCGTTCGCCTGAAAGGTGACATCACCATCGCTTCCGCGACCGACCGCGTGCGTGCCTCCATGGCCGCTCTGCGCGAAGGTGTGAACCAGCGTACCGCCGGTGTGTCTACCTTCACGATCACCAACCCCACGTTTGACGTGACGGTGGGTGCCGAGACGCTGATCGGTGAGAACTTCTCCCTGGCTGGCGATACCGTGACCGACATCAGCGGTGCGTTGAGCACGACCAACCTGTTCAACTTCTACGCCAAGGGCTCCACTGGTTTTGAAGTGACCTTCTCCACGAAGTATCGCTACATGAACCCGGCTGACCGTTATGCCAACCGTGCTTCCAGCACGCTGGTGAACTACTCGCCCCCGTTCGAACAGAACGGTGAAGTGCAGTACAACGTGGCTCTGTGGGACACGCAAGAGCGCTCTGCACCGGCTCTGGTGACCGACGTGTGTATTGTGTCTCCCTGCTCGGTGTCCGTGGTGGCTGGTAGCTATCTGATCCACGAAGTGAACTACGAAGCACTGACCGGCACCTCCACGTGGGATCCGTCCAGCGGCTGGTTCCGTATGAATCTGGTTCCCCGCGCTGGTGTTGACCGCTTTGGTGCAAACTGGACCGCCGCCAACGGCGTGCCGGCTTCGGGTTGGACGCACTACTACGCGCAGTCTGGCGTGGGCATGAACTCCACGACTTCCGTCTTCGGTCGTCCGTAATTCAAGCCACTGGCTGACTAAAGCCCGAGTCCTGAAAAGGACTTGGGCTTTCTTCTTTTTGTAGGCAAACTCCTACAGTTGAAGCAGAGTTTCCATAAGTCTTTCCCAGGGAGTGTCTCCAATGTTCTCTTTCAAGCGCTTTCTCGTTGCGGCAGCGGCTGTTTTCGGGCTAGCGGGCGCGGCGTCAGCCCAAACGGTCAGCTACACCGTCGACGATCTGTTGCCCGACCCTTACAGTGCTTTTGTGACACTGCGTGCAGGTCAATTCAACATATCCAACATGCACTTTGACCCGCGCACGGGCACGGCGGGGTTAGCGTTTCCGTTGTCAATTGACTATCTGGGGGCTGGGAGCAGTGTGCGTCTGAAAGTGCTCGTTCCACCTGGAGTGAATCTCGTGACTTGGCGCGCCGAAGCGGCCAATTTGGTCGCGTTCTTCGGCGCTTGTGACAGCAATGGCACCACCTGCCACGATGAGAGCTACACGCCTACGCTGTATCCGTACAACTACAACGGCCAATCACCGACTGCCACACCGGTTGATCAACTGCCCGCGCTGACGACTCCGAAGATTGTCTATCTGACCGTCAAGACGCAGTCGATCGACTTTGACTTTCTATCCTTGACTGTGAACTACAACGTCAAGGATGCGGCCGCCTACGAAGCCTGGCGAGTTCAGCGGAACTGGGCGGGCGGATCGGGCGATTGCGACGGTTTGGGGGGCGTCTATTGCGGTGCCACGACCACGCCGACCACGCCCACGACTCCTACCACACCGACTACTCCCACGACGCCGACGACCTCCACCCCGCTGACTCTGTTCGGTTTTTCCACCGAGGTGAGTTCTGGCGCCAGTTATTCACTGGCTTCCAGTGCGACGCTGGCTAGCTGTACAGCGACGTCCACGGGTTCCGGTTCGGTGGCCGCGCCTTCCATCAATGGAACCCTGGTTAGTGGCGTGGCTCCGACGTTGACCGCAAGCGAGGCAACTGCTCAACTCACGGTTTCCTGTACCGGGACGGGTGGAGAAAAAGGCAGCACAGTTTTGACCGTGAAAGCGGCGCCTGGCGCCGCGACCACGCTCGCTGGCGTCGCCAACGTCGCTGCGGATGGCAAGGTGACGCTGTCTGCCAAATTCACGCCCGCCAACGCTGTGGCCGGACAGGTGGTGACGTTCTGGTTGGGGGCTGAGGTAACGGCCTTCGGCTGGACGGTGACGCCCACCGTCTTTACGAAGAATCAGGCCGGAACTTGGGAGCAGTTTTCCATCCTGAGTATGCTGGGTGACAACAACGCGATTCAAAAGCGCGTTCCGTTCACTGCGGGTGGTGTCACCGTTCCCCTGCTGGCGGGCGAGTTCTCGGAAACGGACCTCAAGACCATGAAGACCAAGGTCTATGGTGCCTACCGCATCGACAACGGTCCGATCGTCACGTTCCCGGCTCCGTTCTATGATTGCTCAGGAACGAGTTGCAAACTGCAGTAAGGCCACGGCCCAACGCCGGGGAGCGCCTGATGCCGGATGAGTGGCATTACGCCACGAGTCCTTAGACGCTAGAATCGAAGAAGCCTTCCCTGAAGGCTTCTTTCATTTTGCGATGCGCCCGCTATTAGATTTTCACTATTTTCTCCGTGACAAAGACCGGCGCATTTTTGAAAATCGTCAGCAAGGCGAGGCGCGACGCTTGCAACAAGAGGCAGCGGTCATGGAGCTGCGGGCTCAACTGCAAGCCTCCCAAACCTCACTCGCTGAAGCGCGCAGCGAACTGGTACACACACAAGACAAGGTGCGCGACCTTGAGGCCGAACTGCAACGAGTTTTCGCCTCCAAGTCCTGGCGCCTCACCAAGCCTCTGCGTTCGGCCTTGCTCACGATGAAGCTGCTGGGGGGATTGTTCCGTCAAATAGGCTCTCATCTTGAGCGGCATGGCGGCGGGCTAAAAGGCCTTTGGTCGCTGATCGCTGCGACCTTTGGTGTTGCGAGGCGCCAGGGCTTGGCTCAGACTTGGCGGATCGTGCGCAGCCGGTCGTTGTATCCGGCGGATGGGAAGCATGAAGACTTTCGCGGAACCGTCGTACGCCCCGCGCCTGCTGGTGACGGTGTCGCTTTGACGGTGGTTCCAAGTACACGCGCTGGCTTGGTCAGCGTTGTCGTCTGCGTTCACAACGCACCAGACGACGTCAAGCGATGCTTGGAGTCGGTTTTGCAGTGGACCGCACCACCCTATGAGATCGTGCTCGTCGATGACGGGAGCGCGGAACCTGCCGCAGCCTACGTTGCCGGGTTCGCGGCAACGCAAGGTGCGGTCCATGTGCGCAACGATCAGGCGCGAGGATATACCTTCGCGGCAAATCAGGGCATGCGGGCTGCCCGAGGTGAATTCTTGATCCTTCTCAACAGCGACACCATTGTCACGCCAGATTGGGTGGAGAGAATGTGGCGCGTGCTCGCGCTGGACGATGGAGCGGGCATGGTCGGCCCGTTGTCGAACACGGCTTCTTGGCAGTCCGTGCCCAAGGTGTCGGAAGGAGGGGACTGGGCGATCAACCCGTTGCCCGATGGCTGGACGCCTGAAAGCTTCTCTCGTGAATTGGCGCGCCGGACAGCGCCGCTTTATCCCGAAATGCCGTTTCTCAATGGCTTTTGCATGCTTCTGCGGCGCAGCATGATCGATGCGGTGGGTTATTTCGACGAAACCCATTTCGGCGCGGGCTACGGTGAAGAGAACGACTATGCGTTGCGTGCGAGAAAAGCGGGGTGGCGTCTCCGGCTAGCCGATAACGCCTACGTTTTTCATGCCCAATCCAAGAGCTACTCTCATGAGCGCCGCAAGATATTGGGTGAGCGGGCCGGCGCGATGCTGGCGGAACTGCACGGACAGGACATCATCGACCAGGGCGTTCGCTACTGCGCCGGCGACCGGGTACTGGAAGGGCTGCGCGCACGGGCGGCTGTGATAGTTGACCGGGCGTCGGTCACCGAGCGTGCGCGGGAACAGCACGAAGGCCGCCGCGTGCTCTTCATTCTGCCGGTCATCCACGCGGGCGGGGGAGGCAACGTGGTGATATCCGAGGCGCGGGCCATGAGGGCATTTGGCGTGGACGCCTGCCTCGTCAATCTCACGCGTTGTCGTCCGCAGTTTGAAGCCGCCTATCCGGGACTCAATATCCCCGTGCACTACATCGATGATGAGGGTGATCTCCCCACGGCAGCCAGCGGATTCGACGCGATCGTCGCGACCGCCAACCACACCGTAGCCTGGATGCACAGTCTCGGGCAAGAGATTCGCAAGGCCTACTACGTGCAGGACTATGAGCCTTGGTTCTTTCCCGAAGGCAGCCGCGAGGCGCGCATCGCACGAGAAAGCTACCATGTGCCGCTTTCCAATATGCGCATCTGCACGAAGACGGACTGGAACCGGCGGGTGCTTTTTGAGCGGGAAGGCGTGGAGTCGACGGTCATAGGGGCGTCTTTCGACGTCGATACGCACGTGGCGCGCCCGCTGAGTGTGCAAGAGCGGTTGGAAGCGGCTCCGGGTGCCGTTCGCATTGCGGCAATGGTTCGCCCATCCTGTGATCGCCGTGGTCCCGTGGAAACGCTGGAGTCCCTGCGCGAACTGTTCTTGCGCTACGGCGAGCGTGTGCGCTTCGAGATATTCGGAGCCGACGCGGCCGATCTCATGAGCACCGGTTGCACCTTGGACTTCCCGTTTAACCTGTGGGGTCGGCTCAGCGCCGAGCAGGTTGCCGTTTTGCTGATGCAGTGCGATGTGTTTCTTGATTTCTCGCACTACCAGGCGATGGGGCTGACGGCGATGGAGGCCATGGCGTGTGCGGTGGCGGTGATCGTCCCGCGAGAAGGCGGAGCGGACAGCTTTGCGCGGCACGAAGTCAACGCCTTGCTGGTCGATACGCGCGACGCCCAGGCACGGTTGGCTGCGGCTTGCCGACTCGTCGACGACGCATCGCTGCGCGAGCGCCTCGCGCGCCAGGCGATGCTGGACATGCCGTACTTCTACCCTGAAGCCCCCGCGAGCCGGATGCTCGATGCCATCTTTGCCGATTGACGAGCGGGTCGCGAAGCCGCGCGTGCACGTGCTCTATGAGCACGATGTCTATGGAAACCCACACGGTTCCGCATACATCCGCTTGCTGCATCCCTTGGCGCATGAAGTTTTTCGTGATGCCATCGAAGTCAGCGCGGGCCGTGACGTGCCGATGGACGATGGCACCCAGGTTGTCATCGTTGACCGGCTTTGGCATGGCTGGGGGTACGCGGGGGCCATTGATTTTTTATTCGAACAAAAGGCGCGCCAAGGCTTTGCGCTCATCCATGCGCTTGACGATGACCTGTATCGCCTGGATGCGGAAGGCGACAGCGCCTACCCGGTTGACCAAGTGCGCCGCTTGAGTCGCGGCGCTGATTGTGTCGTGGTCACCACTGAGCCGCTGGCGCGCCGTGCTGGGCACTACAACCCCAATGTTCGCGTGATCAGGAATGGCGTCGACCCCGACCTGTTCTCGGGGCAACGTCCCGAGGGCGACGCTGACAAACGCACGCTCGGATACATGGGCACGTTTACCCATCTGGACGACATGCGGATGGTGCTGGAGCCCTTGCGCAGGTTCCTGGGCCGGCAAGCGGGGAAATGGACACTCGATCTGGTCGGCGTGGGCGCGCGGGCAGAATTGAAGGCCTTGTTCCCCCAGGCGCATACGCGCGTGCTGGCACCACCGGACGGCGCGCACTACCCGGATTTCATCCGGTGGTGGGCCGCCAATTGTCGATGGGACATGGCCATCGCCCCTTTGCGCGACACACCATTTACCCGAGCCAAATCCGATTTGAAATATCTCGACTACACCATGCTTGGCTGTCCCGGCATCTACAGTGCGCACCAAGCCTATCGTGAGACGGTTCGGGAGAATGTCAATGGATTGCTGGCCACTGAACAAACCGATGATTGGTTCGCCCAGCTTCAGCGAATGGCGAAAGACGAAAGCCTGCGCGAACGCCTGCTCCGAGCCGCTCGCGACGATGTGCTGACGCACCGTCAGGTGCGCCATGTGGCCAGCGCTTGGGTGACCACTGTCCTTGATGTGATCACCTCGACCGTCGACAGCGACAATCTGGCCCATTGACCCAGTAGCCCGAAAAAACAGCGATGAACGGCACCGCACCGTCGGAACACGACATCCTTCCCTACCACGCAAGTCCGCTGCCAGAGGCCTCGGCGGTTGTCGTGTTTGCGCCGCATCCCGACGATGAGGTCTTCGGCTGCGGCGGCGCGCTGGCCTTGCACGCCCGTGCCGGGGTGTCCGTGCACGTGGTGTTGTTGACGGAGGGCGAAGCGGGATGGCATGGCGCACAACCGACTTCGGGCGCTGGCAACGGGCGCCTGGCGGAGAGCGCCCTGGCAGCCCAGCTATTGGGGATTGAGGCGCCGCAATGCTGGCACTTGCCCGACCGCGGAGTGGTTTACGGCGAAGAACTGGTGGAGCGCATGATGCACGAGGTGCGTCGGCAGCATGCCGATCTGGTCTACGCGCCGTCGCTCTGGGAGGCTCACCCCGACCACCGTGCCGCTGCCATGGCGGCAGCGGAAGCCGTCCGGCGTGTAGGAGGTGCGTGCAGGGTGTGCTGGATGGAAATCAGCAGCGCATTGCGCCCCAACCTGCTGTTGGACGTTACCCCTGTCTGGGACGCCAAACTGTCCGCCATGCAGACCTTCAGGAGCCAGAACGAGCATCTCCCGTATCCCGACTACGTCGCGGCACTCAACCGCTTTCGCTCCCTCACGCTCAATCGCGACGTGAAGTACGCCGAAGCCTTTGAGCTACACGATGCCAGCGATTTGGCGGCGGGGGCCTACCGCTTGCGCGAGTCCGAAGCTTCGCGTTTGATTGCCCGTGGTCACGAGAGCGACGCGGCGCAGCTGCCGTTGGTCAGCGTGATCGTGCGCAGCATTGGTCGACCGACCTTGGCGCGCGCGCTGGCATCGCTGCAGGCGCAAACCTATGCAAATTGGGAGTTGGTGCTGGTCAACGCCAGCGGACCACCACTTGAGGTCGGCGCATGGCCGGCTGGGCGCCTGCGGTATGTCGAGCGCGGCGCTGCCCTCGGCCGTTCCGCGGCTGCCAATCTGGGCCTGGAGGCCGCTCGCGGCGAATACCTGGTCTTTCTCGACGACGACGATTGGCTGTATCCCGATCACATACACAAACTTGTCAGGGCGTTGAATGGCAGGCCGGCGGCAATTGCCGCGCATACGGCCATCGAATGTGTAGACGAGGATGGCAAGCCCACGGGTTTGGTGTTCGATACCGCGTATGCCCCCGATGAGCTGCGCTACGGCAACTTCCTGCCCATTCACAGCGTCTTGTTTCGTCGGCGGGCGCTCGACGAAGGGGCAAGCTTCGACGAGGCGTTTGACATTTATGAGGACTGGGATTTCTGGCTCCAGGTTGAACGCGGTGGTCCACTGGTTTTCGTGCCTGGCGTGTCGGCGGCGTACCGTGTGGCTGCTGGCTCGGGAATGGGCGTGGAAATTGATGCCGAGCGTGCACAGGCAGCGACCGGGCGTGTGTTCGAAAAGTGGGGCACGCGCTGGAGTGAACGCAGTTTCCGCGAATTGATCCCTCGCGCACTGGCTTGGCGCGACTACAAGCGCCGAGAACGCAAGCTGAGCCAGCAGGAAGCCCAATTTCGCGAAGCCCGCGCAACGGTCGAGACCTTGCAGCACGACCTGAATCAATTGCGTACCGACGCGCACCGCTTCAAGCAAGCGCATCACTTGGCAATGGTGGCGCGAGACGACGCGTTGTCCAAGCTGCGGGGGGTTGCCTTTGACAATGCCGCTGTGCGCGAACACGCGCGCCGGGTCGAGGCGCACGCGCAAGGCTTGGAGCAGCACGTGGCGGCGCGAGAAGCGCAGCATGTTCAAGAGCGCAGTCAGCTTGAGCAGACACTCGCTGAACACCGTGCCTGCCAGCGTCAGTTGGAAGCCGATACCCGCCAGATCCGGGACGAGGCCAAGGTCTTGACGGATGAGCTGCAACGGATACGGGGCAGCAAGACCTGGCGCTATACCGAACGCATGCGGCGCATGTGGTCCGCGCTGCGGGGAGGAGGGTCCGCGCCGCGTCCTGCGCCCGCGGCGGCCTCTGAATCTGTTTCACAAGAACCAGAGGCTCTGCAACCGCAGGGATTGATGACGGCTCGGCCGGATGAGCCGCTCCCCGCGCCAGTGGTCGAGCCAGACCGCTCCTATCGGGCTTGGGTGGAGGCCTACGATACGCTGTCAACTGCCCGTATCGATCAACTGCGCCAGCGTGCCCGTGCGCTTCGGACCTTGCCGCAGTTTTCAATCGTGATGCCGGTCTACAACCCGGCGAGGGAGCACTTGGAGGCGGCCATCGCCTCTGTGCGCGATCAGATCTATCCCGGCTGGGAGCTGTGCATTTGCAACGACGCGTCGACCGCTGCGCATGTTCGCGAGGTATTGGATGCGGCCGCGGCCGCCGACCCGCGCGTGCGCGTCATGCACCGGGAGACGAACGGCCACATCGCCCAGGCCACCAACGATGCCATTGGCATGGCCACGGGGGGGTGGATCGGGTTTCTCGATCACGACGACGTCTTGCGAGCACATGCCTTGTTGTATGTGGCGGAGGCGATGGTCAAAGCGCCCCAGGCCCGCGTTTTCTATTCAGACGAGGACAAACTGGATGCCCAGGGCGTTCGAATCGATCCGTATTTCAAGTCTGACTTCAATCTTGGCTTGATTCGTGGACACAACTACATGTGCCATTTCGCCGTCTATCAGAACGAGCTCTTGAGCCGACTGGGTGGAATACGGCAAGGGTTCAATGGCGCGCAAGACTACGACCTCGCGCTACGGGCCGTGGATGCCGTTCCTGCCGAGGCCGTGGTGCATATTCCGCACATCCTGTACCACTGGCGTGTTACGCCGCAGAGCACGGCCGGAGGGGTTGGCAACAAAAACTATGCGTGGGAGGCTGGGCAGCGGGCCTTGAAGGGGCACCTGGAGCGCCGACAGGTGCCGGGCGAGGTTCTGGAGGCCCCGGAGGCGGCGGGCATGTACCGGGTCCGATATGCGGTGCCAGAGGGCCCGGACGCGCCGCTGGTCTCCATCATCATTCCGACCCGCAATGGGCTCGCGCTGCTGCGTCAGTGCATCGAGAGCCTCGGGCGCACACGATACAAGCGCCACGAGGTCGTGGTGGTGGACAACGCCAGCGACGATCCTGAAACCATCGCGTACCTGGCCATGCTGCAAGCCCAGGGTACGGTGCGCGTGCTGCGCGATGACAGCGCCTTCAACTTCTCGGCCATCAACAACCATGCCGTGCGGCAGGCTGCGCGAGGCGAATTTCTGTTGTTCATGAACAACGATATTGAAGCCGTGGATGAGGACTGGCTGCACGAAATGCTGGGCCCAGCGCTGGAGCCTGGGGTCGGTTGTGTGGGGGCACGCCTGTGGTATCCAGATGGGCGCTTGCAGCACGGAGGCGTGATCCTGGTGTGTGGTGTCGCGGGCCACGCGCACAAATACTTGCCGCGCGGCGCGCATGGCTACATGGGGCGCGCCGTACTGGCGCAGGATTTCATGGCGGTCACGGCAGCCTGCCTGTTGTTGCGCCGATCCATCTTTGAGGAGGTGCACGGGTTCGACGAGGGTCTTGCCGTGGCGTTCAACGACGTGGATTTCTGCCTGCGCGTGCACCAGGCGGGCTATCGCAACGTTTGGACGCCTTTTGCTCAGCTGATTCACCACGAGTCGGTCACGCGTGGCTATGAAGACACCCCGGAAAAGCAGGCGCGCTTCAAGGACGAGGTGCGTTTCATGCAATCCCGTTGGAAGGGGTTGCTTGACCACGACCCCTACTACAACCCCAACCTCACGCAGACTTCGGAGGACTTCTCTCTGGGGTGGCCTGATGCGGACAAGACAGCTACAAATTAGCTAGCTGCTCGTGGTCGTGTTTCAATAGAATTTCGCCAATTTGATGCTAAAAAATGGGCGCTACGGGCCCTGCCAGCGCAGCCCCAGCCAGTACGCCGTGCCTTGGCTCTCAAACAAGGCCAGGTTGCTGTGGTTTTTTACCCGTTCCGCCGTTGCGAAGGCCTCCCAGCCCGAGGAGAGTTTGCGGGTCAGTTCTATGCGCATGTAGTGCCGGCGTTGTTCGCGCGTGGTCCCTTGGGCGAGCAGGGGGCTGTAGCCGCTGGCGTCGCGTAACGAGGCTCCGGCCCATTCCGCGTCCCAGCGCCAAGCGCCCCATGGGATCGAAACCAGGCCGCGCAGTTCCTGTTTTCGTTGATCGCCTCCGGGCCGCTCGGAGGTGCGTGCACGGTCGATGCCGCCACGCCAATGCCCGCCGACGGTAAGGTTGCCAACTCGGCAGGAGGCAAAGCCCGTCAAACCCAGGTAAGAACCGTTCAGGCCAGGTGTGACGCCGTAGTCACGTCGATCCCGTTCGACGCCCGCGCGCACCCGGCAGGCCTGCTCCGCGTCCATCCACTCGTCCATCACCTGCCAACGCGTGGCACTGAGCAACTGCAGGCCTTCATAGACCATGTTCGAGCGCGCGACCGACACCACGAGCGTGTGCCGCGCGAACATGCGTTGACGCAATGCCGCTCCGGTCTCGGCCTGCGAATACGACGCGCTTTCGCTGAGCCTGCGTCTGGCGTCCAGCGAGACCTGAAGAGCGGTACGCTCGTTGATGGAGCGCAGGCCGACTGCGCGCAAATCCACAATCGATGCGGTGCCCGCGCGGGGCCGAAAAGCCTCGCCCAGCGCAAGAATGGCGTCCCCGTC
>DAIOSZ010000062.1:0-6715 GCA_036752305.1 Burkholderiaceae bacterium
GGCCAGCGCGCCCACGGCCTGGGCGCCGCCGATGGTGAAGGCCCGGGTGACACCGGCCACGTGGGCGGCGGCCAGGACCAGGGGGTTCTTCTCGCCCCTGGGCGTGGGCACCACCATGACGATCTCGCCCACGCCGGCCACGTGGGCGGGGATGGCGTTCATCAGCACGCTGCTGGGATAGCTTGCCTTGCCGCCGGGCACGTAGATGCCTACGCGGTCCAGCGGGGTGATCTTCTGGCCCAGCAGCGTGCCGTCCTCGTCGCGATAGGTCGCCGTTTCACCGCCTTGCTGCCTTTGCCACTGGTGGTAGCGGCGCACGCGCGCGGCGGCCTGTTCCAGCGCCTGACGCTGCGCGGCGGGGAGCTGGTCGAACGCGGCCCGCAACTCGCCGGCCGACAGCTCCAGTTGCGTCATGCCCGGCGCCTGCAGCCCGTCGAAGCGGGCGGTGTATTCCAGGACCGCCGCATCGCCGCGCGCGCGCACGTCGGCCAGGATGTCCTTGACGCGCCGCTCGATGGCCTCGTCCTGCTCCGCGCTCCAGTGCAGGCACTGCTGAAGCCGGGTTTCGAAATCCGGCTGGCTGGTCGAAAGGCGGACGGGGCGGGCCGAGGGCGTCATGCGGGGCTTTCTGTGCGGGGCACGGCTCGCGCGAAGGCTTCGAGCAAGGGCCGTATCGCGGCCTGCTTGAGCTTGAAGGCCGCCTGGTTGACGACCAGGCGCGCGGAAATGTCCATGATGCGCTCGACCTCGACCAGCCGGTTGGCCTTGAGCGTCTTGCCGGTGCTGACCAGATCGACGATGGCGTCGGCCAGCCCGGTCAGCGGCGCCAGTTCCATGCTGCCGTAGAGCTTGATCAGATCGACGTGCACGCCCTTGTCGGCGAAGAACTCGCGCGCAATCGTCGTGTACTTGGTGGCCACCGTCAGGCGCGAGCCCTGGCGCACCGCGCGCGCGTAGTCAAAGCCGTCGGGCGCGGCCACGCTCATGTGGCACCTGGCGATGTTCAGATCCAGCGGCTGGAACAGGCCCGCGCCGCCGTGCTCGATGAGCGTGTCCTTACCGGTCACGCCCAGGTCGGCGCCGCCGTATTCGACGTAGGTGGGCACGTCGGTCGCGCGCACCAGGACCACGCGCACGTCGGGCCGGTTGGTCGGCAGGATGAGCTTGCGCGACTTCTCGGGGTCTTCCAGCACTTCGATGCCGGCGGCGGCGAGCAGCGGCAGCGAATCGTCGAATATCCTGCCCTTGGACAGAGCCAGCGTGATCATTTGATGCGCTCCACGTCGGCGCCGATGCCGCGCAATTTGTCGTCCATGCGGTCATAGCCGCGGTCAAGGTGGTAGATGCGCTCGACCTCGGTGTCACCGTCGGCCACCAGCCCGGCAATCACCAGGCTGGCCGAGGCGCGCAGATCGGTCGCCATGACCGTGGCGCCCGACAGTTGCGGCACGCCTTCGACCAGCGCCACCTTGCCGTCGATCTGGATGTTCGCGCCCAGGCGCACCAGCTCGTTGACGTGCATGAAGCGGTTTTCGAAGATGTTCTCGGTGACCATCGAGCTGCCGCGCGAGACGCAATTGAGCGCCATGAACTGCGCCTGCATGTCGGTGGGAAACCCCGGGTACTCGTGCGTGCGGACGCTTTGCGCGCGCATGGTCTCCCAGGCCGGCGCGCGAGCCTGCACGCGCAGGCCCTGGCCCGGCAGGTCGGTGATGTGGGCGCCCGCGTCGCGAAGTTTTTCGATCACCGCCTCCAGATGATCGGCGCGCGCGCCGCGCAGCAGCACGTCACCGCCGGTGGCGGTGACCGCGCAGAGAAAGGTGCCCGCCTCGATCCGGTCGGGAACGACGGCATGCGCCGCGCCATGCAGATCGGCCACGCCCTGCACCGTGATGCGGCTGGTGCCGTGGCCCTCGATCCTCGCGCCCATGGCGATCAGCAGCTCGGCCAGGTCGGTGATCTCGGGTTCCTGCGCCGCGTTTTCCAGCACCGTTTCGCCTTCGGCCAGCGTGGCGGCCATCAGCAGGTTCTCGGTGCCGGTCACGGTGACCATGTCGGTGGCGATGCGGGCCCCCTTCAGGCGCGAGCGGCCTGTTGGCAGGCGCGCCTCGATGTAGCCATGCGCCACGCTGATCTCCGCCCCCATCGCCTGCAGGCCCTTGATGTGCTGATCCACCGGCCGCGAGCCGATGGCGCAGCCACCAGGCAGCGAGACATGCGCGCGCCCATGGCGCGCCAGCAGCGGGCCCAGCGCCAGGATTGAGGCGCGCATCGTCTTGACCAGGTCGTAGGGCGCCTCGGGCTTTTGCAGCGAACCGGCCACCAGCCGCAGGCCGCCGTCGGTCTCGCGCGCGGCGGTCACGCCCATGTTTTGCAGCAGGCGCTGCATCGTGCTCACGTCTTGCAGGCGCGGCACATTGGCCAGCAGCACCGGCTCGGCAGTCAGCAGCGCGGCGCAGATTTCCGGCAGCGCGGCGTTCTTGGCGCCGGAGACGGGCAATTCACCCGCCAGGCGTCGTCCGCCGCGGATCAGCAACTTGTCCATGAGCTACCCCCGCGAGCCAAGCGCGGCCCATTCGGCCGGCGTGTAGGTCTTCATCGACAGGGCGTGGACCTCGTCGGTGTGCATTTTTTGGCCAAGCGTGGCGTACACGCGCTGGTGGCGCGCGATGGGGCGCTTGCCCTCGAATTCGGGCGAGACGATCACGGCGCTCCAGTGGCGGCCATCGCCGTCCACCTGAATGTGCTCGCAGGCGAGGCCGGCCGCGATGAGGGCTTGAAGTTGTGCTGCGTTCATGGCGCGGGAAAGAAATGCCTCAAGTGCGCAGCTTGTAGCCGCTCTTGAGCAGGTGCACGGCTATGCCGCTGACCAGCAAAAGCGCGATCGAGACGATGCCCAGGCTGAGCCAGGGCGACGCATCGCTCACGCCGAAGAAGCCGTAGCGAAAGCCGTCGATCATGTAGAAAAACGGATTCAGGTGACTCACCCCCTGCCAGAACGCCGGCAGCGAGTGGATGGAATAGAACACGCCCGAGAGAAAGGTCATGGGCATGATGATGAAGTTCTGAAACGCCGCGAGCTGGTCGAACTTTTCCGCCCACAGACCCGCAATCAGCCCCAGCGCGCCCAGCAGCGCCGAGCCGAGGAAGGCGAACGCGAGAATCCACAGCGGCGCCACGAAGCCGGGCTTGGCAAACCACGCGGTCACGATGAACACGCCCAGGCCGACGATCAACCCGCGCGCGATCGACGAGCCCACATAGGCGACGAACCAGGCCCAGTGCGACAAGGGCGTGAGCAGCAGAAACACCAGGTTGCCCATGATCTTGCTCTGGATCAGGCTCGACGAGGAGTTGGCAAACGCGTTTTGCAGCACGCTCATCATCACCAGCCCCGGCACCAGGAACGCGGTGTAACTCACGCGGTCGTAGACCTTGACGTGATCCTCCAGCACATGGCCGAAGATCATCAGATACAGCACCGCCGTGAGCACCGGCGCGGCGATGGTCTGGAACGAGACCTTCCAAAAGCGCAGCACCTCTTTGTAGAGCAGGGTTTGCCAGCCGTTCATGGGCCCACGCCTTCCGCCTGCATCACGTCCAGGAACACGTCTTCCAGGTCGGCCTTGCGTATCTCCACGTCCTGCGCGGCCACGCCGGCCTGGCGGACCGCCGCCAGGTAGTGCTCGATCTCGGCCGCGTCGTGCGCCGGAAATTGCACGATGCGCCCGGTCACGCGCGCCTTCGCCTCCAGGAGCGGCGGCAGTTGCCCGTCGATCTTGAAGCGCAGCACGTTGCTCGACGCGTTCTTGAGCAGTTCCGAGGTCTGCGCCAACGCCACCACCTGCCCCTTCTTGAGCATGGCGATGCGCCCGCACAGCGCCTCGGCCTCTTCCAGGTAGTGCGTGGTGAGCAGCACCGTATGTCCTTCGCGGTTGAGCCGCGCGATGAACTGCCAGAGGGTCTGGCGCAGTTCCACGTCCACGCCCGCGGTGGGCTCGTCGAGCACGATCACCGGGGGCCGGTGCACCAGCGCCTGCGCCACCAGCACGCGCCGCTTCATGCCACCCGACAATTGCCGCATGTTGGAGCCAGCCTTGTCGGCCAGGCCGAGGTTGTCCAGCAGTTCGTCGATCCAGGCGTCGTTGGAGCGGATGCCGAAGTAGCCCGACTGGATGCGCAGCGCCTCGCGCACCGTGAAGAAGGGGTCGAAAACGAGTTCCTGCGGCACCACGCCGAGCTGCCGCCGGGCGTTGGCGTAGTCCGCCTGCACATCGTGCCCAAGCACCGCCACATGCCCGCTGCTGGCACGCGCCAGACCCGCGAGAATGCTGATGAGGGTGGTCTTCCCGGCGCCATTGGGACCCAGCAGGCCAAAAAATTCGCCACGCTCGATGTTGAAATTGACGCCGTCCAGCGCCTTCAGCGGCGTGCCCGAGCCACCCTTGGAAGCGGGATAGGTCTTGGAAACCGATTGAAACGAGATGGCGGGCATAGAGGCGACCCGCGATTTTAGCCGCTGAGGATTAGGGTTTGCCCTCTATGGCATCCACGCCCAGCAATTCGTCCACCCCATACAGATGCGCCAGATTCGCCAACGGGGCCGGCATGCCCTGAATGGCGAACCCCCGACCGACGCGCCCGGCGTCCCGGCGCAGGTCCAGCAGCACCGCCAGCGCCGATGAATCGAAGCGCGCCAGCGCGCCGGCGTCCACCGTCACGCCGCCGTCCGCCGCGCGCGCCGCCGTGCCCAATCGGCCCAGAACCTCGCGGGCCTGGACCTGCGTGAGCGTGGCGGGCAGCGTGAGCACCGTCATGAGGCGCGCGGCGATCAGCTCTTCTTGGGCGCCGACTTGGCGTTGCGATCAGCCAGCGCGGCGATCAGCCCGTCGATGCCCTTGGCATTGATCTGCTCCGCGAACTGGCTGCGGTAGGTCTCGACCAGCCAGACGCCCAGCACGTTGAGGTTGTAGATCTTCCAGCCCGAGCCTTGGCCAGGGGTTTTTTCAAGCCGGTAGTCGAGCTGGATCGGGTCGCCCTTGCCCTTGACTTCGGTGCGCACCAGCACCTCGGCGTCGCCTGGCTGCGCGCGCAGCGGCTTGACGGTGATCGATTGGTCGGTCACCTGCGCCAGCGCGCCGGCGTAGGTGCGCACCAGCAGGGTCTTGAATTCGTCCTGCAGGCGCTTTTGCTGCTCCGGCGTGGCCTGGCGCCAGGCGGGGCCGACGGCGGCGGCGGTCATGCGCGCGAAGTTGACGTTGGGCATGATCTTGCTGTCCACCAGCGCGATCACGCGGCTCATGTCGCCGGCGGCGATGCCTTTGTCGGACTTGATGGCGTCCAGCGTATCGGTGGACAGGCGTCCGATGAACTGGTCGGGCGCCTCGTCCGCCGCCCGCGCGGGCAGGCTGGCGAAGGCCAGCCCGGTGGCGGCGACCACGGCGGACGTGGCGAGACGGGAAATCCAGGAACGGCGGTTGATCATCTGCTGGGCCTTTCTGCCGAGGGTCTGTGCCCCCGGGTGCGCATGCCTTAACGCGGCGATGCCGGTACTGGCTGACGGGAAATGACGGTGGGCGGGCAAAGCCGGCATTATTTCTTGTCGGTGGTGGGATCGGGCGGGGGCTCGTCGTCCTCGCCGTCCAGGATCAGGCTGCGGCGACGCTGCAGGAAGGCGTCACGCGTGAAGCTGTACTTGTCCAGCGCGGCGCCGTCGAGCACGGAGTCGGCGCGCAGCAGGTTGGCGCGGATTTCCAGCGCCATCAGCACCTGCAGGCCGATGCGGTTGTGTTCGTTGTCGATGTAGGCCACCATGCCGCTGGGCCGCTCCACGAACAGCGCGGCCGTGTCGCGCACCGTGGATGGCCCGAGGATGGGCAGCACCAGGTAGGGGCCGGACGGCACGCCCCAATGACCCAGCGTCTGGCCCAGGTCCTCGCGGTGGCGGTCGATGCGCATCGAGTCGGCCACGTCGATCAGGCCGCCCAGGCCGAAGGTGCTGTTGACGCCAAAGCGCGCCAGGCTGTCCAGCGCCACCTGGGGCTTGAGCTGCAGGCCCCCGTTGATCGCGGTCCACAGGTCGGCCAGATTGGCGAAGAAGTTGCGCACCCCTGTGCGCACCATGTCGGGAACAACCTGCGCGTAGGCCGTAGCGGCCGGTTTCAGCAACACGCGGTCCACGTCTTCGTTGAAGCGCGACATGCTGCGGTTGTAGCGCTCGAACGGGTCGCGTGGATTGCGCGGCCCCTGGCTGGCGCAGCCGGCCAGCAGCGCGGCCAGCAGCGCCAGCAGCAACAGCCGCGACGCGCCGCCCGCGAACATCCGGGGTATCGACGGCTTTGTCATGATGTGTTTCCTCCCAACCCGTCAGGGCTTGTTCTCGCCCGCCTTGCCCGATCCATCGGCGGCCTTGCTGTAGATGAACTGGCTGATCAGATTTTCCAGCACCACGGCCGACTGTGTGTTCGAAATGGTATCGCCCGCCGCGAGATTCTTGGCATCGGCGCCGGCTTCGATGCCGATGTATTGCTCGCCCAGCAGGCCGGCGGTGAGAATCTTCAGCGAGCTGTCCTTGGGAAAGGCATAGCGGCTGTCCAGCGCCATGCGCACGCTGGCCTGGAACGTCTTGTCGTCAAAGCCGATCGCCTCCACGCGCCCGACCACCACGCCCGCGCTCTTGACCGCTGCCTTGGGCTTGAGCCCGCCGATATTGTCG
>DAIOSZ010000062.1:6725-17073 GCA_036752305.1 Burkholderiaceae bacterium
AGTTGACCGACAGCAGATTGGCCGACTGCAAGGCCAGGAACAGCACCGCCAGCACGCCGACGAGCACAAACAGCCCCACCCAGATGTCATTCTTGCTGCGCTGCATGTGTTTGCCCTTTCCGCCGTCAAATCGAAAACATCATCGTGGTCAGCACGAAGTCCAGCCCCAGCACCAGCAGCGAGGCCATGACCACCGTCTGCGTGGTGGCGCGCGAGACGCCCTCGGGCGTCGGCTGGGCCTCGTAGCCCTGGTACAGCGCCACGAAGGTCGCGGTGACGGCGAACACCACACTCTTGATCACGCCGTTGCCCACGTCGTGCCACCAGTCCACGCCGCCTTGCATCTGGCTCCAGAACGCGCCGCCGTCCACGCCGATGAGCAGCACGCCGACCATCCAGCCGCCGATCACGCCCACCGCTGAAAACACCGCCGAGAGCACCGGCAGCGCGATCACCCCCGCCCAGAAGCGCGGCGCGAGCACGCGGCGCACCGGATCGACGGCCATCATTTCCATGGCCGAGAGCTGCTCACCGGCCTTCATGAGCCCGATCTCGGCCGTCAGCGAGGTGCCCGCGCGGCCGATGAACAGCAGGGCCGAGACCACCGGCCCCAGCTCGCGCACCAGCGACAGCGCCACCATCAGCCCCAGCGCCTCGGACGAGCCGTAGCGCTGCAAGGTGTAGTAGCCCTGCAGGCCCAGCACGAAGCCGACGAACAGCCCCGAGACGACGATGATCGCCAACGAATAGTTGCCCAGAAAGTGCAACTGGTCACGCACCAGGCCCGGGCGCCTGAAGCACGCGGGCAGGAGCGCCGCCAGCCTGAGCAGCAGCCGCGTGGCATGTCCCAGGCGGGCCACCGCCTCGCGCGTGGCGCTCCCCAGGCGGGCAATGGCGTCCATCATCGGCCGTCCACCCCGAAGTCCACCGCCACCGCAGGCGCCGGGTAGTGAAAATGCACCGGCCCCTCGGCCTGGGCGTTGACGAACTGGCGCACCAGAGGGTCGGTGCTGGCCCGCACCTCGGCGGGCGTGCCCTGCGCGGCCACGCGGCCATTGGCCAGGATCACCACCTGATCGGCGATGGCAAAGGTTTCCGACAAATCATGCGAAACGAGGATGGAGGTCAGCCCCAGCGCGGCGCCAAGCTCACGGATCAGCCGCGCCGCCGTGCCCAGCGATATCGGGTCCAGCCCCGCGAAGGGCTCGTCGTACATCACCAGTTCCGGGTCGAGCGCTATGGCGCGCGCCAGCGCGACGCGCCGCGCCATGCCGCCGGAGATCTCGCTGGGCATCAGGTCGCGCGCGCCGCGCAGGCCCACGGCCTGCAGCTTCATCAGCACGATGTCGCGCACCAGCCGCTCGGGCAGATCGGTGTGCTCGCGCAGCGGAAAGGCCACGTTGTCGAACACCGACGAATCGGTGAACAGCGCGCCAAACTGGAACAGCATGCCCATGCGCCGGCGCATCGCGTACAGGCCCGGCGTGGACTGGCGGCCCACGTCCTGCCCGTCGAACAGCACCTCGCCCGACTGGGCGCGCCACTGCCCGCCGATGAGGCGCAGCACCGTCGTCTTGCCGCCGCCCGAGGCGCCCATGATGGCCGTGAGGCTGCCGCGCGGCACCGTGAACGACACGTCGTCCAGGATGCGGCGCTCGCCGTAGCCAAAGCTGACGTGGCGAAGTTCGACGAGGGGCGGGGGAGTATCGGCCATGGAGCGCGCTGCCCTGCAACGAGGGCGCGGCACATGGTAACAGCGCCCCATCAAGCGCGTGTAAAGCGGCCCGCGCGAGAGGCCGCACGGTTACAGTCCGGCCTTTGCGCCCCGTGCGCCCCAAGCGAGCCGCCGCCATGAAACCATCCGCCCTGCGCCGCCGTCTGTTGTCCGCCGCCCTGTCCCTGGCCGCCGCCTGGCTGCCGCATGCGGGCGCGTCCGCGCAGGTGGCCTGGCCGCAGTCGCCGGTGAGCGTCGTGCTGGGCTTTTCGGCGGGCTCGGGCGTGGACATCGTCGCCCGGGCGATCCAGGAGCCGCTGTCCAGGCTGCTCGGTCAGCCCGTCGTGGTGGACTACAAGACCGGCGCCGGCGGCAACATCGCCAGCCGCGCCGTGGCCGCCGCCGCGCCCGACGGCTACACGCTGGCGCTGGGCACGGCGGCCTCGCACGGCGCCAACGCGGCGCTGTACCCCAACCTGCCGTTCGACGTGGAAGCCGACTTCACGCCGATCGCCACGCTGATCGACGTGAGCAATGTGCTGACCGTCAATCCGGAGGTGATCGGCGCCAAGACGCTGGCCGAGTTCGTGGACCTGGTGCGCGCCAACCCGGGCAAGTACAGCTACGCCTCCACCGGCAACGGCACCGGCACGCATCTGGCGTTTGCCGAGTTCGCCGCGCGCCTGGGGCTGCAGATGACGCATGTGCCGTACAAGGGCGGGCCGGAGGCGATGACCTCGGTCCTCAAGGGCGAGACCTGCTGCATCATGAACCAGGTGCAGAGCATCCTGGCGCAATACAAGGCGGGCAAGGTGCGCCTGCTGGGCGTGACCACGGCCAAGCGCGTGAGCGCGGTGCCGGAGATTCCCACGCTGGCCGAAAGCGGCCTGGCGCCGCTCAAGGGCTACGAGAGCACGATCTGGTTCGGCCTGTTCGGCCCCCGCAACACCGACCCGCGCGCCGTCGCCCGCCTGAGCGCCGCCGTGCGCCAGGTGCTGGAGATGCCGGAGATCCGCGCCAAGCTCGAAGGCATGGGCAACCAGGTGCGCATCGAGACGCCCGAGCAGTTCCGCGCCACCGTCAAGGCCGACCGGCAGAAATGGGCGGCCGTGGTGCGCCAGGCGCAGGTGAAGCTGGATTGATGCGGCCGGACGGCCCTTCGAGCATCTTTAAAAAAGATAGCTGCTCGTGGATATGTTTACTGGAGTTCAGGCCTTTTTTATCCTGAAAATCAGGCCTATTTGACATAATTTTTGTAGACACTTCTACAAAATTGTCACAACATCAACAAAAATCTGGATTTCGACGGCATCAAAGCCTTGTTTTAGCTCATTTTCAGGAGTGTTTTAGGCCTGAACTCAAATAACCCCCACCACGAGCGGCTATGATTTTTGAAATCACCGCCGCTGCTCAGGCGGCAGGTACAAGCGCGTAGGCAGCAGCTCTGGCTCCTCCAGGGCTTGCAGGCGTTGCCAATGCCAGTCGGCGTCCTGCACGAAGAATTGCCGAGCCACGCCGGCGGCCAGGCGCCGCGCGCCGATCTGCAGGCCCGGAATGTCGCCCGCCAGCGCGCCATGGCTGAGCGTGCTGCCCCAGTTGAACAGGTGGATGTTGGCCAGCGCCCGGGCCTGCTCGGCGCTGGCGCCCGGCGCGGCGCGCAGCTCGAAGGCGCCGCCCAGGTAGGGAAAGCGCGCCACATCGGGATGTGCCGCCGCCTGCTCAGGGCTCACGTGGCGGCCCCAGGTGTCCACGGCGGCGGCCAGCGCGCCCAGTTCCGGACGGTCCAGCAGGTTGACGTCGAAGCCGGTGCCGAAGATCACCGCATCAAAGCGCGTCTGGCCGAGCGCGGTGCGCACGTGCACGCCGTCGGCTGCGGGCCGCACGTCCAGCCAGGGTTCGCCCAGGCGCAGTTCGAACCCGGCGTGCGCGTCGCAGCGTCGCACCGTCTCCCAGGGCGGAGGCACCTGCTCGTCGAAGATGTAGGCGTAGAAGCGCCACTTGCGCGCGTCGTCCAACGCCTCGAAACCGTGGAAAAAGCCGGGGAACGCCGTCCACTTGCTCTTGTTGACCTGCGGCAGGAAGCGCCGCCTGGCGTACTGCGTGACGCGCGCACCCGCTTCCAGCGCGCAGGCGGCGTTGTCAAAGGCCGACGCGCCCGCGCCCAGCACGCCCACGTGGCGGCCGCGCAGCGCGGCAAAGTCGATGGCGTCGGCCGAATGGAACACCCGCCCCGCGGCCAGCGGGTCACCGCAGCGCAGCGAGGCAAAGCGCGGCCACAGCGGCGCGCCGCTGCCGTCGCGGCCGAGCGCGAGCACGAGCTTGCGCGTCCACACGCTGCGGCGCTCGCCGCCGGATTCGACGTCGGCGCGCAGCAGGCCGTCCGTATCGAGCTGCACGCCGTGCAGCGCCACGCCGTTTTCCACCGCAAGGCCCACCGTCTCGCGCACCCACAGCAGGTAGTCGCGCCAGTCGATGCGGCCGACCTTGTGCAGCCGCGCCCAACCGGCCTCGCCATGCTGCGCCTCGTACCAGGCGCGAAAGCTCAGCGCGGGAACGCCCAGGTCCGGCCCGGTGAGGTGCTTGGGGCTGCGCAGCGTGAGCATGCGCGCGTAGGTGCCCCAGGGGCCCTCGTCGCCACGTGCGGCGCGGTCGATGACGCGCAGGTTCGTGATGCCCTCGCGCATCAGCGCGAAAGCGACCGTCTGGCCGCACATGCCGGCGCCGGCCACGAGCACGTCGAGCACCGGTTCGTCGTCGGGTGCGGCGCGCGGCGGCGTCCACGCGGGCACGGGCCAGCCCAGAAGCGCCAGGTCCGCGCGCGCCCGGTCGGCCAGGCGCGCCAGCGCGGCGCCGTCGCGAGAACTGGCGACGAATTGTTCAGGAACGGGGGGCAGTGGGTCGGGGGGATGCATCGAAGTCATGGCACGGTGGATGGAGTCTTGGGGATGCGCGTCGCGAGCGGCGTTTTCAGCCTTGCCTTAAGCTGGCGCCATGAACGACATTGCCTTGGATTGCTATTACAGCCTCTCATCGCCCTGGGCCTATTTTGCCGGGCCGCAGCTGCAAGACATCGTGCGCCGCCACCCGGGCGTCAAGCTGACGTTCAAGCCATACGATTTTCAGAGCGTCGTACCCGCCAACGGCGGCATTCCCATCCGCACCCGGCCAGGTCCGCGGCGGCGCTACCACCAGGAGGAGCTGGCACGCTGGAGCGAGTACCTGGCCATGCCCATCGTGCTGGAGCCGCGCCACTATCCGCAAGGCGCGCATCCGAGCGATCCACATTGGAACAAGCACGCCGGCTGGATGCTGATCGCCGCGCAGGACCAGGGCCTGGACGTGCAACCGCTGTCGCATGCGCTGCTGCGCGCGCTGTGGGCCGAGGAGCGCGACACGGCACTGGCCGAGGTGCGCATCGCGGTGGCCAACGAGGCGGGCTACGACGGTGCGGCGCTGCACGCACTGGAGCGCGCGCCGCGCACGCTGGCGCTGTACGAGCAGTTCACGCTGGAAGCACTGGAGCGCGGCGTTTTCGGCGCGCCAATCTACTGGCTCGACGGCGAGCGCTACTGGGGACAGGACCGCCTGCTCTTCATTGAGCGGAAGCTGGCGCGGCTGCGCCCGGGCGCAGGATCGTGAACGTGCCCACCGCCTTGCCGACCACGGCGGCATCCACCGAGACGACCGATTCCAGATAAGCCGTCGTGCGGCCCCGGTGCACGATCTGGCTGCGGCAGTGCAACTCGCCGCCTGGCACCGGGCGGAAGTAGTTGATCTTCAGCTCGATCGTCGCGCAGCGCTCGCCCTCGGCCAGCGTGGACAGCAGCGCCGCGCCCATGCCGGTGTCGGCCATCGTGAACATCACGCCGCCGTGCACCACGCCGTTGCCGTTGAGGTGCTGGGGCTCGACGCGCAGCGCGATGAGGCTGGCGCCGTCCTTGAATTCCAGCACGCGCAGGCCGACGTGCTTGTTGAAGGAGGAGCGCATGGGCCGGTGCCCGCGCTAGCGCGGCAGCTCGCTTTTCCCCATCAGAAAGGCGTCCACCGCACGCGCCGCCTGCCGGCCTTCGCGGATGGCCCAGACGACGAGCGACTGGCCGCGCCGCATGTCGCCAGCGGCGAACACCTTGGCGACGTTGGTGGCGTAGCCGCCGGCGTCCTCCACCGAGGCCTTGGCGTTGCCGCGGGCGTCCTTGTCGACGCCGAAGGCTTCGAGCACCGAGGCCACCGGGTTGACGAAGCCCATGGCCAGCAGCACCAGATCGGCCGGCCAGGTTTTCTCGGTGCCGGGCACCTCGGTGAGCTTGCCGTCCTTGAATTCGACCTGCGAGGTGACCAGGCCCTTGACTTTGCCGCCTTCGCCCTGGAACGATTTGGTGGAGATGGCGAATTCGCGCTGCGCGCCTTCCTCGTGGCTGGAGCTGGTGCGCAGCTTGATCGGCCAGTAGGGCCAGACCAGGGGCTTGTTCTCCTGCTCGGGCGGCATGGGCATGACCTCGAACTGCGTGACGCTCTTGGCGCCGTGGCGGTTGCTGGTGCCCACGCAGTCGCTGCCGGTGTCGCCGCCGCCGATCACGATGACATGCTTGCCGTCGGCGCGGAGCTGACCCTTGAACTTGCCCTCGGCGTTGAGTTTGTTCTGCTGCGGCAGGAATTCCATGGCGAAGTGAATGCCGTCCAGATCGCGCCCCGGCGCGGGCAGGTCGCGCGATTGCTCGGCGCCGCCGGTGAGCAGCACGGCGTCGAAGTCCTTGAGCAGCGCCTCGGCGCCGACGGTTTCCTTGGCCCAGTTGGTGACCTTGCTGCCCGCGGGCATGGCGCCGACCAGCACCCCGGTGCGCACGGTGACGCCCTCGGCCTTGAGTTGATCGACGCGGCGGTCGATGTGCGACTTCTCCAGCTTGAAATCGGGAATGCCATAGCGCAACAGACCGCCGACGCGGTCGTTCTTCTCGAAGAGCGTGACCGCGTGCCCGGCACGGGCGAGCTGCTGCGCTGCCGCCATGCCGGCCGGACCGGAACCGACCACGGCCACCGCCTTGCCGGTCTTGACCGAGGCGGGACGCGGTGCAACCCAGCCTTCGGCCCAGGCCCGGTCGATGATCGCGTGCTCGATGCTCTTGATGCCGATGGGGTCGTTGTTGATGTTGAGCACGCAGGCGGCCTCGCAGGGCGCGGGGCAGATGCGGCCGGTGAACTCGGGAAAGTTGTTGGTGGAGTCGAGCACCGCGAAGGCGTTTTTCCAGTCGCCGCGGTACACGAGGTCGTTGAAGTCAGGAATGATGTTGTTGACCGGGCAGCCGCTGTTGCAAAACGGCGTGCCGCAGTCCATGCAACGCGCGCCCTGCTGGCGGGACTGCGCGTCGTCGAGGCCGATGACGAATTCCTTGTAGTGCTTGACGCGCTCGGCGACCGGGGCGTAGCCCTCCTCGACGCGCTCGAATTCCAGAAAACCGGTGACTTTTCCCATGATCGTGTGTCCTGTATGCCGCTATGGTTTCAGTAGCTGCTTGTGGTCATTTGGCAGGCACGGTGGCCGATTTTTTGCCTGCCTTCGCCGAAGCGGCGGCGGCCATTTCGCCCAGCGCGCGCTTGTACTCGTGCGGAAACACCTTGACGAATTTGGCGCGGCTGTCGGCCCAGTGGTCGAGCAGTTCGCGGGCGCGGCGGCTGCCGGTCCAGCGCAGGTGGTCTTCCAGGAGCTTCTTGACCAGCGCTTCGTCGCTCTGCCCACGGTGCCAGCCGCTCGCCTCGCCGCCCTGCTCGGCTGCGGGCAGCACCTTTTCGAGCCCGACCATCGACGTGTTGCAGCGCTTGGCGAACTGGCCGTCCTCGTCGTAGACGAAGGCGACGCCACCGGACATGCCGGCGGCGAAGTTGCGGCCCGTCTTGCCGAGCACGGCGACGGTGCCGCCGGTCATGTATTCGCAACCGTGGTCGCCGGTGCCTTCGACGACCGCCGTCGCGCCCGACAGGCGAACCGCGAAGCGCTCGCCCGCGACGCCGGCGAAGTAGGCCTCGCCGGTGGTGGCGCCGTACATCACGGTGTTGCCGACGATGATGTTCTTGGTCGCCTCGCCACGGAAGTCCAGGCTGGGGCGGATCGCGATGCGCCCACCCGACAGTCCCTTGCCGGTGTAGTCGTTGGCGTCGCCGATCAGGTTGAGCGTGATGCCATTGGCCAGGAAGGCGCCGAACGACTGTCCACCGGTGCCTTCGAGCTGGATGCGGATCGTGTCGTCGGGCAGGCCTTCGGGGTGGACCTTGGTCAGCGCGCCGGAGAGCATGGCGCCGACGCTGCGGTTGACGTTGCGCGCCGTGTCCATGATCTTGACGCTCTCGCCCTTGTCGATGGCGGGACGGCATTTCTCGATCAGGCGCTGGTCGAGCGCCCGGTCGAGCCCGTGATCCTGCGCTTCGACGTGGTAGCGCGGCACGCCGGCCGGGACGCTGGGCTGCGCGAACAGGCGCGAGAAGTCCAGCCCCTGGGCCTTCCAGTGCTCGATGCCTTTGCGGGTGTCGAGCAAGTCGGCGCGGCCGATCAGTTCGTCGAAGGTCCGCACGCCCAGTTGCGCCATGATCTGCCGCACTTCCTCGGCGATGAAGAAGAAGTAGTTGACGACATGCTCGGGCTTGCCCGTGAATTTCTTGCGCAGTACCGGGTCTTGCGTGGCCACGCCCACCGGACAGGTGTTGAGGTGGCACTTGCGCATCATGATGCAACCTTCGACCACCAGCGGCGCGGTGGCGAAGCCGAATTCGTCAGCGCCGAGCAGCGCGCCGATCACCACGTCGCGACCGGTCTTCATCTGTCCGTCGGCCTGCACGCGGATGCGTCCGCGCAGGCGGTTGAGCACCAGGGTCTGCTGGGTTTCGGCCAGGCCGATTTCCCACGGGCTGCCCGCGTGCTTGATGCTCGACCAGGGCGAGGCGCCGGTGCCGCCGTCGTGGCCGGCGATCACCACATGGTCGCTCTTGCACTTGGCCACGCCCGCCGCGATGGTGCCCACGCCAACTTCGCTGACCAGCTTGACGCTGACCGAGGCGTGCGGCGCGACGTTCTTCAGGTCGTGGATAAGCTGCGCCAGGTCTTCGATGGAGTAGATGTCGTGGTGCGGCGGCGGAGAGATCAAGCCCACGCCGGGCACGGAGTGGCGCAGCTTGCCGATGTATTCGCTGACCTTGCCGCCGGGCAACTGCCCGCCTTCGCCGGGCTTGGCGCCCTGGGCCATCTTGATCTGGATCTGGTCGGCGCTGGAGAGGTATTCGGCCGTGACGCCAAAGCGCCCCGAAGCCACCTGCTTGATGCGCGAGCGCAGGGAGTCGCCCGCCTCCAGCGGCAGATCGACCTCGACGCGCGACTCGCCGATCACGCTCTTGAGCGTTTCTCCCCGGGTGATGGGAATGCCCTTGAGCTCCTTGCGATAGCGGTTTTCGTCCTCGCCGCCCTCGCCGGTGTTGCTCTTGCCGCCAATGCGGTTCATGGCGACGGCCAGCGTGGCGTGCGCCTCGGTGGAGATCGAACCCAGCGACATGGCGCCGGTGGCGAAGCGTTTGACGATTTCCTTGGCGGGCTCGACCTCGTCGAGCGAGATGGCCTTGGCCGGATCGACCTTGAATTCAAACAGGCCGCGCAGCGTGAGGTGCCGCCTGGACTGGTCGTTGATGATCTGCGCGTATTCCTTGTAGGTGCTCCAGTTGTTGGCGCGCGTGCTGTGCTGGAGCTTGGCGATGGCGTCGGGCGTCCACATGTGCTCCTCGCCGCGCGTGCGCCAGGCGTACTCGCCGCCCGCGTCGAGCATGTTGGCCAGCACCGGGTCGCGCCCGAACGCGGCCTTGTGCATGCGGATGGCCTCCTCGGCGATCTCGAACACGCCGATGCCCTCGACGCGGCTGGCGGTGCCGGTGAAGCACTTGGAGACGGTGTCGCTGTCCAGGCCGATGGCCTCGAACAGTTGCGCGCCGCAGTAGGACATGTAGGTGGACACGCCCATCTTCGACATGATTTTCGACAGGCCCTTGCCGATGGCCTTGACGTAGTTGTAGACCGCCTTCTGCGGCGACAGGTCGCCCTTGAGTTCCTTGTGCATGTCGGCGATGGTTTCCATCGCCAGATAGGGGTAGACGGCCTCGGCGCCGTAGCCAGCCAGAACCGCGAAGTGGTGCACTTCGCGCGCGGTGCCGGTTTCAACCACCAGGCCGACGCTGGTGCGCAGGCCCATGCGCACCAGGTGCTGGTGGACGGCCGACTGCGCCAGCAGCGCGGGAATGGCGACCTGCTCGCGGCTGACCGCGCGGTCCGACAGGATGAGGATGTTGGCGCCGCCGCGGATTTCGTCCACCGCCTGCGCGCACAGCGAGGCCAGGCGCGCCTCCACGCCTTCGGCGCCCCAGGCCAGCGGATAGGTCATGTGCAGCGTGCGGCTGACGAACTTGCCTTGCGTGCTGGTTTCGATGTCGCGCAGCTTGGCCATGTCCTCGGCGTCGAGCACGGGCTGGCTGACCTCAAGCCGCATCGGCGGGTTGACCTGGTTGATGTCCAGCAGGTTGGGCTTGGGCCCGATGAAGCTCACCAGGCTCATCACGATGGCCTCGCGGATCGGGTCGATCGGCGGGTTGGTCACCTGGGCGAAC
>DAIOSZ010000063.1:0-16968 GCA_036752305.1 Burkholderiaceae bacterium
CGCTCGGTCTGCGGCGTGCCGCTGCCGGACGGCCTGGTCAACGCCAGCCGCCTGCCCGAGCCCATCTACACCCCGGCGGCCAAGGCGGCCGTGGGCGAACACGACGAGAACATCTCCTTCGAGCGCACGGTCGAGATGATCGGCCAGCCGCTGGCCGCGCGCATCCGCGAGCTGAGCATCCGCCTGTACCGCGAGGCGGCGCGCATCGCGCTGGACAAGGGCATCATCATCGCCGACACCAAGTTCGAGTTCGGCCTCGACGAAGCCGGCGAACCGGTGCTCATGGACGAGGTGCTCACGCCCGATTCCTCGCGCTACTGGCCGGCCGAGCAGTACCGCGAGGGAGCCAACCCGCCGAGCTTTGACAAGCAGTTCCTGCGCGACTGGCTGGAGACCGCCCAGGTGGGCGGCAAGCCCTGGGACAAGACGCCGCCGGCGCCGCGCCTGCCGCGCGAGGTGATCGAGAAAACCGCCGCCAAATACCGCGAGGCGATGGAGCGGCTGCTCGGCTGAGCGCATGGCGATTGCCCCGCCCAGCAACGCCGCGTCGCTCGTTGACGGCCGCACGGCGAGCTTCTACACCCAGTTTTCGGGCCAGCCGACGCTCGACGCGCTGCTCGGCGGCGTCAAGTGGGGCGGCGCGCTGGGCACCGGCGCCACCGTCACGTTCGCCTTTCCGCAACAAACCGCGCAGTTCGACAGCACCGCGCAATGGGGCTACTACGGCGCCGGCACCGAAAACCTCTCCTTCCTGGCCTCCAGCTCGTTTCGCGGCTTCACCGTCGATCAGGCCAACGCGGCGCGCGCGGTGCTGGCCAGCTACGCGGCGGTGGCCAACCTCAACTTCGTGGACGTGCTGGCCGCGCCGGGCGTCGGGCAGATCCGCTACGCCGTCTCGGGCTCGCCGGCGCTCTCGGCGGGCACCTTCGCGATCTCGGACTTTCCCATGCTCACCTCGGGCGCGGGCGACACCTGGGTGAACGCGCAGTCGGTGTTCCCCGGCGGCTGGGCGGCGGGCACGCAAAACTGCTTCACGCTGCTGCACGAGACCGGGCACGACCTGGGCCTGAAGCACCCGCACGACCAGGGTTACGTCGGCTACCTCGCCGGCTGGCCGCAGACGCTGACCACGCTGCCCACGCTGGGCGGCAGCACGCTGCGCAGCTACGGCATTGAAGACACCGTGATGGCCTACAACGACGTCGCCGGCACCAGCGGCGTGCGCGCCGATTTCGCGCCCACCACGCCGATGCGCCTGGACATCGCGGCGCTGCAATATGTCTACGGCACCAACTGGGGCTACCACGCGGGCGACGACGTCTACCGCTTCACGACGGACTCGCGCGTCAACCAGACGATCTGGGACGCGGGCGGCAACGACACGATCGCCGTCTCGGGCAGCGGCGCCAGCCTGATCAACCTGACGCCCGGCAGCTGGAGCGAGATCGGCCTGCCGCTGACCTATTCGGTGCTGGCCAGCAACCTGAGCGTGCTGCGCGCCGCGCCGCAGTACACGAACAAGAAAACGCTCTATATCTACGACACCGTGACGATCGAAAACGCGATCGGCGGCGACGGACCCGACACGCTGATCGGCAACGCCGGCCCCAACCGCCTGACCGGCGGCGGCGGCGACGACCGGCTCGACGGCGGCGCCGGCGTGGACACCGCCGTCTGCGCCGACGCCGCGTTCGGCGCCACGCTGGCGCGCCAGTCGCCCCAGCAATGGAGCCTGCGCACCGCCTCGGGCGGCAGCGACACGCTGGTCAACATGGAGCGCATCGAGTTTTCCGACCGCAAGCTGGCGCTGGACCTGGACGGCGCGGCCGGCACCGTGGCCAAGCTGGCCGGCGCGCTGTTCGGCGCCGGCGCGGTGGCCGATGCGGGCCTGATCGGCCTGGGCGTGGCGATCCTCGACCAGGGCTTTTCGGCGGCTCAGCTGGCGCAGGCGGCGGTGCAATCCGACGCGTTCGGCGCGCGCGCCGGCTCGCACGGCAGCGCCGACTTCGTTGCCACGGTCTATGCCAACCTGATGGGCACCGCGCCAGACGCCGAGACAGCGGCCGCCTACACCGCGCAGCTCGACGCCGGCGCCGCCACGCAAGTCAGCCTGGCGCTGGCGGCGGCGGAGCTGGAACCCAACCTCGCTAACATCGGCTACACGGGCCTGTCGCAGACGGGCCTTTGGTACGTTTGAACCCTTCGTCATGAGCACGGCCCTCGAAACCTCCGTCAGCGCGAGCGAAACCGCGCAACTCGCGCGCTTTGCCGCCGCGCTCGACGCGCCCCTGGTGGCGGCGGACGACGCGCTGTGGGCCACGCTCACGCCGGTGCAGGGCCTGGGCCGCCAGTTCCTGCGCGCCAGCAGCCTGCTGCCGGTGCTGCACGAGGCCGAGCCGGCGCGCGTGCTGTCGGCGGCGCCGGTCAACTTCGCGGCGCTGGACGCGCTCACGCAATTCCTGGGCGTGCCGGTGACCATCGCGCTGTGCGCGCGCGAGCCGCTGCTGGCCGCCATCGAGCGCGTCTACCGCGACCAGGACGCCACCGGCGCCGGGCTGTCGCTGGGCGGCTTCGACGGTGACGGCGGCGACGGCAGCGGTGCCGGTGACGACGATCTGGAGACGCTCAAGGCGCTGGCCGAGGACGCGCCGGTGGTACGCCTGGTGCAGACGCTGCTGTCGCGCGCCGTCGAGGCCCGCGCCTCCGACGTGCACCTGGAGATTTCGCAGCAGCGCTTTCGCGTGCGCTACCGCATCGACGGCGTGCTGTTCGACATGGAATCGCCCCCCCGGCGCCTGTACCTGCCCGCCATCTCGCACCTGAAGCTGCGCGCGCGCATGAACATCGCCGAGCGGCGCCTGCCGCAGGACGGACGGCTGAAGATGGAGCTGGGCGGACGGCACATCGACATGCGCGTGTCCACCGTGCCCACGGTGTACGGCGAGAGCATGGTGATCCGCCTGCTCGACCAGGGGCCGGGGCTGATGGCGCTGGAATCGCTGGGCTTCCCGTCCGACCTGCGCGGCCTGTTCGAGCAGGCCATCGAGCAGCCGCACGGCATGATCCTGGTCACCGGCCCCACCGGCAGCGGCAAGACCAGCACGCTGTACGCGGCGCTGTCGCGCGTGAACCGGCCGGGCAACAAGATCATCACGGTGGAAGACCCGGTCGAATACCAGATCGACGGCATCAACCAGATCCAGGTCAAGCCGCAGATCGATCTGACCTTCGCCAGCGCGCTGCGCTCCATCGTGCGGCAAGACCCGGACATCATCATGGTCGGCGAAATCCGCGACCGCGAAACGGCCGAGATCTCCATCCAGTCGGCCCTCACCGGCCACCTGGTGTTCTCCACGCTGCACACCAACGACTCCTTCGGCGCGCCGCACCGGCTGATGGACATGGGCGTGGAGAGCTACCTGATCGCCTCGTCGGTGGTGCTGATCCTGGCGCAGCGCCTGGTGCGCGTGATCTGCCCGCAGTGCAAGACCAGCGCCCCCGCCACCGAGGCCGACAAGCTGTTCCTGGCGCAGGAGGGTTTCGAGGTCGCGCCCGATGCGCTGCTCTCGCATGGCCGCGGCTGCGCGCATTGCGGCAACTCCGGCTACGTGGGCCGCACCGGCATCTACGAGCTGCTGCCCATGACCACCGCCATCAAGGAAGCCATCATCAAGAAGCTGCCCGCCGAGGGCGTGCGCCGCGTGGCGCTGGCCGAGGGCGTGCAGACGATGCGCGCCGACGGCATCCGCAAGGTGCTGGCCGGCGTGACCACGCTGGAAGAACTGGCGCGCGTGACGCGCCAGGAGATGTAAGCCGTGCGGCCCCGTCCGGCGCGCGTCGCGCCGCCCACTCCTGGCGAGGCGCCGTTGCCGCCGCGCGCGCCGGCCCGGCCCCTGCTGGCCGAGCCCTTGGGCGCGCCCGCGCCCGAGCCGCCCGCGCGCCGGCCGCTGCTGCCGCGCATGGGCCAGCGCGTGAGCGCGACGCAGCTGCTGTCGTTTTCCGAGCAATTGCTCACGCTGCTCAAGGCCGGTCTGCCGCTGGACCGCGCGCTGCACGTGGCGCTGGGCACCATCGAGCAGCCCTATTTCCGCGAGGTGATGCAGGGCGTATTCCTGGAAGTGGAGAAGGGCAACACGCTGGGCGACGCCTTCGCGCGCTACCCGGCGGTGTTTCCGCGCCTGTACGTGAACATGATCCGCGCCGGCGAGGAAGGCGGCGTGCTGCCCGTGGTGCTGGAGCGGCTGATCGAGTTCTACCAGCGCTCGGTGGAGTTCCGCTCGTTCCTGATCACCTCGTCGATCTACCCGCTGCTGCTGGCGGTGTTCGGCACCGCGGCGCTGCTGGCGCTGGTGGTGTTCGTGCTGCCCAAGTTCGGCCAGATCTTCGCCGACATGAACCAGCAGCTGCCGCTGCCGGCGGCGATCCTGATCGGCATCGGCGACTTTCTCTCGGCCTACGGCCTGTGGATCCTGGCCGGCCTGGTGGCGCTGGGCGTGGGCTTTTCGGCGCTGCTGCGCGATCCGCTGTGGCAGGAGCGCTGGCAGGGCTTTTTGCTCAAGCTGCCGCTGATCGGGCCGCTCAAGCTCAAGGTTGAGCTGTCGCGCGTGGCGCGCACCTGGGGAACTTTGCTGGCCGCCGGGGTTCCCATCCTCACCGGCCTGCGCATCGTGCGCGAGCTGTCCGACAATATCCCGCTGCACCGCGCGCTCGATCGCCTCCAGCGCGCGGTTCAGGAAGGCCACGGCGTGGCCCGGCCGATGTTGGCGGACCCCTTTTTTCCGCGCCTGATGGGGCAACTGGCCGCCATCGGCGAGGAAGCGGGCTCGCTCGATGCGATGCTGGTGAAAATCGCCGACCAGTACGAAAGCGACATCCGCAAAGCCACGCGCAACCTGGTGGCGATGTTCGAGCCGGCGATGATTCTGGTGATGGGCGGCCTGATCGGCATCATCGTCGTGTCCATGCTCACGGCGATTTTCTCGATCAACGACCTGCCGCTGTGATGGACAAGACATTTAGGGAAACGGTGGTTTATGCAACTCAATGACAAGCGCCGCGCGCGCAAGCACGGCGGCTTCACGCTCATCGAACTGTTGATCGTGATGGTCATCATCGGCCTGCTGGCCTCGCTGGTGGGCCCGCGGCTGTTCGGCCAGATCGGCTCGTCCAAGATCAAGGCGGCACGCGCGCAGATCGAGATGGTTGGCTCCGCGCTGGACGCCTACCGCCTGGACATGGGCCGTTATCCGACCACCGACCAGGGCATCGTCGTGCTCAGCGACAAGCCCGCCGACGCTGGCGAGGCCGCCAAGTGGCGCGGCCCCTACCTCAAGAAAAAGGTGGACAAGGACCCCTGGGGCAACAGCTACGTGTACAAGGCGCCGGGCGCCAAGGCCGAGTACGAGCTGACCTCGCTGGGCGCGGACGGCAAGGAAGGCGGCGACGGCGACGACGCCGACATCAACAGCTGGGAATGAGGCGCGCGCGGGGCTTCACGCTCATCGAGCTGATCCTCGTGCTGGCCATCGTCGGCCTGGCGATGGCGGTGGCGGGCGTCGGCCTGTCGCGCTTTTCCGCGCAATCGGCCGGGCAGCGCCTGGCCAGCCAGACGCAACAGGCGCTGCAGCGCCTGCGCAACCAGGCGCTGCAGGCGCATGCCGTGGTGGAGGCCGAACTGCGCTTTGACACCGGGGTGATCCAGCTCTCCGGCCCGGGCGGCGACGTGCTGGTGCGCCTGCCCGAGGGGGCGCGTTTTCGGCCCCTGCCGCCGGTTGCGCAGGACGCCGAGCGCCTGCCACTGGTGTTTTTTGCCGACGGCACCATGGCCGATTCGGCGTTTGCGCTGGTGCATCCGGGCGTGCGGGAGCGGCAGTTCCACGTCTGGGGCGCGGCGGGCAAGATCGCCACCAGCGATGAGAGCGCGGACGGCTCCTGAGCGCGGCTTCACGCTGCTCGAAGTGCTGGTGGCCATGGCGCTGGCCGGCATCGGCATCGCCATCGCGTTTGCCGGCATTTCCGGCGCCACGCGGCTGGCGCGCAAGAGCCACGAGCATGAGATAGCCACCCGGCTGGCCGCCGCCAAGCTGGAGGAAGTGCTGGCCAGCCCCAGTTTCGACCTGGCGCCCGACCCGCGCACCGACCGCTATGCCGGCGTGGACTATGGCTACAAGATCGAGGTCAAGCCGGTCGAGTTCCGCGACATCGCGCCGCTGGAGCCGGCGCGGCTGCCGATCGTGCTCGACGAGGTCTCCATCGACGTGTACTGGGGCCCCGACGGCGCGCAGCAGCGCTACCGGCTGGTGACCTACCGGGTCGCGCCGCGCAATGCCCCCGCCGCGCCCGCCGCCGCGATGGGCACGGCCCCCGCGCCAGGAGGCTCGTGATGCGGATGCGCAGGCGCGCGGGCGGCTTCACGCTGCTCGAACTGGTGGTGGCGATGGCGCTGTCCGCGCTGCTCGCGCTGCTGGGCGCGCAGGCGTTGTCGATGGCGCTGGACCACATGCGCCGCTCGCAGGCCGAGCAGCGCGAGCAGGAGGACACGCGCGCCGCCTTGCGCGTGTTCGCCCGCGAGTGGGCGGCGCGCGAGGGCCGGGTGAGCGCGCAGGGCGGCACCGAGCTGGCCTTCGACACGCGCGAGCCGATCTTCCTGCAATTGCCCGGGCCGGTGGCGCGCGTGCGCTACCGCTGCGAATCGTCCGGCGCGGCCGGCGAGGGCTTCACGCTGGTGCACGAGGCCTTCGAGCCGCCGCCGGCCGCCGCCCCCGCGCCGCCGCTGCCGCCTGGCACCACGGCCACCCTGCCCGGCCTGCCGCCACCCGCGCCGCCGGGTGCGGGCCGCCCCGCGCTGCGCCCGCCCGAGCCGGTGGCGCGCGAGGTGCTGCGCAGCGGCCTGGCGGGCTGCGAATTCGCGCTGCTGCGCCAGAACACCGCCCCCGACGCCAAGGAAAAGAGCGGTTGGGTCGGCGCCTGGGAAACCAGCCAGAACCCGCCGCCGCGCCTGGCGCGCGTGCGCTGGGACAGCCCGCGCGGCGAGATGCCGGCGGCCGTCTTTGCCGCGCAAAAATAGCGCCATGTCCTCATCCGCCTCCACCCTTTCCCCCGCCCAGCGGCCACGCGTCGCGGTGATCAGCGCCTTGCAGGCCGAACTGTCGGCGGTGCTCGAACATTTGCAGGGCGCCCGGCGCGAGACCCGCGCGGGCCGCGAATTCGTCATCGGCCGCCTGCACGGCGTGGACGTGGTGGCCGCGCTCAGCCGCATCGGCAAGGTCTCGGCGGCCACCACGGCGACGGTGCTGATCGAGCATTTCGGCGCCACGCGGATGGTGTTCACCGGGCTGGCCGGCGGGCTGCATCCTGACGCGCGGGTCGGCGACGTGGTGGTGGGCACCGCGTACCTGCAGCACGACCTGGACGCCTCGCCGCTGTTCCCGCGCCACGAGGTGCCGCTGTACGGCGTCTCGCGGTTCGCCGCCGACCCCGCGCTGGCGCAGGCCTTGGTCGAGGCCGCGCGCGCCAGCCTGGCGGACCTGCCCGAGCTCATCGGCGCCGAGGCGCGCGCGCAGTTTCGGCTGGAGCGGCCCGCGGTGCACCAGGGCCTGATCGTCAGTGGCGACCGCTTCGTCGCCACCTCGCGCGAATGCGCGGCGCTGCGCGCCGAGCTGCCCGAAGCGCTGGCGGTGGAAATGGAAGGCGCCGCCGTGGCCCAGGTCTGCCACGACTACGGCCTGCCGTTCGCCGCCGTGCGCACCATCAGCGACCGCGCCGACGACCAGGCGCATGTGGACTTTCCGCTCTTTCTGAACAGCGTGGCCAGCCGCTACTCGGCCGCCATCGTGGACGCGCTGCTGAAAGCCGCCTGACGCCGTCCGGCGTCCACGCGGGAAGTATCAAATTGATAGCTACCCGTGGTGGTATTTTCTTACGTTCAGGCCAAAATCATGCTGAAAATGGCCCAAAAACTGCCTGTCGAGCGTGCCGAAACTGGAAATTTGTTGATGTTGTGACATTTTGTGTAGATATCTCTACATATTTTCTTATTTTGAGCGCAGTTTTTGATATCGTTTTGGCTATTTCTTCAAGAAATACGACCACGGTGAGCTATGGTTTTTGAAGTCCCTACTCACCTCCCGCGATCGCCTCGGCGCGAACCCGCGCGCGCCCCGAGACGAGGCCGAAAGGGCGATCGCTGCGCGCATATCCGATTCGGGCGGTCCGCGGCCTTGTTCTAGTGCAGTGTTCGACGCTTTGCAGCACTTATGGCGCCGCGCCTTTGCCTCCGTGGCGTCGTTGCAAATCCTCGCGATGCCACTGAGCATCGCTGTGGTTTGCGCCTAGCCACGAAGGCAAATCCGCTGGCCCATAAGTACCGCAAAGCGTCGAACACTGCACTAGATCGCCAGCGGGTCCACGTCCACCAGCCAGCGCAGCAGGCCCTTGCCGGCGTCCGAGCGCCGCAGCGCGTGCAGCAGCGGCTGCCAGGCCGCCAGGTAGCGCTGCAAGGCGGCGCGCGAGGGACTTTCGGCGAGCAGCTGGGCGCGCTCGACGCCGGCCACGCGCTGCATGGACAGCGGCACGGCCGAGCACAGCGTGACCTCGGCGGCGCCTGGCACCGCGCTCAGCTGCTCCAGCGCCGCATCGCGCGCGGCGTTGAGAAAAGCCAGCGCGGCGTCCAGATGGCGCGCATCGGCGCGCAGCAGCGCCTGGTAGGTGAAGGGCGGCAGCGCGGCGGCCTCGCGTTCGCGCAGCAGCGTGGCGGCGTAGGCCGGGTAGTCGTGGCGCGCCAGCGCGGCAAACAGCGGATGCCCGGGATGCTGGGTCTGCACCCACAGCTCGCTGCCACCGGCGCGCGCGGCGTCGCGCCCGGCGCGCCCGGCCGCCTGCATGAGCAGCGCGAACAGGCGCTCGCTGGCACGAAAGTCGGCTGAAAAGAGCGCGCCGTCGGGATCGACCGCCGCGGCCAGCGTGATGCGGCGAAAGTCGTGTCCCTTGGCGACCATCTGCGTGCCGACGATCACGTCCACCTCGCCGCCGTGCACGCGCGCCAGATGCTGCTCCAGCGCGTCCTTGCCGCGCGCGGCGTCGGCGTCGATGCGCAGCACGCGCGGCGCGGCATGGCCCGGCGGCAGGGCGGCCGTCAGGCGCTGGGCGACCAGTTCCTCCAGCCGCTCGGTGCCGCGACCGATGGGCGCCAGATCCTGGTTGCCGCAGGCCGGGCAGGCGCGCGGCACTGGCTGGCCCAGGCCGCAGTGATGGCAGCGCAGGCTGCGGTCGGCGCGGTGGAACACGCGGTAGGCGCTGCAATGCGGGCACTCGCTCTTCCAGCCGCAGTCCGGGCAGTGCAGCACCGGCGCCCAGCCGCGCCGGTTGAGCAGCAGCAGGCTTTGCTCGCCGCGTGCGATGCGCTCGGCCATGGCCTGGACCAGCGCGGGCGCCAGCACCGTGCCACGCGGCTCGCGGCGCATGTCGTGCACGCGCACGCGCGGCAAGGCGCCGCTGCCAATGCGCGCGGCCATGGTCAGCCGCTGGTAGCCGCCATCCTCGGGACTGCTGCGCCGCCAGGATTCCAGCGAGGGCGTGGCCGATCCGAGCACCGTCCGACACGGCCTGCCGGAGGCGCTTTCGAGCCGCGCGCGCATCACCGCCAGGTCGCGCGCCGAGTAGCGGGCGCCTTCCTGCTGCTTGTAGCTGGCGTCGTGCTCCTCGTCGACGACGATCAGCGTCAGCCGGGGCAGCGAGGCGAACACCGCCAGCCGCGTGCCCAGCAGCACGCGCGCGCGCCCGGTGTGCGCGGCCAGCCAGGATTGCAGGCGCTGAGCAGGCGTGAGCGCGCTGTGCAGCGCGACCACCGCTCCGGGGCCAAGCCAGGGCTCGAAGCGCGCGCGAAACGCGGCCTCCAACTGCGGTGTGAGGTTGATCTCGGGCACCATGACGAGCACCTGGGCCTGGGTGTCGGCATCCGCCAGGCATTGCTCGGCGGCGCGCAGGTAGACCTCGGTCTTGCCGCTGCCGGTGACGCCGAACAGCAGGAATGGCCCGGTATCGCGGGCGATGGCCTCCAGCGCCCGCGCCTGTTCCGGGCTGGGCACCGGCGCGGCGGGCAGCATGGGGCGCGCCACCGCAGCGGCCTTGTCCAGGCGCTTGAGCCGCCGGGCCAGTTGCGCGCCCTGCAGCGCGCGCAGCGCGGGCGGCAGCGCCGCGAGCGCGACCTCGCCGGCCGAGCGCTGGTAGTAGCGCGCGGCAAAGTCCACCAGTTGCCGCCACGGCTGGCCCATCGGCGCGATGCCGTCCAGCACCTCGGCGATGGGCTTGAGGCGCTCCGGGGCCATCGGCTGCGCCGCTCCGTCCCAGACGATGCCCAGCGTATCGCGCGCACCCAATGGCACGCGCACCAACGTTCCGGGCGAGAGCGGGCACTCACTGGAATAGCTCAACGCAGCGCTCGCGGCAGCGTGCGCGGGCGTTGGGACCAGGACGGGCAGCGTGATCGGAGGCGTCACGGTTTAGTTACGGCGCATATCTAAAGTCAAACGTAGACATCCGGCCTAAGTGCTTGATTTACCGGTGCTTTGCAGGGATGTCCCATGAAGCTGTGGATAACTTTGTTGAAAACCCCTGGGCGGTCGGCTCAAGCCCTTGTCCATCAAGGCTTCGCTTAGGTTGCTCAGAAAATTGGCAGCTTTCACAACTTCAATAAAATCAATTACTTACGAAATCGACCCGAGGCTTGGCGAGACCGAAAAAGGAGGGCACGCGAGGCCTGGCCGCAAGAGCGTTTTTGTGCACAAGTCAAGACCCGGAGTGCAAATTTAGCCGTTGACGGGGTCAAAAACAGCGGCTCCCGACCGACCCTGCACCATGAGGCGCTCGCAAAATGATAGAAAAGAACGGCAACGCCCGATCAGGCGCGTCGCAGCGCGCGGGAATGGGCGTGCACCGCCTCCACCAGAGCGGTCACATGCTCGGGTGGCGTGAACTGACTGATGCCATGGCCGAGGTTGAAGATGTGCGTGGGCCCCGGACGGCTGGCGTCGGTGTGCGGCTGGCCGAAGCTGTCGAGCACGGCGCGCGCCTGGCTGGCAATGGCCTCGGGCGGTGCGAACAGCACGTTGGGGTCCAGATTGCCTTGCAAGGCCTTGCCAGCGCCGCCGGCCACGCCGCCGACCAGCGCGCGCGCGCGGCCGAGGTTGACGGTCCAATCGACGCCGAGCACGTCGCAGTCGAGCTGTTCGTCCATCTCGGCCAGCCACAGCCCGCCGCCCTTGGTGAAGACGATGCGCGGCACCACGGCGCCGTCGGCACCGCGCCGCTGGAGCTGGGCCAGCACGCGCCGCGTATAGGCCAGGCTGAAGGCCTGGAAGGCGCCGTCGGCGAGCACGCCGCCCCAGGAGTCGAAAATCATCACGGCCTGAGCGCCGGCGTCGATCTGCGCATTGAGGTAGGCGGCCACGGCGTCGGCGTTGACGGCGAGCATGCGGTGCATCAGGTCAGGCCGCGCGTAGAGCAGGCTCTTGACGAGACGATAGTCGTCGCTGCCCTTGCCCTCGACCATGTAGCACGCCAGCGTCCAGGGGCTGCCGGAAAAGCCGATCAGCGGCACGCGGCCGTTCAGGGCCAGGCGGATCGAGCGCACGGCGTCGAACACGTAGCGCAGGCGATCCATGTCGGGCACGGCCAGCGCGGCCACGGCGGCCTCGTCGCGAACGGCCTTGGCAAAGCGCGGCCCCTCGCCCTGCGCGAACGACAGGCCCAGGCCCATGGCATCGGGCACCGTGAGGATGTCGGAAAACAGGATCGCCGCATCCAGCGGATAGCGCGCCAGCGGCTGCAGCGTCACCTCGGTGGCGTAGTCCACGTGGGTCGCCAGGCCCATGAAGCTGCCGGCCCGCGCGCGCGTGGCGCAGTATTCGGGCAGGTAGCGGCCGGCCTGGCGCATGAGCCAGATCGGGGTATGGTCGGTGGCCTGGCGCAGGCAGGCGCGCAAAAAACTGTCGTTTTGGAGTGGAGCGAATGTCATGGGGCGGATTGTCTCAGCCCGTATCATCGACAGGCTTCGGTCCAGCCTTCATTCACCCTTCATCGCAGCAGGAGTCCCTCATGCCCCAACCCCATGTCATCGGCAACGGCGCGCGCAAGGTCATCGCGCTCAACGGCTGGTTCGGCAACGCGCGCGGCTGGGGGCCGATGACGGCCTGCCTGGACGGCGGAGATTTCAGCTACGCCTTCATGGACTATCGCGGCTACGGCGCGCGCCAGGGCAGCGGCGGGCCCTACACGATCGCCCAGATGGCGCAGGACGCGCTGGCCCTGGCCGACCAGCTCGGCTGGCAGCAGTTTTCGCTCGTGGGTCATTCAATGGGCGGCTTGGCGATCCAGCAGGTGATGGCCGACGCGCCGGCGCGCGTGCAGGCGCTGGTCGCGCTCACCCCGGTGCCCGCCACGGGCGTGCCCTTCGACGACGCCGGCTGGGCCTTTTTCTCCAGCGCCGCCAAGGACGTGGGCGCGCGGCGCGCGATCATCGATCTGACCACCGGCAACAAGCTCACCGGCACCTGGCTCGACCAGATGGTCGCCTCTTCATTGGAGAACGCTGACGAGGAGGCCTTTGCCGCCTACCTGACCGCCTGGGCCAAGACCAACATTCTGGAGCGCGTGCAGGGCAGCCGCGTCCCGGTGCTGGTCGTCGCCGGCCAGAACGACCCGGCGCTGGGCCCGGACACCTGCAAGGCGACCTGGCTGCAACACTACCCGCAGGCGCGGCTGGAAGTCATCGCCAACGCCGGGCACTATCCGATGGACGAAACCCCGGTGCTGCTGGCGACGCTGATCGAGCGCTTTTTGCGCGAGGCGGTGGCGGCGCCCTGAGCCGCGCCATTGGGCTACAGTTTTTGTAGCTCTTCGCGCACGTCCTTGGCCGACAGGAGTTCGGTGAACACCACCGGCGGCTTGCCCGGGACGTAGAGCGCGTAAACCGGCACGCCATTTCGGCCCAACTCGGCCAGCGCGGCGGTGATCGCGGCGTCGCGGCGCGTCCAGTCGGCGCGCAGGAGCAGCACGCCGCGCGACTGGAAATCCGCCAGGAGCGCCGCATCGGCCAGCGCGTTTTTTTTGTTGAACTGGCAGGTCACGCACCACGCGGCGGTGAAATCGACGAACACCGGCTTGCCTTGCGCCAGGCGCTCACCGACGGACTTCGGCGTCCAGGGCTGCCACCCTTGCGGACTGGTGGCGCCAGAGGCGGCACCAGCCTGGGGCGCGATCGGTGCCTCGGCTGGCGTGACCACCCAGGGGCCGAGCTGAACCGCCAGCACCGCCAGCACGGCGATCGACGCGGCCAGGAAACCGGCGCGCGCCCGCCCGGTCTGCGCCAGGCTCCAGAGCACGAAGCCCACCGCCACCAAGAGCGCGAGCAGCGCGGCGGCGCCGTCGATGCCGCTTTGCTGACCGATCACCCAGACCAGCCAGACGACGGTGGCGAACATCGGGAAGGCCATCACCTGCTTGAAGCGCTGCATCCAAGGGCCGGGCCGGGGCAGCCAGGCCAGTGCGCCGGGCCACACGCTGGCCGTGCAATACGGCAGCGCCATGCCCAGCCCCATCGCCGCGAAGATTGCCAGCGCCTGCCACGCGGGCAGACCCATCGCGAGGCCCAGCGAGGCACCCATGAAGGGCGCCGTGCACGGCGAAGCCACCGCCACGGCCAGCACGCCCGACAGCAGCGCATCCAGCGCCGGATGGCGCGGTTGCATGCCAGCCAGCGCCTGCGGCGCGAATTGGCCGAACTCGAACAGGCCCGCGAGGTTGAGCCCGATTACGGTGAACAGCAGCGCCAGCACCGCCACCACGCCCGGCGACTGCAACTGGAAACCCCAACCCAATTGCTCCCCCGCCGCGCGCAGCGCCAGCATCAGCGCGCCGAGAAGTACGAAGGAACCCACGACGCCCGCCGCGTACGCCGCGCCGGTGAGGCGCCGCTCGGCGCTCGCATGCGCGTGCTGTGCAAACCCCAGTACCTTGATGGCGAGGATGGGAAACACGCAGGGCATCAGGTTGAGGATCATTCCCCCGACGAAGGCGCCGAGCAGCGCGAGCCAGAAGCTGGCAGCCGACGGCGCGGCGGGGGGCACGGGTGCAGGCGCAGCCTTCTTCTCCTGCTCCAGCGCCGCGGCGAGCGCGGGCGGCACGGCGGCGGGCGCGGCGAGGGCGGGCCAGGTGCCCTCCACCTTGGCGATCACGCGCCAGGCAGGCGGCGTGCCATCGGCGGTGGCGACGACCAGCGGCATCTCGGAGGGGCCGGCCATGCGTTCCGGCGAGATCGGAACACGCGCGTTCCACACCGCGCCATCCCAGCGCCGCTGCCAAGTCTTGGCCGGATCGGCGCCGTTGTGAATGACTTCTGGCGTTTCCGGGTATAGCGACAGCAGCTTTCCCTGGAGCGCGGCGGGCAGGCCGGTGATGCGAATGTCGAGCCATTTGCCACCCTCCTCGATGCGCGCGAACGCCTGCGCATCGAGCGGCTTGGGCGCGGCCTCGCGGGCCGCCTCGAAGGCGGCGGCGTGCAGCGCGGTGGAGCCTTGCACCGGCAGCTCCAGCGCGAAGTCACCCTCCTGGGGAATGCACTCCTGGCGGCAGGCCAGCCAGGTGGCATGCAGCTTGACGGTGAACTTGCCGCCCGTGGCCCGGAAGTCCGGCGCCACGCTCACCGGCACCGGCAGCAGCACCTCACCCTCGTAGCCATAGTTGGCGAGCGTGGCAATCGGGATGCGCCTTGGCACCGGCCAGACGATCTCGCCGGGTGCGAGGCCCGCGGGCAAGGTCCAGTTCAGTTGCGTCGGCTGGCCCGAGTCACCCGAGTTCTTCCAGTAGGTGTGCCAGGCGGGCTGGTGCGCCAGCTTCAGGCCCAGCCACAGCGGCTGGCCCGGCGCGACGCCTTGGGGGGCATGGGCGACCAGTTCGGCACGCACCTGCTCGGTGGTGACCACCGCGCTGGGCGCGTTGGCTCGGCCCGGCAGGCCCAGGGAGGCGTTCTGGGCGAGCGCGGGCGCTGCGGCGGCAAACCCGAGGGCGAGGGCGAGGGCGAGGGCGGCGGCCACGCACAGACCGCGCAGCCATCCCGTGGACGGCGGGTGAGAGGCAATCTTCATCACGACGCCCGCTATTGTCAGGTTTTTCCAGCAGCCCTTTCCTGACACGCCCTAATGCCGATCGGCCGCGCGGGGCTCCCGCAAAAGCCTGGTTTGGGCAAGCGATGCAAACCGGCGCGTCACGCCCACAATCCGCGGCTGCCTCGGACGGCAGCCTCACTTGACCACTTTGACCATGATCGAGATGGATTGGTCACTACCGCCGCACATGCCCTTGGGCACATGGATCGTCAATTTCCCGGACACCGGAGTCGCCTTAAAGAAGACGTCGATGCCCACTTCCTTTTGCGTTTGCCCGGGCAGCATCCATAACGAATTGGTGTATCTGACTCTGACCCCCGGGGGATCGGCCGAGATGCCGTCTGACCAGGTGTGGCGCAGGTCTCCGAGGTAGCATTTCTTCCCGTTATCCGAGTAGTTGATGGTGAACAGCTGCCACCACTGGTAAACGCCGAAGGAATCTGGCGGCACGTGCAAGGTGACCGTTTGGTTCGGTCCGTTGAGCCACGCGGCTCGCGTGAGGTCGGCCGCTTGCGCGGGCACGTGGACTGCCAAGGCGAGCAGCAGCATTGCCCATACGGGTGGTGCGAGGACAAGGCGCGTTGTGGAAAATCGCCGCATGGGGCTACTCCGTCATGGGTACGAGGGCAAGTCATTGTGATCGGTAGATGCCGGTAGAACAAAGACCGGTTTGAAACGATCGCTAACGAATGAATGTCCGCCTACACACGCAAGGAATCCAACCTGGAATGAACAAGATGAAGCCAAGCTTTGACGCCGTGCTCTTCGACTGCGACGGGGTGCTCGTCGACAGCGAGCCCATCACCAACGGCGTGCTGCGCGACATGCTGGCCGAGCGCGGCTGGGACCTGAGCCCGGCCGAATGCGTGCGCGTGTTCCTGGGCCGCTCGGTGCGAGATCTCAAGGACGACATCGAGGCGCACACCGGCCAGCCCCTGACCGAGGACTGGCTGGCGGCCTTCCGTGCCCGGCGCGACGTGCGCCTGGCGCGCGAGGTGCGGGCGATGCCCGGCGCGCGGGAGGCCGTGGAAGCCGCGCGTGCGGGGGTGGATGGGCGTATTGCCTGCGCGTCGGGCGCCGACCGCGCCAAGGTGGAGCTGATGCTCGCGCGGGTTGGCCTGGCGCCGCTGTTCCAAGGCCAGGTGTTCAGCGGCCACGAAATGCCGCGCTCCAAGCCTGCACCCGATGTGTACCTGGCGGCGGCCCGGGCGCTGGGCGTGGCGCCCGCGCGCTGCCTGGTGATCGACGACACGCCGGTCGGCGTGACGGCCGGCGTGGCGGCGGGGGCGACGGTCTGGGCGCTGTGTCCGCCCGCGAACGAACGCTTCGGCACCGCCTCGCCGCAAGACCTGCGCGCGGCGGGCGCGGCACGCATCTTCGAATGCATGGACGAGTTGCCCGCGCTGCTGGCGCCGAGTCTGCCCCCCGCGGGCAGCGCCTGATCGGTCAGGGTGTGCGGGCGAGCACCAGGGCATCGACCTGGCAGGCGCCCGCGCGCCGCAGTTCCGCGGCGGCGGCGCTGAGCGAGGCGCCAGTCGTCATCACATCGTCCACCAGCAGCACCCGGCGCCCGACCAGCGCGGCCGGGTCGGTGGCGGCGTAGGCCGCGCGCACGCTCTTGAGCCGTTGCTGGCGCGACAAGCCCACCTGTGGCGGCGTGTCAAAGGCGCGCGCCAGCAGATCCGCGCGGCAAGCACGGGGGTGCAGGCGCCGAGCCAGTTCCCAGGCCGGGTTGTAGCCACGTTCACGCAGTCGTTCGTCCGACATCGGCATGGGCACCGCCAGTTCGGCGGCGGCCAGCAGTTGC
>DAIOSZ010000064.1:0-14498 GCA_036752305.1 Burkholderiaceae bacterium
CAGGAGCAGGAGCAGGAGCAGGAGCAGGAGCAGGCGCCGCGATGACCGCAGGCGCTGGTGCGACGGCCACCGGTGGCGCTACAGGAGCCGGCGCGGCTATGGGGGCGGCCGACGGCGCTGGTGCTTGCGAATCCCGAGACTCAGGGCTTGGCATCAACAACTGCCAGGATGCGTTGCTTCTTAGGTCAGGCGTTGGTGGCGGAAGCTGGAGCTGTGCGGACTGCGCCGCGACTGCGAAGGGCACAGTGCCGACGAGCGCGGCCACAACACGAGCCGAGAAAGGCGGAAAACGGATCATGAGAGCCGCGAAGCGGGCCGACGCCAAGCGAGTTTGGCCTTGGGCAGCGTACCTGCAGAAACCTCGGAATCGTTGGCAACCGCTTCATCCAGGCTGGCCGGCGCGGCCGAACTGTCGTAGGCCGTCTCGCGTCGGGGCACGATGTCCTCGATGGACGATTCAATGACGGTGCGGCGGCGAAAGAGCCGCGTCCCGGAGGATGCGGCATCAAGGGCGACAACGGGGTCGGGTCGCTCCGCCGTCCTGATCTCGACAGGCACGCTCGCAGGTTCAGGCGATTTCTCCGCCATCGGCGCAGCTTTGCTCGGTGCGGGCTGCGGCATCGGATCGACACGTACCGGTGCGGCCTCCGGCATGACGACTGGCGCAGGCGCAACGGTGGGGGAGACTTCGCGGGGAGTCGACGAGGGCTTGCTCGGGGCTGCCGCAGCCGGCGCCGGAGCAGCGATGGCCGCTGGCGCGACGGGAGCCTCATCAACTGCCGCGGTTGGTGCCACAGTCGGGGCCACCTCGTTTGACGCAACGGCGGGAGTCCCCGTGGCGCGGAGAAAGGCCGGCATGGCATCCACCTGCGCCATCGCGGACGGGCCGTTGGAGGCCTCGGACGCTTGAACCTCGACATCGGCCAGCGGGGTGTCCGCCCGGGTCGAAACGACGCTGAAGGCTTGGGCTTCGACGACTTCAACGATCGCCTGCGGAGCCAGTGGCTCCTCAAGGGGCAGATCGGGCTCGGGCATCAGCGTTGCGCCCAGTACAACCGGCTCCACCACGGCTTCGCGAACGACGACCACAGGCTCCACCGTTGCGACCGGCTCCACTGCTGCGAGTGCCTGCGGCTGCGGCTGGGGAACCGCCACCGGCAGAACAACCGGGTCCAGGCGAGAATGCAGCGACAGGTCGAACGTCGATTCCGGCGGTGCCAGATCGCGCAACCCGGGGGCGGGCGTATCGGGGGATAGAACGACTTCCCCCCGTCCAAGCAAACTCGCAGGTTCAACCGTGCGAGCCAGCAATTCCGTGCGTCCCGTCTTGCGCTCCGACTCAGCCGGCTCCTTGGACATGGGCCACAGCGCATCGAAATCGGTGGCCTGCTCGGCCTCACCCCGGTCGGAGCCTTCCGTGACGTCGATAACCTGCGGCAACGCGATCTCGTCGTCGGCCAAGCCGGACGCGCGCTGCCCGAGGTCGGCAATTTGAGCCTCGATCGTCGCGGGCTCGACGTAAACCTGCCACAGGCTGAGCACACGGTCGGGCGTGTCCTGGAAGATGGCCTTGAAGGCAGCCGGCTGGCTGGCTCGTGGGCATCCGTTGAGAAACAGCGCAAGCGTGCCATTGACCCGCGTGACGATGTCGCCCATGCGCGAAATGCGGATGCCTGCGCCGACTTCATCCAGCGTCAGGTCCTGGCGCAACTGACCGATCAGCAGGGAATTGGGCACATGAAGCGCTTCCGACCGGTGGTTCAGCGAGCGCGCCTCACGGATGAACGACGCGTAAGGCAGCCATCCCTTGGCCGTGGGGCTGGTGACACTGGCGACCACTTCGTCGAAGGAAATCGACTCGTCGGGCTGGTAGACCTGACCTTTCACGGTTTCCAGCAGCAAGGGCACGCGGGCTGGCGGCACATTTCGGTGAATGATCAGATTGGCGCCCAGCCGCAGCGAGAGCAACTCGTTCGTGTAGCGCAGCGAGGCCTGGTCCTCAACGACGACGATCCTGGCCCGGCGTGGCAGCGACACACGCAGTGTGTGCACGGCCTCGGCCAGTTGGCGGACATCGGTATCCTTGTGAAAGGCGAGAAACACCGTCGGCGATGAACTGGCCACCGCCGTGCGGATCAATTCCAGCAAGCTGTTGCAGCGCCGCCAGACGCCTGGCAGCGCTTCTTGCAAGCTGTGCGTGTCCATGCGCAGCGCGTAATACTCTTCTGAATCGCCGTCAGCGTTCAAGTTGAGGCCGCTGATACCGTCCTGGCGAACGTAGGCCGAATCGAGCTGGTGGAAGGCGGTTTCCGGCGCCAGACGCGAGCCCATCGCGTACGCTGAGGCTCCGCCAGCCTGGGCGCGCACCTGATAGAGCCCGGAATCCGCCACGTCCAGCGGCACGCTGCGCGCCGCGACCGTGCCAAAAGGGCCTTGCCAGAATTCAAACGACAGCGTGATGCCTTCGCGGTCCACGCCAACCCGGGCCAAGCCGGCCAGATTGTCCATCAGCCCGTTAACCGACTCCATCGAGATCGAAGAGCCGGCTGCGCGCGTGAACACCAACAGCACCGGCATCATCCGCTGCGCTGCCCAGGCGCTGATCGTCTGGATCTGCCGGATCGCCAAGGCTGTATCGTGCAGGCTCAGCAGATCGTCGGCCTGGTCGACCAGCAGCAGACTATTGGGCGGTACTTCGTAGTACTCCAGTTCGCGCGCAAACGACTCGGCGCCGTAGCGGAACATTTTCTTGCTGAAATCGGCCTGGAATTGGTAGATCGCCAGTTGCCCGGTTTCCAGCGCGTCGCTGATCTGGCTGTACCCCGCGACGCGAACCCGCTCCATGAACACCGCCGGCGACTGAGTGGGCAGCAGCAGCGTGACCGGCACGCGCGCCGCCTCGGCCGTCTGCAGCACGCCAGCCATCAGCGGCAGACGCGCCGGCGGCGTTTCCGCCAGCAGCGCATACGTACCGCCCGGCACCAAGCCATCGCTGGCGTCGGGACTGTCGGCCAACATGCGGACCCCGTGCCAGCCGAGGCTTATGTCGTCAATGGGGGAAAGGGCATTCATGGAAACCTGTTCACACCCCGGACCGCCGTCGATGGGTGCTCGGCCGAGAAGCAGATGGAATCAAATCTATCGGAATGTGGTTACAAACGCCAACACTAATTCGAATCAAAGACGATAAATTCGATACAAGTGTTGTTTGTCTACGATTGTAGTGGCGGGCGTCCGAAAACGGTCGGTTTTCTCGCCGCGTTCTCGCGCGCATTCGCGGGGGCTTCTTCTGCCTTGCCCTAACGGCGCTTGGGTTCGCCGCCGTCGTATCCCAGGGCGCGTGAAATCTCGTCGGCCACGCGCTTGAGCTCGGCGTACCAGGCTTCATCCAGCCGGTCGGCGGGCGCCGAAATCGACAGTCCGGCGATCAGCGTGCGCTGGTCGTCGTAGATTCCGGCTGCCATGCAGCGTACGCCCAGCTCCAGTTCCTCGTTGTCGCGCGCGCCGCCCGACTGGCGCACGCGCGAGAGCTCGCGTTCGAGTTGCGGCAACTGCGTCAGGCTGTTGCGGGTATGGCCCGACAGCCCGGTGCGCGTGGCGTAGGCGCGCACGCGCGCCGTGTCTTCCGCCGCCAGGAACAGCTTGCCGACCGAAGTCAGATGCAGCGGCGCGCGCGTTCCGATGGCACGCACCACCTGCATGCCCGAACGCTCGCTGTAAGCGCGCTCGATGTAGACGATTTCATCGCCCTGGCGCACGCTCAGGTTCACGGGCTGCTGCGTGTGCTTGTGCAACTCGCGCATCGGCTCCAGCGCCACGTCGCGCACGTTCAGCCGCTCCTTGACCAGGTTGCCCAGCTCCAGCAGGCGCATGCCCAAGCGGTAGCTGCCGGGTTCGGGCCGTTCGACAAAGCGGCCAATCGCCAGGTCGTTGAGGATGCGGTGGGCGGTGGACGGATGCAGCGAGGTGCGTTCGCTGATCTCCTTGAGCGACAGCGCATTGCCCTGCGCCGCAAGCACCTCGATGAGCGAGAACATACGCTCGATCACCTGGATCGAAGGTTGGGCATTGGTCGGCAAGGGACGGGAAGCGCGCATCGAGTGGAATGAATTTTTACATGACGAAATTCTAAGGCAAGGCTGAAGACGTCCCCGCGAATGCGCGCGCCCCGAGTCGCGATGGGCCGCAAGGCGCGCACCACCGCGATGCACGCAGGTATCGCGAGGATGGGCAACGCCACGGACCGCCCGAATCGAGAGGCGCGTGTCGTGAGGGATTCTTTCAGCTTGGCCGGATGCTCTTGCGCCCGCAAGCGGCCTGCGCTACCGCGGCGGCGCCTGCGCGCTCCAGACGCCCGAGGCCATGTCCAGCACCTCGTGCGGCCCAAAGCCTTGCTTGTACGCCATCTTCGGGCTCGCGCCGATCCAGTAACCCAGGTAGACGTAGCGCAGGTTCAGGCGTCGCGCCTGCTCAATCTGCCAGAGCACCGCATAAGTGCCGTAGCTGCTCGTGGGCTCGTCGGGCTCGTAGAAGGTGTAGACAGCCGACAGACCTTGCGCCAGGATGTCCACGATTGCCACCATCTTGAGCGCGCCCGGGGGCGAATGCGCATCCGGCGGCGGCGCGCGGAACTCGACGATGCGCGTGCTCACCCGGCTTTGCAGCAGAAACTGCGCATACTGGTCAACGCTGTCCTGGTCCATGCCGCCGCCGGTGTGGCGCTGGCGCTGGTAGCGCAGGTACAACTGATAGTGTTCCTGCTTGAAGGCCAGCGGCAGCACGCGCACGCGCAAATCGGCGTGCTGACGGCGCGCCCGGCGCTGGCTGCGCGTGGGCTGAAAAAGCGGAACGATCACGCGCAGCGGCTGGCAGGCGCGGCAGGCGTCGCAATACGGGCGGTAGGTAAACAGGCCGCTGCGGCGAAAACCCAGGTCCACGAGCTGCGCATACACCTCGTCGCCGATCAGGTGCGAGGGCGTCGCCACCTGCGAGCGCGCCTGATGATCCGCAAGATAACTGCACTCATACGCGGCGGTGGCGTAGAACTGCAGCGTTTGCGCGGGCAGGTCGTGGAGGTTGCTCAAGGGCGTGGATCGTGCAGAAGCTCGCGCCAGTATAGGGGCGAGAAACGCCAGATCGGCGCTGGTTCCTCGCGCGCCCGCGCCACATGTGCCGCCAGTTGCGCACGCGGCCGCCCAGGGAGGCCAGATGCGCCGTGTTCTGCTGGCAATCGATCACCGCCATGCCCTGCGCGCGGCACAGCGCCACCAGCGCCGCCAGCGCCAGCTTCGACGCGTCGGCGCGGCGCGCGAACATCGATTCGCCAAACACCGCGCGGCCGATGGCCACCGCATACAGGCCGCCGACCAGTTCGCCGTCGATCCAAGTCTCCACGCTGTGCGCCAGGCCGGCGCGGTGCAGCGCGACATAGGCCTCGATCATGGCCGGCACGATCCAGGTGCCGCTCTGCCCAGGCCGTGGCGCCGACGAACAGGCGCGGATCACCGCGTCAAAGCCGCTGTCGATGCGGATCTCGCAGCCCGGCGTCCGCGCAAAGCGCGTCAGCGTCTTGCGCAGCGAGCGGTGCAGCCGAAAGCGCTCCACCTCCAGCACCATGCGCGGATCGGGGCTCCACCACAGAATGGGCTGGCCTTCGCTGAACCACGGAAATATGCAACCCGCGTAGGCGCGCCGCAGCGTGGCCACGTCCAGCGCGCCGCCGCCGGCCAGCAAGCCGGGGGCGGGATCCGCGGCGCCCCAGGCCTGGGCCAACGGCGGAAACGGTTCACCGGGTGCCAGGTAGGGCAGGGCGGAGGCGGACATGGGTCGGGGTGGGAAAAAAACCGTTCCGGGAGGCCGTTTTTGGGGTGCATGAAGCGCCACAAGCCCCGAAAAACGTCCACGGCCAGCTACAAAATCAATAGTCCTTCAGGCCATCCGCTTGGCCACTTCGTCCAGCATCACCTCGGTGGCGCCGCCGCCAATGGCCTGGATGCGCGCATCGCGCGCCATGCGCTCAATGGCCGTCCCCCGGATGTAGCCCATTCCGCCGTGAAACTGCAGGCAGTCGTACATCACCTCGTTGACCAGCGTGCCCGCCAGCGCCTTGATCATCGACACCTCCTTGACCACCTGCTGGCCTCGCGCGTCGCGCCAGGCGGTCTGGTAGACCAGCGCGCGGGCCGCCTCCACCTGCGCCGCGCGCCAGGCCAGGCGCTGGCGGATCGCCTGCTTGTCCCACAGCGTGGCGCCAAAGGCCTGGCGCTGCGTCACCCAGTCCAGCGTCAGCTCGATGGCCCGGGAGGCCTCGCCCACCGCCTGCGCGCCCAGGACGATGCGTTCGTTCTGCAGATTGCGCACCAGCGCGTAAAACCCCCGGTTTTCCTGGCCGAGCAGTTGGTCCGCGGGAATCTCGCAGTCGTCGAACACCAGTTCGGCCGTGTCGCTGGACAGCCAGCCGTGCTTTTGCAAAGGCCGGGCCACGCGAAACCCGGGCGAGCCCTTCTCGACGATGAACATCGTGATGTCGCGGTTGCGGCCCGGCTCGCCCGTCTTGGCGGCCACGAAAAACAGGTCGCCGTGCACGCCATTGGTGATGAACATCTTGCTGCCGTTGAGCACCCAGCCTGTGGCCGTGCGGCGCGCCGTGGTGCGCATGGAAGCGAGGTCGGACCCCGCGTCGGCCTCCGTCATCGCCACCGCGGCGATGCGCCGGCCGGCCACCAGATCGGGCATGTAGCGGTCCTGCTGCGCGGCCGTCCCGGCATGAAAGAGATGCGGGCAGGCCATGTCGGTGTGCACCAGCACCGTGATGGCGAAGCCGCCAAAGCTGCTGCGCCCCAGTTCCTCGGCCAGCACGGCGGTGGCCAGCGTGTCCAGTTCCGCGCCGCCATGTCGCGCGGCAAAGCGCATGCCCAGCAGACCCAGCTCGCCCATGCGGCGCAGCACCTCGCGCGGCACCTGGCCGGCTTCCTCCCACTGCTCGGCGCGCGGCTTGACCTCGGCGTCGATGAAGCGGCGCAGCGTCTCGCGTAGCTGCTCGTGTTCGGGCTGAAGAAAGGGGGAGTTGTCGGTGGGCATGGCGGTTCAATGGCGTGACAGGGTGGTTTTGATCGAAAAACGTGCCGCCGGGTGGATGGACACCGTCGCCAGCACCGGCTCGCCGCCGCGTGCCAGGTAGCGGCGGACCACCTTCAGCGCCGCCTCGCCCGGCTGCGCGTCCAGCGCGCGCGCATGCACTGTCCCGAGCTTCCAGCCCAGCACTTCCTGCTCGACCGTCGCCACGTCGAGCGCGAAGTTCTGCTCCAGCAGGTCGGAGATCAGCCGCGACGGTTCCCGCTCGATGGCGTCCAGCACTGCGGCATAGGGCTCCGCGACGTAGGCGTCGGTCCACGACACCGGGGCCTCGCCGCTCGCGGCGTCCAGACGCAGGCTCTGCACCAGCAGCCAGCGCGAGCCGATCGGACAACCCAGTTCCCGCGCCTGCGCGGCGTCCAGCTCCACGGCGCGCGATGCCTGCACGGCGCGCGCGCACTGCCGCGCCCACTGCACCAGATCGGGCAGCGTGGACAACTGGGCGCCATAGCTGGCCAGCGGCCGGTCGGACTCGACGCGCGTGCCCGCGTTCTTGCGCCGCGACACGAGCTTGCGGCGTTCCAGGCTGGACAGCGCTGCGCGCAGCGTCGCGCGGCTGACCTGAAGCTGCGCGGCCAGGTCGGGCTCCTTGGGCAACACGGTACCCACGGCGTAGCGGCCGCTGGCGATGTCCTGCGCGAGCCGGTCGGCGATGCGGGCGTAGAGCGGTTGCCTGTCCATCGCCGCATTGTAGGGAGTAGGGTGTTGACGATGAATATGTCCGTACATATAATATGTTCGGACATATCAACAGGAATCCTCATGCATGCCACCCTGATCGACAACCGCTTCCTCGGAGGACTGTTCTCCACCGACGCCATGCGCGCCGTGTTCTCGGACCGCGCGCTGATTGCCCGCTACCTCGACGCCGAAGTCGCGCTCGCCCGGGCCGAAGGACAGCTGGGCCTCATCCCCGCCGATGCCGCCCGGGCGATAGCCGACGGCGCGCATGGCGTCGATCTGGACTGGGAGCGCCTGGCCCGCGAGACGCACAACGTTGGCTACCCGATCCTGCCGCTGGTTCACCAGGTCGCCCACGGCCTGGGCGAGGCCGGCAAATATCTGCACTGGGGCGCCACCACGCAGGACATCATGGACACCGCGCTGGTGCTGCAGATCCGCGGCGCCCTGGACCTGCTGGAGCGCGATCTGCGCGGCGTCGCCGCCGAGCTGCGTCGCCTGGCGCGCACCTACCGCGACACGCCCATGGCCGGGCGCACGCACCTGCAGCACGCGCTGCCCACCACGTTTGGCCTCAAGTGCGCCATCTGGCTGGGCATGACCGAGCGCAACCTGCAGCGCCTGGGCGAATTGCGCCCGCGCGTGCTGGTCGGGCAATTCGCCGGCGCAGGCGGCACGCTCGCCTCGCTCGGCACGCAGGGCCTGGCGGTGCAAGCGGCCATGATGCAGGCGCTGGGTCTGGGCGTGCCCGCCACCACGTGGCACACGGCGCGCGACGGCCTGGCCGAAGTGGCGCAGTGGCTGGGCTTGGTGACCACCTCGCTGGCCAAGATGGCCTTCGACGTCTCGCTGATGATGGCCAACGAATTTGGCGAGGTGTTCGAGCCCTTCGTCCCCGGGCGCGGTGCCTCCAGCACCATGCCGCAAAAGCGCAACCCCATCAGTTGCGAAGTGATGATTGGCGCGGGCAAAACCGTGCGCCACCTCGCCGGGCTGGCGCTGGACGCCGCCGTGCAGGATTTCGAGCGCGCCACCGGCCCCTGGCAGGCTGAGTGGGTAGCCATTCCCGAGGCCTTTCTGCACAGCGCCGGTTCGGTGGAGCAGGCGCTGTTCATGCTTGGCGGTCTCGAGGTGGACGTCGCCCGCATGAAGCAAAACCTGGACTCCAGCGGCGGCCTCATCGTCGCCGAGGCCGTGATGATGGGCCTGGCCCCGGTGCTTGGCCGCAACGAGGCACACGACCTGGTCTACGCCGCCTGTCGCGCCGCGCTGGAGCGTCGTTGCACGCTTGCCGAGGTACTCAAGAACACGCCGGCCGTCACGCGCCACGTCGATGCGGCGCGGATCGACGCCCTGTGCGACCCGGTCAACTACCTGGGCAGTGCGCCGCGCATGGTGGACCTGGCCCTGGACACGCCCACTCACTGAACCCGCTGCCTCAACGGAGACCTCCATGACCCCCTGGATTCAACGCCGCGCCTTTGGGGCCCTCGCCGTGCTGGCGCTGGCCGCCACCACCACCATCGGAACCGGCGCCCGCGCGCAGGACGCCTACCCCAGCAAGCCCATCACCTGGGTCGTGCCCTTTGCCGCCGGTGGCCCGACCGACGCGCTCGCGCGCCACATCGCCGAGCGCGTGGCGCGCGAACTCAAGCAACCCATCGTCATCGACAACTCGCCCGGCGCGGGTGGCACAGTCGGCGCGGCTAAGGTCGCACGGGCACGCAACGATGGCTACACCTTTCTCGTCGGCCACATGGGCTACATGGGCGCGGCCCCGGCGCTCTACAAAAAGCTGGCCTACGACCCGGTGAAGGACTTCGACGCCGTGTTCCGCTTTCCCGATACGCCGCTGGTGCTGATGGTGCGCAACGAACACCCGGCCAAAAACGTCCAGGAGCTGTTTGCCTACGCCAAGCAGAACCCCGAGAAACTCTTCATCAGCAACGCCGGTGTCGGGTCGAGCTCGCACCTCATCGCCGCCTTGGTGACCAACGCGGCCGGCCTCAAGCCCACGCTGGTGGCCTACAAGGGCGCCGGCCCGGCCCTGGTGGACGTGATCGGCGGGCAGGTGGACGGCATGTTCGACCAGACCAACACCGCGCTGCCGCAGATTCAGCAGAAAAAGGTCCGCGCGCTGGCCGTCACCTCCCGCGCGCGCCTGCCGCAGCTGCAGCAGGTTCCCACGCTTGCCGAGACTGTGCTGCCCGGCTTCGAGGCCAGCACCTGGTACGGCATCTACGCGCCCAAGGGCACGCCCAAGGCAGCGCTGGAGGCCGTGCAGAACGCCTACCTCACGGTGATGAAGGACAAGGACTTCACCGCCAAGATGACCGCTCAGGCCATCCAGTTGCTGCCCGCCTCCGACTACACCGGCCCCGCGCTGGCCCGCCACACCGAGGCCGAGGTTCTGCGCTGGCGTGCCGCCGCCGCCAAGACGGGATTGAGTCTCGAATGACCGAAAAAGCGCTCCACCCGTCCACGGACAGCTCCTGAATCAGGAGCATCGCGGTGCAGCGCCCTACGGCGCGCTACGGCACGTCGTGCCGGTAGCCCGTGCGGTGCAGCGGCGTCAGCGCGGCCAGGCCAGCAGCGATCAAGTGGGGCCTGCCGCCAGGCGCTGGGAGAGCCGGCTCTCCAGAAACCGCATGAACACCTTCACGCGCACGCTCAGATTGCGCCGACTCTGCAGCACGGCATAAATCGGCTCCGGGTCGCTTGCCAGTTGTTGCGTCAACAACGCCACCAGCCGGCCTGCGTGCAAATCTTGCGCGACCTGAAAATCGCTCAGGCGGGCGATGCCCAGCCCCTGGCAGGCGAGCACGCGCAAGAAGCTGTCGGAGTTGGAGGCCAGCCAACCCGCCGGTTGAACGGCGGCGGCGTTGTGCATGGGCCATGCGCTGCGCGGCATATGTGGCAGGAAGTTCAGGCAGGCATGGTGCTGCAAATCCTCATGTCTGCGCGGGAAGCCGTGGCGCTGCAAATACGCGGGGGCGGCGCAGACCACCCAGCGCGCCGTGCCGATGCGCTTGGCGATTAGGTTGGGGCTGGTCACCTGCCCGACCTGGATCGAAACGTCGATGTTTGCCTGAATCAGATCCACGGGCTCGCTGGACATCAGGAACTCGATGCGCAGCCGTGGATGGCGCGCCAGGAACTCCGGTAGCAGTGGCGCCAACTGGTGCTGCGCGAAGTACAGACTGGTGTGCGCGCGCAGCGTGCCCTCGGCGGGGGCCGACGCATCGAGCATCACGGATTCGGCTTCGTTCACAGCCTCCAGCGCGTGGGCGGCGGCCCGGTGGAAGCTGCGGCCCTCGGCCGTGAGCGCGATCGCCCGCGAAGTGCGTTGCAGCAGTCGCGCGCCGATGCGGCCTTCCAGTCGCTCGATCAATTTGCTCACCGCAGAAGGTGTGCACCCCAGGCGGCGGGCCGCGCCGGACAAACTGCCCGCCTCGACCACCGCGACGAATACCTCGAATTCGCGAAACCGGTCGCTCGGCATCGAATTGTTTCCTGAAATTCACAGATGGTGTGATCTTCGAAGCCTATCGTATCCGGGCGCTCATAGGCAAGATCAAGCCCACGACAACGAACCGGAGATATCGACATGAACCAAGCATTGCAGCGCGTGGCGCTGATCACGGGTGGTGGGGGCGCGCTGGGTCGCGGCATCGCCGCCAGGCTCCAGCGCGCGGGCTTTCGCATCGCATTGGCTGACCTGAATGGCCTTGCCTGCGAAGAGGCTGCCCGGGAACTCAACAGCGGCGCCCTTGCCGTGCAACTGGACGTGACTGCCGCCGACTCGGTCGAGGCCGGCGTCGCCCGGGTGCTGGAGCGTCTGGGCCGCATCGACGTTCTGGTCAACAACGCTGGCGTCCTGGTCAAAGACGATCACGCCGCCATGGATGAGGCGGTGTTCGACCGCATCGTGCGCATCAACCTCAAGGGGCCCTTTCTCATGACCCGCGCGGTCATTCCTGCGATGAAGGCGCAACGCTATGGCCGCCTCGTGGCCATCACCTCGCGCAACAAGCTGTCGGGTGGCATGCCGGCCTACGCGGCTAGCAAGGCGGGCCTGGACGCGCTCACCGTGGCCTGGGCCCGCGAGCTGGGGGACTGGAACATCACCGCGAACGCCGTGGCGCCAGGTTCCATCGCCGTGACGCCCGGGTTGGACATTCTCAACCGCACGCCCGAGCAGCAGCAAGCCAGCAACCGCCTGGCGATTGCCCGCACGCCGATCCAGCGCCTGGCCACCCGCGAAGACATAGCGGGCGCGGTGGCCTACTTTGCCTCCGAGGAAGCCGGCTTCGTCACCGGCGAGACGCTCTTCGTCGCCGGAGGTTTCCAGCTTGCGCCGGCCGCGCGCTACGCATCCGATCCGGTGTGATCAACCCGGGCGAGGCGATTTCAGCACTGGAGACCGACATGTCAATTCAACCCATCCGCGTCGGCATCATCGGCGCGGTACACGATCACTTCTGGCCCGTCTGGGGCAAGGGCGTGTTCCATGAATTCAAGGATCACCCTGGCGTGACGCTGGTGGCCGCAGCCGACGCGCACGCCGATGTTCAGGCGCGCCTGCGCCAGGAACTGGGCATCGAGCGGGTATACGGCGACTGGCACGATATGCTGGAGAAGGAGGCGTTGGACGCCGTCCTGATTGGCCTGCCGAGCAACACCAAGGTGGAGCCGGTGCGCGCCGCCGCGCGGCGCGGGCTGCACATTCTGATGGACAAGCCCCTGTGCACGACGATGGCCGATGCGTGGGAAATGCAGGGCATCGTGCAGGCGGCCGGCGTCCATCTGGTGGTCAATTCGCTGTCCATCTGGAAGGCGCCGTTGCGCGTTGGTTTTGATCTGGTGCGCCAGGGCGCCATTGGCAAGCCCTTCTGGGCCAAGTGGCGCAACGCCAACGCCGGTACCGAAAAATCGCCCGGGGTGTCACCGCGCTTCACCGAATGGCTGTGGGACATGGAGCGCAACGGCGGAGGCATCCTCATCAACTACTGCTACTACGGCATCAGCTACCTGTGCACCCTGTTCGGCCGTCCGACCCACGTGTCGGCCACGGCAGGGCACTTCCTGAAGGAGCAGATTCCGCCCGACATGGAGGACAACGCCGTCGTCACCATGCGCTGGCCAGAAGCCCTGGGCCAGGCCGAGGGCAGTTGGACCCAGTGGGACGAAGGCCCGGACGAGGAAGTGGATCCCACCAACCGCGGCCTCATCGTCTATGGCAGCGCGGGCGTTCTGCGCACCAGCAGCGCCAAGGGCTACGTGGTGCTGGTGAACGCCGAAAACCCGCGCGGCAAGCGCATCGACTGCAGCACGACGCCAGTCCGGTTCAAGAACGGTGCCGAGCATTTCATCGCCGTGGTTCGCGGCGAGTGCGAGGTAGACCCGCTGTGCAGACTGGACCTGAACATCCTGGTGCAAGAAGTATCCAGCGCGGGCTATCAGTCGATCCGCGAGCAGCGCGAGATTGCACTGGAGCCCGCCGACCGCCCCACCCAGCCCTGAACCCGACCAGACCATCCGACGACAGGAGACCACTACCATGAACCCAGGCTTGCGTACCTTTCTTGGCCAGATAGCCGCCACCGCCCTGTTGGGCTGCCTGCCGTTGGCCGCCAGCGCCCAGGCCGAATACCCGAGGAAACCGATCCGCTTCGTCCTGGGCGTCTCGCCCGGCGGCTTGATCGACGTGTCCGCGCGCCTCATCGCGTCAAACCTGAGCACCCGCCTGGGCCAGCAGGTTATCGTGGAGAACAAGCCGGGCGCGGCTACCACCATCGCCGCCAACGAGGTGCTGCGAGCCGCGCCGGATGGCTATACCTTTTTCTACGGCGGCGCCATGTCCGCCTCGCCGATCTTCCTCAAGCACGGCGCCGTCGATTTTGTCGCCCAGACCAAGCCGGTGTCGCAGACTTTATTCGCGCCGTTCTATTTGATGGTCAGCAGCAAGGTGCCGGCCAACACAATCCAGGAACTGGCCGCCTATTCAAAGAAGAACCCGGGCAAGCTCAACTTGGCGGACATCTCGCCGGTGACCACCATGGTCATGCACGCCATCGCCGAGCAAAGCGGCCTGGATTTCACGCCCATCCCATACAAGGGCAGCGCACCGGCGCTCACGGCGCTGATCGGCGGCGAAGTGGATCTGGTGCTCGATACCGTGCCGAACTACGTACAGCACATCAAGGCCGGCAAGATGCGCGCGCTGATGAACACCGGCCGCAGCCGCATGGTGGTGCTGCCCGACGTGCCTACCGGCCTGGAAACCAAGCTCATTGACTTCAGCACCGGATCGGTGTTTGGCGTCTGGGCGCCGCCGGGAACCCCCGACACCATTATCAAACGCCTGAGCGATGAAATCGCCGCCATCGCCAAGGATCCGGTCTACGCCGCGAAGTTTCGCGATGCCACTCAGGTCGATCCCCTGGGCACCTCGCCAGCGGAACTGCTCAAGGTGATCGATGCGGATCGCGCGCTCTACAGCCGCGTCGCCAAGCGCACAGGGTTCCAGCCGCAGTAGGAGCGGAGACCACGCGCGCACCCATCCACCGGATTGCGCGTAGTGGCTCACTTGGCTTGACCTGGATTGCGGCCAGCGCGGGTAGGTCCGGCGCTGGCCCGCCACACCGAGGCCGAGGTTCTGCGCTGGCGTGCCGCCGCCGCCA
>DAIOSZ010000064.1:14598-16901 GCA_036752305.1 Burkholderiaceae bacterium
AGACGGGATTGAGCCTCGAATGACCGGAAAAGCGCTCCACCCGTTCACGGACAGCTCCTGAATCAGGAGCATCGCGGTGCAGCGCCCTACGGCACCCTACGGCGCGTCGTGCCGGTAGCCCGTGCGGTGCAGCGGCGTCAGCGCGGCAAAGCGCGGCCAGGCCAGCAGCACGCCCTGGCGTTCCAGCTCGCGCTGGAAGTCCGAAAGGCGGGTGGCGTCGGCGCGCACCGCGCGCGGGTTCACGCCGTGCGCCAACGCAAAGGCGGCCAGCGTGCCGCTGGCCTCGCCAATGCTCCACTCGGTGGCGTGCTCGCGGTAGGCGCCGTTGGTGATGCGCGTGGTGCCGAGGTTCTTGCACGCCGGCAGCAGGTTGTCCACGCGCACCGGCAGCAGGGCGCCCAGCGGAATCTGGAACGGGTAGGCGTCGATGTCCACCGTGTTGCGCCCGCGCGTGCTGGGGTGCAGATCGATGCGGTAGGCGCCGATGCCTACGCTGTCGGCAAAGCGCTCGGCCGCGTCCAGGCCCGAGCGCGCCTGCACGCCGATGTGCTGCTCCCGCACGGTGAACTCGGCCTCGATGCGGCGCCCCTCGCGGTAGTACGCCTGCTTGGCCAGGCCGTCGGCGGTGCCCAGCACGTCGCCGCGCAGCCGCAGACCCCGGTAACCCTGGCCGCCGTCGTGCCGGGGCGCCTCGGTCTGCATCCAGTAGAAAAAGCCCAGGCTGAACTGCCGCGCCTGCTCCAGCGCCCGCGCTTGCGCCTCGGGCGAGACGCCCACCACCGGCTGCTCCCAGTAGTCCATCTGCGGCCAGTTGGCCAGCGTGATGTCGCTGGCGTAGGCGCCGGGCTCGAAGTTCCGTCGCCAGGCAATGCGCCGCGCGTGCCACAGGTCGTACAGGCTTTCGGCGTCGCTCGGCCCGGCGAACAGCGGGCGAACGCGCGGCTGGTGGGTGACGAAGTCGCTGAGCGTCCAGCTGAACTGCGGCCCCGGCCAGCAGGCCAGTTGCAGGCGCTTGAAGCGCTCGTAGTCGGCGGGGGGCGCGATCGTGTGGTCCTCGCCGGGCAGGTAATCGGCGGCAAGGCACCAGGTCAGCGCTTGCTGATCGTAGGGGTCCGCCTCGGGCAGGGCATGTGGCTCCTGCGTCCGTGCCTGGCCCTCGGCGCCGAACACATGCTCCACCCCGGCGTGTTCGAGCAGATCGCCGATCTCGGTGGCGTCGATGAACAGTTGCGCGCTCACCGTGTGCGTGCGCCCGCTCTCCAGGTCCAGCAGGTCGGCGGCGCGCAGGCGGTCGCCGTCGCGGTGCACGGCGAGCACGCGGTGGCGCCGCAACACCGACACCTGCCCACCGGCCGTCCACGGTGCCAGCATCTCGTCGATCACCCGGGCGGCGACCCAGGGCTCGTGACACAGCGAACCGACGTTGCCCTGGCCCGGGTTGAGCAGAATCCGGCCCCGCGCCGCCGCCGTCAGCGGCAGATGGCGCCGGTAGTAGGCGCGAATGGCCCGGCGGAACTCGGCATAGCTTTGCGAGGCGATCACGCTTTCGATCCACGGGTACTCGTCGGGCGGCACGCCCTGCGCGGTGAGCTGGCCGCCCAGCCAGTCGAGCTCCTCGACCAGGATCACGCGCTGGCCGAGCCGCGCGGCGGCCAGCGTGGCCGACACGCCGCCGAGGCCGCCGCCGACGATCAGCACGCCGGTGGCCTGTTCGTTGCCGCCCGACGCGGCGGTCAGCGGGGAGGCGGACATGGCGCGCCCTGCCTCAATCGACCTTCAGCCCCAGGCGGCGGATCGCGTCGCCGTAGCGCCGGGCATCGCCGCCGAGCAGCCGCGCGAAGTCGTCCGCGCTGCCGCCGCCCGGCTCCACGCCCAGGCTGGCCAGGCGCTCCTTCACGTCGGGGAGGGCGAGCGCGGCGTTGATCTCCTGGTTCAGGCGTGCCGTCACGATCGCGGGCGTCGAGGCCGGCGCCAGCACGCCGAACCAGCCCGTCACCTCAAAGCCCGGCAACACCGTCTCGGCCACCGTGGGCACCTCGGGCAGCACCGAGGCGCGTGCCCGGCTGGTCACCGCCAGCGCACGCAGCTTGCCCGCGCGGATGTGCGGCAGCGCGCTCGAGGGGATGTCAAACCCGAGATCGACCTCACCGCCCAGCAGCGCCGTGAGCGCCGGGCCCGAGCCCTTGTACGGAACCATCAGCATGTCGATCCGGGCGTCGTGCTTGAGGAACTCGGCCGCCAGGCTGGTGGTGGTCGCGCCACCGCCCCCGGCCGCATAGTTGAGCTTGCCCGGCTGCGCCTTG
>DAIOSZ010000065.1:0-16048 GCA_036752305.1 Burkholderiaceae bacterium
GTGGGCCATCGCGCTTGATCCAGCGCGTCATCTGGTTGAGCGTGGAAAGCAGCAAGCGGCCCGCCGTGGCGGGATCGACGGCGCGAAACTCGCCCGTGGTCGTTCCCTCGGTAATGCAGTCGCGAAGCAGGCGCTCGAACTTGTCGCGCCGGCCCACCGCGGCGGTCCGGATTTGCGGACTCATGCTGGACCAGAACACGTTGGAGCCGGCAATCCAGGCGTCGGGCGCCTCGGAAAACACCTGCGCCGCCGTGAGCATGAAGCAGCGGACTTTCTCGGTGGCGCCCTCGGCGCGTGCCACGGCCTCGTGCACGCGGTCAAGCAGCGCCTGAAGGTTATCGACCACGATCTGCTCGTACAGGGCTTCCTTGTTGGGAAAGTGGTAGTAAAGCGCGGCCTTGGTGATGCGCGCTTCCTCGGCGATGTCGCGCAGCGACGTGCCGGCATACCCATGGGCGGCAAACAGTCGCGAAGCGATCTCGATCAACTGCGTCTGCCGATCTTCGACTGCCGGGGCACCGTTGGCCCTTGCGCCTCGCACTGCTCTACCGCTTGCCATCCATGTCCTCTCGACTGCGCATGAATATACGTTATTTCGTCAAGCCCATGCGCGATGGGCACCGCCGTCACGAGCCTCGCGCGGCAAGCGCGGCGATGCCATCGTGCATCTGCGGCCACATGGAAGCCGGCAACGCGTGACCCATGCCTTTGAGCACCATCATGTGGGCGCCGGGAATGGAGGTCGCCGTCTCGAAGCCGGCCGCCAGCGGCACCAGCGGATCGAGGTCCCCGTGGATCACCAGTGTGGGCACCGCCACGTTGCGCAGCGCTTTCTTGCGACTGCCGGACGCCAGGATCGCCATCAGGTGGCGCGCGCCACCCGCCGGATTGACCCCGCGCGCATGGTTGCGCAACGCGCGCGCGCGGTCGCGCTCCTGCTCTTCCGGAAAATGCCCCAGGCGCAGCACGCGATAGGTATCGATGTAGCGTGCCACATAGTCGTCCAGGTGCTTGGGCAACGGACGCATCACGGCCGCCACGGCAGCATCATGCGGCTTCGGCAAATCGGGATCCCCCGTCGTGGACATGATGGACGTCATCGACAGCATGCGTTCGGGATGGCGAATCGCCATCACCTGCGCGATGGCACCCCCCATGGACGCACCGACCACGTGCGCCCGGGGAATTCCTAGCGCGTTCATCAGGTTCACCACGTCGCGCGCCATGTCATCCAGCAGGTAGGGCGCCGTAACCGGCAAGCGCAGCCAAGCGCGCGTCATGGCGCGCGTGACGTCAGGCATTCCCGCTGCGTCAAGCCAGGTGGAGCGACCAACATCGCGGTTGTCGAAGCGAATGACGCGAAAGCCGCGCAAGGCCAGTTGCTCGCAAAACTCGTCGTCCCAGCCGGTCATCTGAGCGCCCATCCCCATGACGAGTATCACCGCGGGATGGGAGAGGTCGCCGAAACTGTCCCAGCACAACTGGATGCCATTGGCCTCCGCGAAGCTCTCTGGGGTACGGGCGGCAGGCTGACTGCGAGGCACGCGCGCCTCATTGAGATTTGGCATGGCACTCACGGATTGAGAACAAACACTGTATGAGGTGGAGGCCATGGCATTTGGCTATACCGAACGCGCGGCGAGCCAGGCTGCCATCCGTGGCCATGTCCGGGTCACGGCTCCCAGACCGGCCACCACGCTCACATGCCCCCCCTTGATGGTCCATTCCTCCTTGTCGCGGCTGCCCACCTGTTGAATCACATCGCGTGCGGCCGCATAGGGCACCACATGGTCGTGCGTGGCCAGCACATGCAGCACCGGCACCTTGATGTCGCCCAGGTTCACCGCCCTACCCCGCAACTTGAATTCGCCGCTGATGATCTTGTTACCGATGAAGACGTCGCGGTGCAACTGCCGAAACGTCTCCCCGGCAACCGGCAATGCCTCCTCGCCCCAGCGAACAAGGCGCAAGGTGCTCTTGATGAACTCTCGATCTTGCAGATGGTTCATCACCGTGAAACTGCCCGCGGCCTTCTGCAAGGGTCGCTGGATCTGGAAGCCCGCTTGAACCACGGACACCGGTACGTTGCCGAACAGGTCGATGATCTGTTCCAGATCAAGTCCCAATGCAAGCTGACGCATCATCTCCATGCCTTCACCATTGATCGGCGTGGTCAGCAGCAGCAGATTCTTCAGTGGGCCATCCGGCTCCATGGCCGCGTACAGCGTGGTCAGCACTCCTCCCAGGCAGTAACCCAGCAGCGAAACCTCGCGCTCGCCGCTGACGCGTTGGATCTGCTCAATGAAGTCCGGAATCCAGCGCCCAACGTAGTCGTCGAACGACGCGTGCCGGTGCTCGAAGCGGGGCGTTCCCCAGTCGGCCAGATAGACGTCAAAGCCTGCGCGAACCAGAAACTCCACCAAACTCTGCCCGGGCGCCAGATCAAACACATAGGGCTTGCTCACCAGCGACATGATGATCAGCACCGGAACCCGGTACACATCCTCGGTCTGTGGCAAGTAGTGGTACAGCCGCATCGTGCCGTTCGCGTAGATCAGTTCCTTGGGCGTGATCGCCGTCTCGCGCACCATCTCCTCTTCCATGGCGGCAAGATCGGAGTCACGCGCTCCGATGACTTCACTTAGCAGCATGTCGGCCTTCCGCTTTCGGTGCGCGCGGCGCCTTTCGCGTGCGAGGCGGCCTGCTGGCCGCGGCGGCGCCCTGGAGTCTCGCCTGCACCAGCAGCGCCTCGACTCGGGCCACCGCATCTTCCAAGCGCCCGATGCGCTCGCCCAGCGCGGTGACATCTTCCCGCGTGGGCAGGTTCATGCTCGCCATGGGCCCCGCCATGCTCTTGGCCATGGCATCCTGCTGGTAGAGCTGGGCCTTCAATCCCTGTCCCAGCGCCTTCGATACCGCGTCATCCTTGATGACTTTGGCAAGCGATGCGCTCCAGTCGCGCTCGTTCTTGACAAACCAGTCACGCCAGGCGCGCATCGGATCCATGGGGATGGAAGCATCATCCTTGCTCATGCCAAATCTCCTGCCTGGGCAGTGCCCGGCTCCACCCACTCGATGTGGTTGCGCAAAGGCATGGGATCGAGTTTGGTCTTGATGAGCGGCAGCACGCGCTCGCGCGCCTGCTCCGGGCCGCTGACCTGCACCTTCAGCAAGCTGCCGTACTCCGGGTGAGACTCGACCTGCGCGTCGGCGGCGCAGTTTTCCTGCTGCAAAGTGGCCTTGAGCAAGCGATGGACCGCGCGTACCGCCGCATCCTTGCGCAAGAACGGTTTGAAGACCTTGCCAACCGCCGTGAGCAGAATGTTGTCCACGATGTAGAGCTGCGTCGGCACCGCCGCTCGCTCCGGGGTGTGAGAGGCGACCCAGCGGATCAGTTCTGCGGGCTCGGCCTTGGCCCCGGGCTTTAGCTGCACGTAGGCCACCGGCAGTTCGCCCGCATAGGCATCCGGTTCACCCACCAGGGCCGCCACCTCGACGGCCGGATGGTCGTAGAGCACCTCCTCGACGCCCAGCGGATCAATGTTGTGGCCGCCGCGGATGATCAAGTCCTTGGCGCGGCCGGTGATCCACAAGTAGCCATTCGCGTCGATGCGTCCGAGGTCTCCGCTGTTGACCCACCCAGGTGCAACGAATGGCGCATCTGGTGCTCCGGTGACGTACCCGGAAAAAACGCCCGGACCCGCCATGGTCACCACACCAATCTTGCCGGTCGGACAGTCTCGGACCCATTTGCCGTTGTGGTCCAACTCGACCACGCGCACGCCGCTGTAGGGCAGCGCGTGACCGACCGAGCCCAAATAGACCGGGCGCGCGGGGTTGGAGATGGTGTGGCAGCTCGACACCTCGGTCATTCCGTAGGTTTCGAGTATCTCCAGATCGAACCGTCGCTTGTACGCTTCGGCGACCGGCACCGGAACCGTCGATCCGCCGCCGGTCAGGGTGCGGACACTCGACACATCGGTGTCCTCCATCGAGACATTCAGTATCGCGCCCAGTACCGTCGGCACGGCCGCCAAGACTTCGACCCTGTAGCGCTCGACAAGCTTCCACACGCTCGGCATCGCGTTCTTGTTGCGCCAGCCCGCGGCTGACAGCACCAGCAGCGTGCCGCCCGCCGCCAGTTGCTGCAGCGCGTGTGTAATCGCGCCGCCCACGTGGAACAAGGGCAGCGCGGTCAGCAGAACGGCACCCGGGTTGGTGCGCCACATCAGGGCAATCCCCCAGGCCTGATAGACCTGATTGCCATGCGAGAGCGGCACCAGTTGTGGCAGGCCCGTAGTGCCACCCGTGTGGTAGTACGCCGAAATGTCCGACGCTTGAATGTCCCGTCCGCTGACCAGCCGATCCCAGGGCTGATCGCTGACCACGGCGTCGAACGACAGCGTTCCCGCGGGCGGCGGACCCCAGGGCGAAACGACCAAAATCGCCTTCAGATCGGGCAACTGGTCGCGGATGCGCGAAACCTTCTCCCAGATGTCAAAGCCCTCGGAAGGTCCCATGGCAATCAAGACCTTGGTCTTGGCCGCCTGCAGAATGTGGGCGATCTGCGCCGGCTCCAGGAACGAATTCACCGGATTGGCTATGCCAGCCGCCTGGGCGCCAAACAGCGCGTAGAACGCCTGCGGAATCAACGGCAGCAGCAGGCTCACCACGTCCCCGGACTTCACGCCCAGCGTGTGCAGCGCGTTCGCGACCTGGGTGATCCGGCCGATCAACTCCGCATGCGTCAGCCGAACGGGCTCGTCTGTCGCGCTCGCATTGGGCAAAAAGAGGATGGCTGCGGCCGAGGGATCCCGCGCGGCCCCCAGCTTCAGCGCCTCGTAGGTGCTGGAAGCCTTGATGCGCTCGGCATAGGGAACGGATTCAAATGCGCGCAGATCGGACTCCGTGGCCAGGATGGGCCATTCGTCGCCAATGACGCGATCGAGGGAATGAATTCCAGACATGAACACCTCGGCAGGTGGAGGGATTTCGATCGCGCCAGTCAGGTTGCCCACGACTGGCGGATCGACCATGGTTTTTTGGGTCAGGATTTGTCCGATTTGGGCAGATTCAGGCTCTTGACCATGGGATTCCAGCGTCCGATCTCCTCGTTCAGCAACTTGTCCATTTCCTGGGGCGTGGTGCCCCGGGGCTCCATGCCGACGGCATGCGCGCGCTCAATGAACGCGGGATCCTTCAAGACCTCGTTGATGGCTTTGTTGAGGTGGTCCACGGTTTCTTTCGGCGCGCCGCTTCGCGTCGACAGGTAATAGCGCAGCGGCGCCTCGAAGTTATAGCCCTGCTCCTTGAACGTGGGGCCATCCGGTGCCTGCGGCAGGCGCTGCGCGCCCATCACGCCCAGAACCCGGAACTTGCCCGACTTGATGTGCGGCAGCGAGCTCGTGATCGAAGTTCCATAGATGTCGATCGAGCCGCTGAGCATCGCCTGGATCGCCTGCGCATCGCCGTTGAACGGAATGTGATTGGTGCTGATGCCCACCGATTGCTCAAAGGCCACCGGCGCCAGGTTGCTGAGAATGGCCGCACCAGGCGAACCCCGGTTGATCTTGCCCGGGTTGGCCTTGGCGTACTCCACCATCTCCTTGATGTTGCGGTAAGGCAGCTCCGAGCGCCCCACGATGATCGTGGGCTGGTAGGCGATCTGGGAGATCGACGTGAAGTCTTTCTTGGGGTCGTAGGGCAGCTTGTCGAACATGATCAGATTGGTGCCCAGCATGCCCAGGAACGACACCACCAGCGTCTGCCCATCCGGCTTGGCCTTGGCGGCATAGTCTGCGGCGACCACCGCGCTGGCGCCTGGCTTGTTCTCCACGATCACGCGGGTTCCACGGTTCGTCAATTCCTGCGCCAGCATGCGCACGTAGACGTCGGTCCCGCCTCCGGGCGCGAACGGCACCACGATCTTGGTCATCTGCTGCGCATAGGCGCCTGATCCGAATATCGTCACGGCTGCCCATACGGGCGCGATAAGGTACTTGCGATAGTTCATTTCGTTTCCTCGGGTTGCGATCAACAAATCCGGTTTTCACCGGGGTAAAAAACTCAAACAGAATTCAAGGCAGGCCTCGGCCATCAGGTCCCGTCGAGCGCCGTTCATGGCTCCACGACGTTGAACATCGGGTCGAATTCGTCCAGCGCCTCCAAAAAGCGCCGGAACAAGACAACATTCCCGGTCACCTTGAATTCGCCGCCATCCAGGCCGGCCAGCAGCGCGGAACGCCCGGCGGACAGCCTGGCCATCGTGTCGCGCGCCATCTCGATCACCGCGTCCGCTCCATCGCCGTGGCTGCCGGGCAGGTGATTGAGCGCACCATTGGAGAGCACCATGCGCTGCGACTCCGACCCGCTGCCGTCCGTCAGGCGCCAGTCGAAGCTCGCCTCGATTTCCTGCGCCTTCGGCCCATTGACCCGGATGCCCAGATACTCCAGAAAGCTGCGCAGCGGAAGAATCGCCACCACGTCCGGGCTGATCCCCACGCCACGCGGGACGGATGCCTGCGAGGCGCTGCGCAGCTCGCGCGCGGCCAACAGATAGGCGTTGCGCCAAGTGGCCGATTCGGACTGATACCCCAGCTGCTCCATCGCGTCAGCCGCCAGCTCGCGCGCCGGGCGATGCCCTGGGTCCGCGAACACCACGTGGTTCAGAGCCTCCACCACCCAACGGAACTCGCCTGCCGCGTAGTCCTCCCGGGCGCGGCCCACCACGGCATCCGCCCCGCCCATGTATTCCACGTATTTCTTGCCGGCCTGGACCGGGGGCAGCGGATTCAGGTGCGTCGGATTGCCGTCGTAGGGGCCAAGATAATGCGCATACACCGCGTTCACGTTGTGCGCCACCGCGCCGTAGTAGCCGCGCGCGAACCATTGCCGCGACAACTTGCCGGGCATCAGCAGCTCATCGGCAATCTCCTTGGGCGTGCGACCATGGCTCATCAATCTGAGCGTCTGGTCGTGGAGGTAGCGGTACATGTCGCGCTGGCCCGCCACGTATTCCCGCACGCGATCCTGCCCCCAGACCGGCCAGTGGTGCTGCACCACCAGCGCGTCCACCTGCGGCACAAAGTCGCCCAGGGCCTGGTTGAGGTAGTGCGCCCACGCCAACGCATCGCGGGTCTTGGCGCCGCGCAGCGGGCATAGGTTGTGCATCGTGTGGCAGGCGTTCTCGGCCAGATTGAGCACCCGCAGGCCGGGATAGAGCATGTTCATATCGGCAGGCGCCTCGGTGCCCGGCGTCAGGTGGAAAACGATCTCCACGCCGTCCACCCTGCGGCGCTCCACGGGCTGCGTGATCAACGTCGTCGGAGCCACGAAGCCGTCACCTCCCCTGCCCACGGCCTTGCCCAAGCCGCTGTCCACATGCGACATCACACCCGGCTCCAACGACCAGCCAAACTGGAACAGCGCGCGGCGGCGCATCGGCACGCCAGCCAGAATGGATTCGGAAAACGACTCCTCGGTAAACCCGAACGGCGCAATCACCTCCACGCCGTTCTTCACGTCCTCGGGGCTGATCACGCCGCGCACGCCGCCGTAATGATCGCGATGGCTGTGCGTGTAGATGACCGCAACCACCGGCCGGTCGCCGCGGTGCTTGCGATACAAAGCCAGCGCGGCCCGGGCATGTTCGGTGAACTGCAGCGGATCGATCACGATCACGCCGCTGTCGCCTTCGACGAAGGTCACGTTGGCCAGCGAGAACCCGCGCACCTGGTACACCCGGTCACTCACGTAGAACAGGCCATGGATCGCATTGATCTGCGACATGCGCCAAAGGCTGGGGTTGACTGTCTCCGGCGTCTGATCCTTTAGGAAGCCATACGGCCGCATCGTCCAGGAGACGCCGCCCGCATCGGCCTCGATGTGCGCGTCCGGCAGGGTGTCGATGAAACCGCGTTGCGCGTCCTCGAAGTCGCGTCGGTCGTCAAAGTTCAACTCGTCGTACAGGCGCGCGTTCGTCGCGACGGTACTGGGATGGGCAGGCTTCACGAGCAAATCTCCTTCAGGTACGGACGATGGTGGGCATGGCTGCTCCGCCGTCGCGTAAAGCGGCACGCGGCATGTAGGTGCGCAATGAAATCTGGAACGGTCCGGCCGGCGTCGGCAGCCAGTTGGCGCGCAGTCGGCCTTCGGTCGGCTCGTCGCGCTGCAGGGCGATATCGAGCGAACCATCCGCGTTGGCGACGATCCCCGGCGTCCGGTTGCCGATGGAGTAGCGCTTGATGGGGTTGTCGACAAAAAAGCGCTGGCTGTCGGCCGTCGGCTCGTACATCGAAAACGACCAGAAGGAATCGTTCGGAATGCCTGTGGCCGGAACGCGCAGCAGGTACCGCTGCCGACCGTCGAGCAGTTGGCCGGCAGCGTCGTGAAAGCGCACGAAGTACATCGCCTCAATGGGCGGGAGCGCACCCAGTCCGCCCAGGGCCACCGACGCCCGCAGCGGATAGTTGACCCCAAAGTTTCCCATCTCGGCAGCCGACGCGAACCAGCCCTGGACCTCGCGCCGCCCGGAAGCAGACGCTTGGCGAAGCTTGTCGTGCACGGCATCGATGCGCGCTGTCCAGGCCTCGCGCGCCACCGGATCCAGGCGTTCCCACGCTTCCGGTTCGCCGGGGCGCAGGCCGACCGTCGCCCAGCGCTCGACCATGTCCCGTTCGCCGCGCGCAGGCGGGTTGAATCCCAGCATCTCATTGACCACCGCGAGGAAATTCCGCGGATCGCGCGACGAGGTTGGCACCACGCGCGGGGAGTAGTCCGCGCGTTGGCAGGGTTCGATCTCGATGCGCTCCTGCATCGCATGCGCGTTGGGCAGATCGTCCGGACCATCGACCAGACAGCGGATGAACAGCCACACATCCTGGCCCGGGGCCCGTATCGTGCGCCCCTTCTCTTCGCCAGGCTCCTGGTTGGGGCCGATCACGCGCAAATCCACCGGCCCGGTCCCGTCCAGACGCTGCCCGACGATCGCGAAATGATTGGTAAACGCATCCATGAACGCCAGCGACCAATAGCGGCCGGGCGGCATGGCGTCCACCCGGATGCGCACCCCCGTGCGCGCCAGGCTCAGCCAGGCATTGGAGTACAGCGTGTCGTTGTTCGGCGCCGTGATCCAGCGCGAGCGGTGGTCGCTGAGCGAGCGCTCGTGCCGCAGCGTGTTGGGATCGACGCGGCCAGGGTTTCCCGCATCCTGCACCGCGCGATACCGCGTACGCGCCATCTCATAGAGAGGAAACGCGTATTCGAAGGCGGCATCGACCTGCGGTTCAAGCATTCAAAGTCCTGTGCAATGGCTGCGGCGGAAGCGTCGCATGCGCTTACTTGCCGTACGGCCGGTAAGTTAACAGGGAAGACGAATCCGCGCAAGGTCGGCTGACCCTGAGTTCGCCGCGGGCCGGATCACCCTGCTCGCGGCGCTACGCGGCCAGCCGTTCGCGGATCATGCGCACGTAGTTGCGCAGCGCGTACACCTCGTCGGCGTAGGACAGCGGCACGTTCACGCCTTGTACCTGGCGCTCCAACTGGTCCAGTTCGGCCTGAATCTCGCCCGGCGCCGCCGTGCCCTGGGCCACGCGCGCCTCAATCTCGCGCAGCTTGCCGTACCAGCGAAACACCCGCGAGCGCACGCGCAGCTCGTACAAGGGCGGCACGATGCGCGACAACGGCAGCAGCACCGCGACGATCAGGCCCAGCGCCAGCCACATGCGCTCCACCAGATTGGCCAGCCAGAACGGCAGGTAGCGCTGCAACAGCGGCGCGCCGCTTTTGTAGGTGCGCTCGGCGTCCTTGGCGATGGGGTATTCGGCATGCTCCACGGTGGGAAACTCGCGCGCCCTGTTGAACCAGCCCGCGCCGCCGTGCAGCTTTTGCGCCGCCTGGGCAAACAGTTGCGCCAGCGCCGGATGCAGCTCCTCGCGCGCCAGCAGCGAGGTGGTGGAGGCGATCAGCCGCACATTGCGCGGCGGCAGATCGGCCGCCAGATCGACCACGCCGCGCGGCAGCGTGACGGCGGTGACAAAGGGCAGGCGCCGCGCATAGGCCTCGGCCTGCGGAAAATCCATCAACCCCACGTCCGGGGTCTGCAGCAGCATCTGCACCATGGGCGCCTCGGGCGAGGAGACGAACACCAGCGCGTCGATCTCGCCATTGAGAAACGACACCGTGGCCGGCGTCTGCTCCTCGTGCGACAGGCGCAGGCCCGCGATCTCCACGCGGTTGATCTCCCACAGCCGCCGCATCAGGCTGGGCACGCCCGAACCCGGCGTGCCGATGTTGACGCGCAGCCCGGCCAACTCCTTCAGCGAAGTCAGGCTCGTGGTCGCCGTGTTCGTGGCCGCCATGGCCGTGGCGGCGACCGCCTGGGCCGCTTTCGCCGCCGGCGCTGGCGCGCTGGCCCCCGCCACGCGCGCCCGCTCTAACGCTCCCACGCGATAGAACACCCACACCGGTTCCACAAACAGGCTGCCCAGCGAAATCAGCGCCAGATCCTCGGCGCTGGCCTCGCGGCGGCTCAGCAGGTCGGTGCCGCCCTGCACAAAGCCCAGCTCCGCCCGCCCCTCGCGCAGCAGTTGCAGATTGGCCTGCGAGCCCTCGCTGGCCACCAGTTCCACGCGGATGCCGTCCTGCGCCAGCAGGTCCGCGTAGCGCTGGCCAAAGCGCGCATAGGCGCTTTGCTCCGGCCCGGTCGCCAGGCGGATGCGCCGTGGCGGCTGCGGATCCAGCCACCAGTAGGCCAGCGCCAGCAGCACGGCGGCGAGCACGATGAACGGCCCGGCCGAGATCAGCAGATCGCGCAGCGACAGCAGCCGGAACTTGACCGCCTGCACCGGAAAGGGCCGGTTTTTCAGGCCACTATTCGGCTCTTTCGCTTCAGGACTAACCACGGACAGCTATCAAAAAGTGAGTTTTATTCCATCCCGATCCGGGCACCTTTGATGACCTTGCCCCAATAGGCCAGCTCCTTCTGCGTGAACGCGCCCAGCTCGGCCGGCGTCATGGTCTGCACGCCGGTGCCGGAATCCTCGGCCTTCTTGCGCGCCTCGGGCGTCTGGAGAATCCGGTTCACCTCGGTGTTGAGCACCTGCACCACCTCGGGCGGCGCGCCAGCCGGCGCGTAGAGCGCAAACCAGGAATCCAGGTCATAGCCCTTGAGCCCCGCCTCCACGGCCGTCGGCACCTGCGGCAGCGAGGCCAGGCGCCGCGCGCTGGTCACCGCCACGCCCTTGGTCTTGCCGCCCTGGATCTGGCTGACCACGCCGGCCGGCGTGGTGATGAACATGTCCACCTGCCCCGCCATCAGATCCTGCACCGCCGGGCCGGAGCCGCGGTACGGAATGTGCGTGATGAAGGTGCCAGTGAGCTGCTTGAACAGTTCGCCCGCGATGTGCTGGATCGAGCCGTTGCCCGAGCTGGCGTAGTTGAGCTTGCCCGGGTTGGCCTTGGCGTAGGCGATCAGGCCCTTCAGGTCGTCCACCGGCAGCCTGGGGCTGATGGCGATCACCTGCGGCGCGCGCGTCATCATCGCCACCGGGGCAAAGTCCTTGATCGGGTCCCAGCCCGCCTGCTTGAACAGATGCGGGTTGCCCACGTGGTAGCCGCTGTACGACACCAGCAGCGTGTACCCGTCGGGCCGGGCGCGCGCGACGAACTGGTTGCCAATGTTGCCCGATGCGCCGGGCTTGTTGTCCACCACCACCGGTTGGCCGAGCGCGCGCGACAGCGGCTCGACGATCAGGCGCGCGGTGAAATCCGTCGTCCCGCCCGGCGCCGTGGGCACCACCAGCGTCACCGGCCGCTGCGGATACTTGCCCTGGGCGCGCAGCGCCGGCGGCAGCGCGGCGATGGCGGCGGTCAGTGTGATGAGGCGGCGGCGCTGCATGGCGAGGTGGCTTTCATTCAAGAGGCAAGGGGCTGCGAAATTTCGATCAGATTCAAATCCGGGTCGCGCACGTAGACCGACAGGATCGGCCCCGTCGCCCCGGTGCGGCGCACCGGCCCTTCGATCACCGGCCAATCGGCGGCTAGCAGGCGCTCGATCACCTGCGCCAGCGGCACGCTGGCGATGAAGCACAGATCCAGCGCGCCCGGCACCGGCAGGTGCGCCTTGGGCTCGAACTCGCGCCCGCGCACATGCAGGTTGATCTTCTGCGCCCCGAACACCAGCGCCTGGCGCTCGACCGGCGGCGTGCCGCCGACGAAGCGCTCCAGCCGCATGCCCAGCACGCGGGTGTAGAAATCGATGCAGGCCGCCGCGTCGTGCGTGGTCAGCACCAAGTGGTCGAGGTGGTCGATCACTCGACCAGGCCCTGCTTTTCCATCCACTGCTGCACCAGGCGGGCGATCTGGTCCGAATTGCGGTCCATCATGATCATGTGGCTGTTGCCGTTGATGCCCATCTGAGGCAGGTCGAACTCATCGGCCTGGCCGCCCTGCGCCTTCTGCGCGGCGATCATTTTCTTGAGCGCTCCCTGAATCTGCACCCAGCGCGGCGTCTCGCGGATCTTGTCGCCCCAGACGAACAGCAGCGGTACCTGTTTGAGCCCGGCGATCGACACCTTCTCGGCGTCCAGCGCGCCCGACGGCTCGATGCCGACCACCGCCTTCACCTTGTCGGGGTACTTGTTGGCCAGCGCGTAGGCAAAGGTGCTGCCCTGCGAATGCACCATGAACACGCATGGGCAGATCTTCTGCACCAGCGCGTCGTAGGCGGCCAGCGTCGGCGCGTCGTTGGTCACCCAGCGCGGCACGCCCTGCTTCATGAACTGGTCGAAGGCCGCCAGCGGGAACTGCGTGCCGGGATAGGCCTCGCGCACCGCTGGCGAGACCTCATAACGCGGCCCGATGCGAAACAGCTCCCAAGCCTCCTTCTTGGTGCGGAACACCGGCTCGCTGGTGAAAATCTCCGGGTAGCGCGCCCAGGAAGCGCGCCCGCGCTCCACCGCGTCGGCCACGTACACGTCGTGCCCGGCGCGCAGGAAATACTGCTGCCAGCCGCTCTTGCCGTCCGGCTTGGTCTCCCAGGTCACGCCCGACAGGCCTCCGCCGTGGATCATCAAGAGCGGGTAGCGCGCCGAGCGCGCGCTGTCGGCCAGCTTGACGTACTGCACGTACATCTGCTCCACCTCGAACTCGCCATTGGGATTGAGCCGAGTCACCGGCGAGGTCGGCGTGAACTTCACGTCCTTCTCCGGCAGGCCCGACAGCACCGCCTGGCGCCCGCCGACATGAAAACTGCCGATCTCCTGCACCGCGAAGGGCCGCGGCGTCATCGGCGGCACCTGCGGCACTCCGGCCGGATTCAGATAATTGACGGGGTTGTACGACGCGCAACCCGCCAGGGCGGCGGCGCACAGGCCAAGGGAAGCAAGCAAGCGCATGAAAATGTCTCCTCGAGGGTTGGGGTGGCATCCGATCGCGCCAACGCCCCATCGCCCTATTGTGCAGCGCAGGCGCGGTGCGGGCGCGGGCGCCCCCACCCGGGCGCCCGGCTGGGTTCGCGCACACAATTGCCCTGCAACATTCGTCCCTGGTCATGACATCACAAGCCCGCATCCGCCCGTCGGCCGTCGCCGCTCTCGCCGACGTGATTGCCACCGCGATTGCCACCGTGCTCCCCGCCGGCGCGGCGCTGGCGCAGCCCGCGCCCGCCTTCGACCTGCCCGCCCCGCGCCAGCCGCTGGGCGCGCCGATCAGGCTCTGGGCCACCTACTACCACATCCACTCGGCGCCCGAGCTCAGCGGCGGCGTGCCGTATCGCGACGCCACCGGCCGCGCCATCACGCCACCGGTGGCGCCGCGCGAGTGGTGCCAGGGCTCGATCGAAGGCACGGTGCAGGTCGTCTCGCGCCAGGGCGTCAAAACCACCGTCAACCATGCCGGCGTGGGCCAGCAGGTGTTCGTCGATTGCGCGGGGCTGATGGGCATCAACGCGCAGCAGCAGCCGTGGATCCACGCCACCAGCCGCGCCTATTTCGCCCCGGCCCGGGGTGAATACGGCGACGGCGTGACCGGCTACAAGCTCGTGCCCGGCCGCAGCCTGGCCACCACCGACGAGCGCCTGCCGCCCGGCACCGCCCTCTACCTGCCCGCCGCGCGCGGCGCTCCCTTGCAACTGCCCGGCGGCCGCACGGTGGCGCATGATGGCTACTTCCTCGTCGCCGACACCGGCCACGCGGTCAAGCCGGGCCAGCTCGACACCTTTTGCGGCGAAATCGCCGGCAACTGCCTGCCCGCCATCATCGGCAACGATCCGGCCAGCACCTTCGACGCGCATCGGGTGACCGACCCGGCCGTCACCGGCCCGCTGCGCGCCCTGCACGCGCATTGATGGCCGCGCTCAGGGTCGCGCCGGCCACATGTCCGAATCCGGCCAGCGCGCCCGCGCCAGCGGCGTACCATCCGCCGCATGACGCCCGACACGTTGGAGATCGCCCCCGACGCCTGCTACCTCGCCCTCAAGGCACGCGACGCGCGTTTTGACGGCTGCTTTTTCACCGGCGTCACCTCCACCGGCATCTACTGCCGCCCGGTCTGCGCGGTGCGCACGCCGCGGCGCGAGAACTGCCGATTCTTCGGCCATGCCACGCAGGCCGAGCGCGCCGGCTTTCGCCCCTGCCTGCGCTGCCGGCCCGAACTGGCGCCGCACAGCCAGGCCTGGTCGGTGCAGGACAGCTCGGCCACGCTGGCGCACCAGGCCGCGCAGCTGCTCGACAGCTGGCTGGGCGAGCCGCAGGCCTGGGGCGACGAGGTGCCCAGCGTGGCCCGCCTGGCCGCACGCCTGGGCGTGAGCGACCGTCACCTGCGCCGCCTGTTCGAGGCGCATTTCGGCGTGGCGCCGCTGGCCTACCTGCAAACCCGCCGCCTGCTCACCGCCAAGCACCTGCTCACCGACACCGCGCTGCCGGTGGCGCAGATTGCCCATCTGGCCGGATTCGCCAGCTTGCGCCGCTTCAACGCCGCCTTCGCCGCGCACTACGGCCTGGCGCCCACCCGGCTGCGACGCGACAGCGGCGGCGGCGCCAACCAGACGGACACCGCCAGCCCGGGCGGCATCCGCCTGCGTCTGGCCTGGCGCCTGCCCTACGACCTGGCGGCGCTGCTGGGCTTTTTCCACGCGCGGCGCATCGCCGGGATGGAAGCCGTATCCGACGGTGCCGAGGCGCCCCGCTACGCCCGCACGCTAAGCGTGGAACACGCCGGCCGCGCGCACACCGGCTGGCTGGAACTGGGTTTCGACCCCGCGCGCTGCCAGGCCGTGCTCAGCGTCAGCGAAGGGTTGCACGATGCGCTGCCGCTGCTCATCCACCGCGCCCGCGCCGCCTTCGACCTCGACGCCGACCCCAAGGCCATCAACGCCGTGCTGGCGCCCGCCTTCCCCGGCCTGGACGGCCTGCGCGTGCCGGGCGCCTGGGACGGGTTCGAGCTGGCCGTGCGCGCCGTGCTGGGCCAGCAGATCACCGTGGCCGCCGCGCGCACGCTGGCACAGCGGCTGCTCGAGCGCTTTGGCGAACCGCTGGCCACCCCGCTGCCCGGCCTGACGCGCCTGTTCCCCAGCGCCGCCGCGCTGGCCCAGGCCCAGCCCTCCGATCTGGGCGAGCTGGGCATCGTGCGCCAGCGCCAGGCGGCCATCCAGGCGCTGGCCGCCGCCGTGCGCGACAAGCGCCTGGCGCTGCACGCGGGCGCCCCCGTGCACGCAACGGTCGAGGCGCTCAAGGCCCTGCCCGGCATTGGCGACTGGACGGCGCAGTACATCGCCATGCGCGCGCTGCGCTGGCCCGACGCCTTTCCCGCCGGCGACGTGGCGCTGCACAAGGCACTGGGCGTGCAGGGCAGCCGCCACGCCGCGCGCGAGGCCGAGGCGCTCTCCCAGGCCTGGCGCCCCTGGCGCAGCTACGCCACCCAATACCTGTGGGCCACGCTGCCCCACCCGATCAACCAATTACCGGAGGCAACATGACCAGCACCACGATCACCACCCCGATCGGCCCGATCACCGTCTGCGTCGACGACGACGGCGCGGTCACCTCGGTGC
>DAIOSZ010000065.1:16058-16633 GCA_036752305.1 Burkholderiaceae bacterium
GCCCCCCGGGGGGCAGTACCGCCGTGCGGCGGGCCGGGAGCCGCCGGAAACCCCTTTTCATTTCTCACCGCATCCGCCATGAAACTCCCTCCCCACGCCTGCCATGCCAACTGGGAAAGCCCACTGGGCACCCTGACCCTGGCCGCCACCGACGCCGGCCTGTGCGGCGCCTGGTTCGCCGGGCAAAAGCACTGGCCCGATCTCGCCCGCGCGCGCGCCCTCGCCAGCGTGTCCGAGCACCCGCTGCTGGCGCGCGCCGCCGCCCAACTGGCCGAATACTTTGCCGGCCAGCGCCGCGTATTCGATCTGCCGCTGGACCTGTCCGGCGGCACCGCCTTCGAGCAATCGGTCTGGCGCGCCCTCGGCGGAATCGGTGCGGGCGGCACCGCCAGCTACGGCGGCATCGCCGCCAGCCTTGGCCGGCCCAGCGCCGCGCGCGCCGTGGGCGCCGCGGTCGGCCGCAACCCGCTGTCGGTCATCGTGCCCTGCCACCGCGTGCTCGGCGCGGGCGGCGCGCTCACCGGCTACGCGGGCGGCCTGCCGCGCAAGGTGGCACTGCTGCGCGCCGAAGGCGT
>DAIOSZ010000066.1:0-16589 GCA_036752305.1 Burkholderiaceae bacterium
TTCTTCACCGGCTCGCTGCTGATCGAGACGCTGTTCTCGCTCGACGGACTGGGCCTGCTGTCGTACGAGTCGGTGATGAAGCGCGACTACCCGGTGGTGCTGGGTACGCTGTACCTGTTCACGCTGATCGGCCTGGTGACCAAGCTGATTTCCGACCTGTGCTACGTGTGGGTCGATCCGCGCGTGAAGTTCGATTGACCGCGCCATGACCTCGCCAAGCATTTCCGGTCTTCCCCTGTCGCCCGCGCGCCGCGCCTGGCGGCGCTTTGCGCGCAACCGGCTGGGGTTGTGGAGCCTGGTGGCGTTCGCCGCCATGGTGCTGCTCAGCCTGGGCGCCGAACTGGTCAGCAACGACCGCCCGCTGATCGTGCGCTACCAGGGACAGTGGTATTTCCCGGTCGTCAAGGACTATCCGGAGACCACCTTCGGCGGTGACTTTCCCACGCCCACCGATTTTCACGATCCCTTCATCGAGCGGCGCCTGGCCGAACCCGGCAACTGGGTGCTCCAGGCCCCCAATCGCTATGGGCCCAAGACGTTGAACTACTTTGCCCAGGAGCCCAGTCCCAGCGCGCCTTCGCGCGACAACTGGCTGGGCACCGACGACCGGGGGCGCGACCTGCTCGCTCAATTGATCTACGGCTTTCGCGTCAGCGTGCTGTTCGCGCTCGCGCTCACGGCCACCGGGGTGGCGCTGGGCGTGGCGATGGGGGCCATCCAGGGCTACTTTGGTGGCCGGACGGACCTGCTGCTGCAGCGCTTTATCGAGATCTGGGGCTCTATGCCCGAGCTGTACCTGCTGATCATTTTCAGCGCCGTGTTCGCGCCCAGCGTGGCGCTGCTGCTCATTTTGCTGAGCCTGTTCGGCTGGATGGGCTTGTCGGACTATGTGCGTGCCGAGTTCCTGCGCAACCGCCAGCTCGACTACGTGAAGGCGGCGCGCGCGATGGGGCTGTCGCATGGGGAAATCATTCGCCGCCACATCCTGCCCAACAGCCTCACGCCCGTCGTCACGTTTTTGCCGTTTCGCATGAGCGCGGCCATTCTGGCGCTTACCTCGCTGGACTTCCTGGGCCTGGGCGTACCGCCGGGCACGCCGTCGCTGGGCGAACTGCTCAGCCAGGGCAAGAACAACATCGACGCCTGGTGGATTTCGCTGTCGGCCTTTGCCGTGCTGGTGGTCACGCTGCTGCTGCTGACCTTCATGGGCGATGCGCTGCGCGATGCGCTCGATCCGCGAAAGGCCAGCCAATGAGCCTGCTGTCGGTGCATGGCCTGAACCTGTCCTTTGGCGGGCACCGGGTGGTCGAAGACCTGAGTTTCGACATCGAGCCGGGTGAAAAGCTCGCGCTGGTGGGCGAGTCGGGTTCGGGCAAGAGCGTCACGGCGCTGGCGATTCTGCGGCTGCTGGAGGGCGCGCAGATCACCGGAAACATCGCGTTTTCGAGCCGTGAAGACCCGTCCGTCCACCACGAGCTGCTATCGCTTTCGGAGCGGGAGATGCGCGCGATCCGGGGGCGCGACATCGGCATGGTGTTCCAGGAGCCGATGACCGCGCTCAACCCGCTGCTCACCGTGGGCGCGCAGGTGGCCGAGGTGCTGGTCGAGAAGGAAGCGCTGTCCCAGGCCCAGGCTTGGCGGCGCGCGGTGGAGCTGCTGGCGCGCACCGGCATCCCCGAGCCCGAGCGCCGCGCGGCGCAGTACCCGCATCAGCTCTCGGGCGGCCAGCGCCAGCGCGCGATGATCGCCATGGCCCTGGCCTGCCGCCCGCGCCTGCTGCTGGCCGACGAGCCCACCACGGCGCTGGACGTGCAGTTGCGCGGGCGCATCCTGGACTTGATCGAGGACTTGCGCCGCGAAACCGGCATGGCCGTGCTGTTGATTACGCACGATCTGAACCTGGTGCGCCGTTTCGCCGACCGCGTGGTCGTGATGCAGCGCGGTCGCCTGGTGGAACAGGGCGTCACGGAGGCGCTGCTGAGCGCGCCGCGGCAAGCCTATACGCGCGAACTGGTTGCCAGTCGGCCGGTGCGCGCGGTGGTGGAGGCGCCGCTGCCTCCGCGAACCGAGCCGCTGGTCAAGGCTGAGGGCTTGCGCGTGAGCTACCCGGTGCCGATAGCGGGCGTGCGCGGCTGGTTCAAGCAGGGCGAGTTCGTCGCGCTGCAGGGAGCGGATTTCACCGTCCCCCCGGGACGCACGCTGGGCGTGGTGGGCGAATCGGGTTCGGGCAAGTCAACTCTCGCGCAAGCGGTGCTCGGGCTGCTGCCACACGGGGGCGCCTTGTCCATCGCGGGCCGGCAGTGGCAAGGCCGCGTGGCCGCCGATCGGCCGCTGCGGCGCATCGCCCAGGTGGTGTTCCAGGATCCGTTTTCCTCGCTCTCGCCGCGCATGACGGTGGAGGAAATCGTCGGCGAAGGATTGAGGGTGCACGAACCCGGCCTGGCCGTGGCCGTGGCCGAGCGCCGGGCGCGCGTGCAGGACGCGCTGCGCCAGGTGGGGCTGGACGAGACGGCGTTTCCGGCGCTGCTGTCGCGCTATCCGCATGAATTTTCCGGAGGCCAGCGCCAGCGCCTGGCCGTGGCCCGCGCGCTCATCGTCAACCCGCAACTCGTGGTGCTGGACGAGCCGACCAGCGCGCTGGACGTGACGATTCAGCACCAGGTGTTGGCGCTTTTGCAAGGGCTGCAGCGCGAGCGCGGGCTGGCTTACCTGCTCATCACGCACGATCTGGCCGTGGTGGCGGCCATGGCGCACGAGGTGCTGGTGCTCAAGGATGGCCAGGTCGTCGAGCGCGGGGCGGTGCAGCAGGTGATGTCCGAACCCCGGCACGCCTACACACGCCTGCTGGTGGAGACGTTGAACCGATAACGTGAAATGTGCTACTGAATCAGTAGCTGGTCGTGGTCAAATTTGCTGGGACTTCCGGCAATTTTGACCGGAAATCTCGAGTGCTGATCGCTACGCGGCGAGCACGCGCCCCGGGTTCAGGCGGTTGTCCGGATCCAGCGCGCGCTTGATCGAGCGCCTCATCTCCAGCGCCACCGCCGACTTGTAGTGCGGCAGGCAATCGGCCTTGAGGCTGCCCACGCCGTGCTCGGCGGAAATCGAGCCGCCAAAGCGCATCACGGCGTCGTACACCAGCGTGTTGACCCGCGCTTCCTGCTCGCGCAAGAAGGCCTTGCCGTCGGCGCCCTCGGGCGCCTGCACGTTGTAGTGCAGGTTGCCGTCGCCCATGTGGCCAAAGTCCACCAGGCGCACGCCGGGAATGGCGTCCTTGAGCAGGGCGTCGGTGTATGCCACGAAGTCGGCGATGCGCGAGATCGGGATCGAGATGTCGTGCTTGATGTTCAGGCCTTCCTCGGCCTGCGCCAGCGGAATGCTCTCGCGCACCTGCCACAGGCGCTGGGTGTCGGCCATGCTCTGGGCGATGACGGCATCCAGCGCGGCGCCGCCTTCCAGCGCCAGCTCCAGGAAGCGCTCGAACACGGCCTGCGCCGCGGCTGGCTCGTCGTTGCTGAAGAAGTCGATCAGCACGCACCACGGGTGTTCGCGCCACAACGGCGTGCGCAAATGCGCGAAATGCTTGTCCACCAGGCTGAGCGCGAACTGGTTCATCAATTCGAAGCCGATGAGCCCGGCGGCCAGTTGCCGATGCGCCAATGCCAGCAGGCGCGAGGCCGCATCCACGCCGTCCACGGCCAGCCAGGCCGTCAGGCGCGCGGCGGGCAGGGGATGGAGCTTCATCGTCGCGGCGGTGATGATGCCCAGCGTGCCTTCGCTGCCGATGAACAGGTCGCGCAGGTCGTAGCCGGTGTTGTCCTTGCGCAGGCCGGCCAGGCCGTCCCACACCTGGCCCTGCGCCGTCACCACCTCCAGGCCCAGGCACAGCTCGCGCGCGTTGCCGTAGCGCAGCACCTGCGTGCCGCCGGCGTTGGTTGCCAGATTGCCGCCGATGGTGCAACTGCCTTCGGCCGCCAGGCTCAGCGGGAACAGGAAACCCGCCTCGCGCGCGGCCTCCTGAACGGCTTGCAGCACGCAGCCAGCCTCCACCGTCAGGGTCAGGTTCTGCCCGTCGATGGCGCGCACCGCGTTCAGGCGCGTGAGCGAAAGCAGCACCTGCGTGCCGCTTTCATCGGGCACGCCTCCCACCACCAGTCCGGTGTTTCCCCCTTGCGGCACGATGCTCACGCCCGCCGCCGCGCAGGCTTTTACGACAGCCGCGACCTCGTCCGTGCGGCCCGGCCGCACGACGGCCAGTGCCCGGCCGCGGGTGCGCTTGCGCCAGTCCTGCTCCCAGCCCTGCAGGTCGTGCTCGGGAGCGGTGAGCACATGGGAGGCGCCGACGATCCGGCGCAGGTGGTCGAGCAGTTCGGGGTTCATCGTCATCGCCTCACGGGCATTCAGGTCGCGCGCGCCTTCGCCGCCTTCAAGCGCAGGCGGATGTGCAGCGTGCACGCGACAAACAGGATCAGGCACAGCAGCACTTCGGCCAGTGCCAGCCAACTGCCCGGCGGGCCTTCGCTGGTGGCGCGAACCAGGCCTTCGGTCATGTACAACCAGACCATCAGGCTCAGCCAGCGGTAGGTGTACATGCGGTTTTTCAGCAGACCGGGCAGCGGCAGGCACAGGGGCAGGGCCTTGAGCGCAAGCCAGGAGCCGCCGGGCCGCAGCGGCGCCCACCACAGTTCCCAGCCCAGGCACAGCACGATCAGCGCGATCAGGCTGGCCACCGCCCAGGCGCGTGTTCGCCTGGCCACCACCAGCGCGTCTTGCGGGGGCGTGGTCAGGGTTTCGGCGGGCATGGCGGTGGCATCATACCGGCCATGGGCTGGACTCGACGGTTGATGGACAGGGCGCGTGAGCTGTGGGGCGTGCTGCGGGATTTCCCGTGGGGGCACACGCTGGCGGTTTTCCGTGAACGCCTGCGCGAGGACCACCTGAGCCTGTCGGCCAGCTCACTCACGTTCACGACCACCATCGCGCTGGTTCCGCTGGTGACCGTGGCCCTGGCGGTGTTCACCGCGTTTCCGGTGTTTGCCAAGCTGCAGGGCGCCTTGCAGCAGTGGCTGGTGGCCAGTCTGGTGCCCGAGAGCATTGCCCGGCAGGTCGATGGTTATCTGCGACAGTTCGCCGGCAAAGCCAGCGAGTTGGGTGCCGCAGGGGCGGCGGCGCTGCTGTTTTCGGCGCTCACGCTGGTGTTCACCATCGACCGCACGCTCAACGGCATCTGGCGCACCCGCCAGCCGCGCCCTTTCGGTCAGCGCGTGCTGTTGTACTGGGCGGCGCTGACGCTGGGGCCGCTCCTGGTGGCGCTGAGCCTGGCGCTCACGTCCTATGCGCTGTCGGCGTCGGCCGGCTGGTTGCCCGGTGGACTGCCCTGGCTTCTGCGCGCCTTGCTGGCGACCGTGGAGTACGTGGCGCTGTCGGCCGGCTTTGCCATGCTGTATCGCTTCGTGCCCAACGCGCGCGTCGATCCGCGGCACGCGCTGGCTGGTGGCTTGCTGGCGGCTGCGCTGATCGAGTTGGGCAAGAAAGGGCTGACGGTCTACATTGGGGCGGTGCCGACCTATTCGGCGGTTTACGGCGCCTTTGCCGCGCTGCCTATCATGCTGCTGTGGATTTACCTGGCCTGGCTCTTCGTGCTGTTCGGCGCGGTGTTGGCGGCGCATTTGCCGACCCTGATGATGGGCAGCGTGCGCCGGGGCGGCAAGCCGGGCTGGTCGTTCCAGCTCGCGCTGGAGCTGCTGCCGCATCTGGAGCACGCGCGCAGCCAGAGCGCGATCAAGGGCTTGTCGGCGCGCACGCTGGCCTGGCGACTGAAGACCGATCCACTGGACCTGCGCCCGGTGCTGGAGGCGCTGACGGCGCTCGACTGGGTGGGGGAACTTGTCCCCGCGCGGGCCGGCGCCGCAGCGCGCTACGTGCTGCTGGTGCCGCTGTCCGAGGTGACGGTTCAGCCGCTGGCCCAGCGCCTGCTGCTGGCGGAAGATGCCGCCACCGCGGACTTCGCGCGGCGCTCGGGATGGCCGTCCATGGCCATGGGCGACGTGCTGGCGAGCCCGGTCGATGCCTGATGTGACCTCTTCCGCGGGCATGCCGCCGTTCATCGGCCGCTTTCGCATCCTGCGCGTCTTGGGCAGCGGCGCCCAGAGCACGGTGTACGCAGCCTTCGACCCGCATCTGCACCGCGAGGTTGCGCTCAAGGCACTGCATCTGGTTGGCGACCAGACCGAGGCGGCGACCGCCATGCTGCACGAGGCGCGCGCCGTCAGCCGTCTGAGCCATCCGGCCATCGTGCCGGTGTTCGATGCCGGGGAAGAAGGTGGCCAGCCTTATCTGGTGTTCGAGTACGTGCCCGGCCAGACCTTGGCGGCGCGCCTGCACATCACCGGCTCCTTGCCGGCCGAGCGCGCCGTCGCGCTGCTGCTGCCCATCCTGGAGGCGCTGGCCTATACGCACGAACACCAGGTGGTGCATCGTGACCTCAAACCCACCAACATCCTGATCGACACGCAGGGCCGTGCGCGCGTGATGGATTTCGGCATCGCCGTGCGCCAGACCTCCGTCGGCACGACCGGAGCCGATGCCGATGCCGGCGGCCAGCGTGCCCTGCAGGGAACACCGGCCTACATGGCGCCCGAATACGCGCGCCAGGGCATCGTCTCGCCGCTGATGGACGTGTATTCGGCCGGCCTCATTCTGTATGAAATGCTCTGCGGCGAGCGCGCCATCGGCGAGGCCCACGGCTTTGCCGCTTTGGCGCATGTGGCACACGCGCACATCCAGTTGCCGCAGACCACCGCCGAGGCCGTTGATTCGCGCCTGCGCGCCATCGTCAACCGCGCGCTTGCGCACGAGTGTGCTGAACGCACGCCCAGCATGGCGGCGCTGGTGGCCGAACTCAAGGACTGGATGCTCGCGCCGGCGGCCGCCGAGGCCGATCCGGCGCACAGCGCCGCCGACGAGGCGGCCGAGGCCGTGGCCGTGGAGCGCTTCATGGCGCGCATGCGCGAGCAGGGCGACCTCCCGCTGATCCAGCCGGCGTCGTTGATTGCGGCGAGGGCAAGCGCGCCGGGCGAACTGGCTGGACGCATCGCACAGGTGCTGCCTTGGGCGCAGAAGCTCTTGCGCGTGGCCAATGCGCCGCACTACCGGCAGCTCGCGGGCGGGCGGGTCAACACCGTCGCTCACGCGCTGCAGTTGCTCGGCGCCGAGGCGGTCGGCCATCTCAGCGCGGCGCTGCCGAGTCTGGCGGGCGCGGCGGATGCCGCACAGGTGCAGGGATTGACGGAGCAGTATTTGTTGTCGCGCTTTTCGGTGACCCTGGCGGCGCGCCTGTCGGGCCTGCCGCCCAGCCAGGCCGCCGACGCGGCGCTGGCAGCCGGTTTCCATGACTATGGCCGGGTTCTCGTGCTGGCCTACGCGCCGCGCGCCGCCGCCGAAATCCGTCGCCTGTCGGCGCTGAACCCGGGCAATGAGGCGTCCGCCGCCGCGCAGGTGCTCGGCCTGCCACTGGCACGCCTGGGCTTGCGGGTTGCCCAGGCGCAAGGCCTGCCCGACGCGGTCGCGCAGGCCTGTGTGGCGCTGGAAGGCGGCGCGCGCGTCGAGCGGGCGCCGCGCGGCCATGGCGAGCGCATCGATCTGGCCGTTGGCCTGGCGGCCGCGCTGGCCGACGCCGCGCGCCATGAGGCGCCTGCCGAGCAGCGGCGCCTGCGCGAAGGGGCTGATGCCCGCTATGGCCATGCGCTGGGCTGGGATACCGCTGCCATTTCCGGGGCGGTGGATGTCGCGTTGGGCGAGGTCGCCGCGCTGGCCGCGCTCGCCCGGCCTGAATGGACGCGGTCGTCGCTCGTGCAGCGACTGCTCGATCCGCTGCGGCTGTCCGGGCTGCGGCTTCAGGCAAGTGAGGAGGCCCCGCCCGCGGCCAGTGGGCCGAATCAGGGTGCCGTGCCGCTGTCCGCGCTGGCCGGGGACGATGCCACGGTCTGGCTGGAGCGGGGCGACCAAGGAGCCGAAACCCTGGTTCACGCCATGCAGGCTCTCACGACTGGCCTGCTGCAAGGCCTGGCGGGCGAGGACCTGGTTGACCCGGTGCTGCACGCGCTGACGCAGGCTCTGGGCCAGGCCCAGGCATGGGTGCTGTTGGCGTATCCCCCTGCTGGCACGGCGCCGGGCTGGCACCTGGGCTACGGAGCCATGGCCTTTGACCCGGTGGACGGCGGCACACGCTCCTTGATCTCGCCGCGCCACACCGCGGCCGCCGCGAGCGGCGAGGACTGCTGGGCCGAGGGGGGGCACACCGCCATCTTTTTGCCGCTGCGTCTGGCGGGGCAGTTGCTGGGCGCATTGCTCATCGAACCCCACCCTGACCATCCGCTGCGGCTGGACGGCGGCGGCAAGGCCTTGCTGCAAAGCCTGCGCAACCTGCTGGTGCTGGCGTTGCCAGACGAAGACGAGGGCGGGGGCGGAGGCGGTTGAGGTTGTTGTCGGAGCCGAAAAAGCAAACTGTGGCGCAATTCGGGCATACCCGCATGGCCTGGAAAGCGGGCTCACCCGATCATCAACGCTTCATCTGCTCGGCTGCGCATTTCGTATCCGCGCCTGTTTTTTATCATTTTCCCCAAAAGTTCGGAGACATCCATGCTCAAGTCCGCTCGCCTGAGCCCGCGCCCCATTGCCCAAGCTGTCGGGCTGCTGGCCTTGTGGTGTGTCTCGGGTGCCGCAATGGCGCAATCCTCGGTCACGCTCGGTGGCGTAATGGACGGCGGACTGCGCATCGTCAAGAACTCCGGCCTGCCGATCGAGCGCACCGAGATGTCTGGCTCCAACATGACGAGCCGCTTCTACCTGCGCGGCACTGAAGATCTGGGCGGTGGCCTGAGCGCCGGCTTCCACGTGGAAACCGGCTTGCAGCTGCCCACCGGTTCGACGGCGTCTTCGGTGGCGGGCCAGTTCTGGGACCGGCGTTCCACCGTGAGCCTGGCCTCGTCCAGCCTGGGCGAACTGCGGCTGGGCCGCGACTATGCGCCCAGCTACACCAGCTGGTCGATGTTCGATCCGTTCGGCTACGTGGGCATCGCGGGCTCCAACAACCTGATTTCCAGCTCCCCGCAAGGGCCGATCCGCGCCGCGTTCGGTTCCAACCCCAACACCACGGTGCGCTCCAACAGCGGCTTTCAATGGTTTTCGCCCGGTGGCTGGGGTGGCGTGAACGCCAACCTGTTTGTCACCGCCAACGAAGGTGGCACTGCGGCGGCCGGCATCCACAAGGTGACCGGCCTGCGTGTGGGCTGGTCCGGCTCGGGCGTGCGCCTGTCGGCGGCGAGCACGCGTACAAGCAACGATCTCACCACGTTGGGCAGCTTCACCGACAACACGGTGGGCGCCTCGTACGACTTCTCGGGCGTGCGCATCAGCGCCGCGTGGCGCCGCTTCCAGTACGCCAACGCCCGCCAAACCAACCTGATGCTGGCGGGCACGATCAAGGTCGGCCAGTCAGGTAACGTGAAAATCTCGTTGGGCAAGAACAGCTTCAACGGCAACGTCGGGGCAACCAACATCAGCAGCAACTCGGCTCGGCTGGTCGGCCTGGGCTATGTGCACGATCTGTCGCGCCGCACCGCGCTCTATGCGCATGTCGCGCGCCTGAGCAACCGGGGCGCCTTGTCTATGGCGATCGCCGGCGGCTACCCGGGTCTGGCGGCGGGCGGCAGCTCGACCGGTTACGAATTCGGCCTGCGCCACATTTACTGATAGCCGGCATCTGCAGCCATCGTCCCGGTGCGTGCCGGGCGATGGCGTTTTTTTTTTGGGGTGGCCAAAGGCAAGGCCTAAGATCAGCCCATGCCATCCACCGACGCTCCCACACTCGACACCGCCCGGGCTTGGCTGCGCGATGCCGCCCGCGTGGTCGTGCTCACCGGCGCGGGCGTGAGCCAGGAGTCGGGCGTACCGACGTTTCGCGACGCGCAGACCGGCTTGTGGGCGCGCTTTCGACCGGAGGATCTGGCGACGGAGTCCGCGTTTCGCGCCGATCCGGCTCGCGTGTGGGACTGGTATGCCGAGCGCCGCGCGGCCATTGCCCTGGTCCAGCCCAACGCCGGGCACCAAGCCTTGGCGCGCTACGCAGAGCGGCACCCCGGCAAGCTGACGCTGGTGACGCAAAACGTCGATGGTCTGCACCAGCGCGCGGGCAGCGTGGACGTGCTCGCGCTGCATGGCAACATTTTTGAAGACCGCTGGCTGGACCCCTGCGCCCAGGCCTGCGCCACCGGCAGCGCCGAGCCGGGCCGGCCGCCGTGCTGCGCCCGTTGCGGCAATCGGCTGCGGCCGGGCGTGGTCTGGTTCGGTGAAATGCTGCCGCACCTGACGCTGGCGCGCGCGGAATCGGCGGCCCGCGACTGTGATCTCATGCTCGTGGTCGGCACCTCAGGCCAGGTCTACCCGGCGGCGGGCCTGGCGCATGAGGCGCGCGCCGCGGGCGCGCGGGTGCTGATCCTCAACCCCGACGACACCGGATTGGACGGCGTCGCCCACCTGCGCCTGCGCGGCACGGCCGCAGCGCTGCTTCCCCAGCTTTTGAAAGACTGAACTCCGATGAAAACACTCCCCATCGCCCTGGCCGCTGCCGCCGTGTTGATTGCCTCGGGCTGCACGCAGGAGCAGCAGAACAAGCTCAACCGCGGCATCCAGAACTGGACCGGCACCAACGGCGTGCTTGAAATCTACGCGGGCGACAAGGTGGTGCGCCGCTTCCTGAAAATCGACAAATTGAGCACCGCGCTGGGCACCGACGACGGCCAGCCACGCCACTACCGCTATGGCTACGGCGTGCTCGATGAAAACCTCAACATGCAGGCCGACCCCGGCGAGAAAAAGGTCTACTTCGAGGTCAGCGACTACACCAACATGGTGTTCTTCGAGAGTCCGCGTTAGTCTGGTTGAACGGCCACGCAAGCTCGGCTACGCTGGGCGCCTGTCTTCTTAACCCAGGAGCCGTTCCCGATGAAGCGCCGCCAGCTCGCCCAGACCCTGCTCACCCTGACCGCCGCGCCCACGCTGGCCGGCCTCGCTCGCTACGCCCACGCGCAGAGCGGCCCCTGGCCCAACCGGCCGATCAGGCTCATCGTGCCGGTCGGACCGGGCGGTGTGGCCGACATCCTGGCGCGTGAATTCGCGCAGCAGCTCAGTGAGCGGCTGGGCCAGCCGGTGGTGGTGGACAACCGGCCCGGCGCCGCCACCGTCATTGGCACCACGGCGGTTGCCAAGGCGTCGCCGGACGGCTACACCCTGCTGCTGGCACTCACCGGGCTGATCCAGAACCCGGTGCAGATGAAAAGCGTGCCCTACGACCCCATCAAGGACTTCACGCCCATCGCGCGCATCGGCCCCACCGCCACCATCCTGGCGGTGCGCAGCGGGTTGGGGCCGACCAATGCCACCGAATTCGTGCGCGCGGCGCGCGGCAAGCGCTGGGCCTTCTCCAGTACCGCGCCGGGGCCGCAGGTCATCATGGAAATCTTCAACAAAACCAACGACCTGGGCATGACGCACGTGGCCTACAAGTCCGAGCCCGCGGCGCTGACCGATCTGCTCAACGGCGAAGTGCAGACCGGCCTGTTCTCGGTGGCGGCGACCAAGGGCCACATCCAGGCGGGCAAGATCACGCCGCTGGCCGTGCTCGCGCCCGCGCGCATTCCGGCGCTGCCGCAGGTGCCCACCTTCGTCGAGCAAGGCTTCAAGGAAATCAGCTGGACCGGTGGCTGGTACGCCTTCATGGCGCCGGCGGGCCTGCCGCCAGAGATCGCCGATCGGCTGACGCGCGAGATCAAGGCGATCTACGACGATCCCAAGGTGAACCGCAAGATGGTGGACATGGAGATCATCCTCAACTGGGCCGACGGCAAGACCTTCGCGCCGCTGATCCAGCGCGACATGGATCTGTGGCGCGAACTGGTGCGCCAGTCCGGCGTGACGTTCGAATGAGGCTGCTCTCGCACACCTATTGGCGCGGCAGTTGGGTGCGCTTTCGCGAGCCGATGGCGGCCGTGGAAGCGCTGGCGCGCTGCCGGCTCGTGACCGTGAACGCCAGCGACGGCGCGCAAAGCCGCGGCCTGTACTGGACGCCGCGCGCCCACCCGCGTCCGCGCGTGGCCGTGGTGGCGGCGCATCCTCGCGTGGACTTTTCGCAGCACTACCTGTTTCCGCACCTGCTGCGCGCGGGCTACGCCTGCCTGGGCGCCAACCTGCGCTCGCTGAACAACGACGTGAGCTGCGTGCACGAGCAACTGCTGCTCGACCTGGCGGCCCATCTGCGCTGGCTCCAGGCCGAACAGGGCATCGAGCGCATCGTCTGGCTCGGCAACTCGGGCGGCGGCTCGCTGGGCTGCTTCTACCAGCAACAAGCCGCCGCCGCCCCCGCCGATCGCCTGACGCACACGCCCGCCGGGCGCCCGGTGCGCCTGGGCGCAGAGGACATGCCCGCGTTCTCGGCCATGCTGGTGCTGGCCGCGCACACCGGGCAGGGCGCGGTGCTGATGGAAACCATCGACCCGGCGGTGATCGACGAGGCCGACCCGCTGCGCTCGGACAGCGCGCTCGACATGTACGACCCGGCCAACGGCTTTCGCCCGGCGCCCCAATGGAGCCGCTACGCCCCGGACTTCGTTCGGCGCTACCGACAGGCGCAGCGCGAGCGCGTGGCCCGGCTGGATGCCATTGCCCACGCGCACCTGGCGCGCCAGGGCGAGGCCGAACGCATGCGTGGCGGCCCGGCATTCGCCGCCCAACCCGAGGCCGCCCGCCGGGCCATCGAACGCCAGGTGGCGTTCCAGCCGGTCATGACGGTCTACCGCACCCTGGCCAACCTGCACTACACCGACAACAGCCTGGACCCCAGTCCGCGCGGCTATGGCAGTCTGCTCAGCGACCGGCCCGACCTGATGAACCTGCAACTCATGGGTTTTGGCCGCCTGCAGACGCCAGATGCCTGGCTGTCCACCTGGTCTGGCCTGTCCAGCCGCGCCAACATCCTGCTCACCGGGCCGGCGGTGCGCATCCCCTGCGCGGTGGTCCATGCGGGGCGCGACCTGGACGTGTTTCCCCAGACCCACTCGCAGGCCATCTTCCGCGCCCTCGGCAGCAGCGACAAACAGTTTTTTGACTTCCCCTCCCGGCTGCACTACTTTGAGCCCGAGGGCGACGAAGACGAGTACCAGGGCGTCCAGGACCTCGCCGACGCGCTGCTGCCCTGGCTTCAAGCGCGCGTGCCCGCTTGAAAAATGATAGCTGCCCGTGGTTGTATTTGAATCGACTCAGGCCATTTTGATGCTAGAAAATGGCACTTTTCAATCGTGCCAAGCGGTCGGCGAATGAGTTTTTGTAGATGTTGTGACAAAATTGTAGATGTGTCTACAAAAATATGCGTCAAAAGCCGATATTTTGATGTCCAATTCGGCTTGAAACCTATACAAATCCACCACCAGCAGCTGCGATTTTTGAAGTGACCATCACGCCGCCGCCGGCGCCACCTCGGCGCCTTCGATGCCGTGCCGCCGCAGCGCCTCGGCCACGAAGCCGGAGGCCTTCACGTTCTCGATGAACCCGGCCAGCCAGTCGCGCGCCAGGGCGCGGCCCCGCGGCACCGCCATGGCCTGCTCGATGACCATGAAGCGCCCGGGCAGCAGGCGCAGGCCGCCGTGGCGGCGCGCGTCGGCCTGCAGCTGCTGCTTGACGCCGGCGGCCACTTCCAGGTGCTGCGCCACCATCAGGTCCGTGACGGCGGGTGACGTGGGCGCGCGCACCAGCGTGGCGGCCTTGACCTGGCGCGCCAGGTACAGGTCGTAGGCGCTGCCGCGGCCCACGGCGATGCGCGTGCCGGGGCGGTCCACCTCCTCGTTGCGCCTCAGGGGCGAGGCCTCACGCACCAGGTAGGCGCCTTCGATGATGACGTAGGGGGCGGTGTAGGCCATGTCCTCGGCGCGCTCGGGGTCGATGGCGACAAAGGCCAGGTCCATCTGGCGCTGCTTCACCGCCTCCACCACCTGCCCGGCCGAGTTGAAGGTGACCAGTTCAACCGGCAGCCCCAGGCGCCGCGCGGCCTCGCGCGCCAGATCGACCGACACGCCGCTTGGCGGCGCGCCTGTCGGGTTGCCGCGAGAGGCCAGGATGGGGTTGCCAAAGTTGATCGCCGCGCGCAGCGTGCCGGAAGGCGCCAGATCGGCCCGGGCGGCTTGTTGTGGCGGCGCGGCGGGCCGGTGCGTGGCGCAGGCGCCCAGGCCGAGCAGCGCGCCGCCGGCCAGTACGAGTCGCCTGCGGCGGGGTTGGGGCGGGTGCGTCATCGTGTCTCCAGCGGGCGTTTGCCGATGAGGGGAGTGCCGATGTTGCCACTTGCCACCAAGGCGCGCATCCAGCGCGCGGGATTTCACGACAGGCGCGGAAACAGCGTCAAGGCGCTGGCGCGTTCGATCTGGCCGAGCACCGCGTCGTCCAGCCCATACTCGCGCAGGCCGGCGAGCGTGCGGCCCATCATGCCCGGCGCGAAGGGGAAGTCGCTGCCGTAGAGGATCTGCGTGTCCGGCACGAAGCGCCGCAGCGCCGCCAGCTGCGGAGCGCTGGTGGACAGCGCGGTGTCGTAGAACTGGCGCTGCAGCAACGGCAGCGCGCCGCCCGGGACTTTTTCGGCAAAGTCGTCCTGCAGTTCCAGCCGGCTGATCCGCGTGGCCAGATACGGCAGCGCGCCGCCCGCGTGCGAGAAGATGAAGCGGATGTCCGGGCAGCGCGCCAGCGTGCCGCCGTAGAGCAGGCTGGTCGCCGCGCGCGTGGTGTCCAGCGGAAACTCCAGCGTGGCGCCCGGAATACCAGGCAGCAGGTCGCGGCAGGCGTCCGACACGTTGGGGTGCACGAAGACCACCGCGCGGCGGCGGTTGAGCTCGTCGAACACCGGCGCGAACTCGGCTTCGCCCGGATAGCGGTTGCCGTAGCTGGAGAAAATGCAAAAACCGTCGGCGCCGAGCGTGTCGCCCGCATGCGCGATCTCCCGGAGTGTGTCGTCCACGCTGGGCAGCGGCAGGGCGGCAAACTGGCCAAAGCGTGTGGGGTGCCGGGCCACGATCTCGGCGTGGTAGTCGTTGCATTGGCGGGCCAGCCGGGGGGGGGGCTTCGTGTCGCCGGACCACAGCCCCGGGGCCGAGATCGACATCACCGCCGTCCGCACGCCGTTGGCGTCCATCTCGGCCAGCGATTTCTCGGGCGTCCAGTCCAGCGCCACGCGCGAGCGCTTGGGCGCCTGCTCGGTGATGCGCGCGGGCGTCGCGGCTTCGATGTAGAAACCGGGCAGCAGGTGGTGGTGCACGTCGATGCGGTTCATGATGGTCTTACTCCTTTTCCACCTTGGCCGCGCGCACGGCCGCGCCCCATTTGCCGCGCTCCTCGGTGATGAAGCGGTCGAACTCGGCCACGCTGCCGCCAGGCTCGTAGGTTCCCAGTTGGCGCAGCCGCGCGGCGATGTCGGGCTTGGCGATGATGGCGTTGACGTCGCGGTTGACCTTCTCGATCACCTCGCGCGGCGTGTTGGCCGGCGCCAGCAGCGCCACCCAGCCTTGCATCACCAGGTCCACACCTTCCTCGCGCGTGGTGGGCACCGACTCAAAACCCGGAATGCGCCGCTCCATGGTCACCGCCAGCGGACGCAGGCGCGGCGCGGGGCCGCTGACCAGCCCGGCCATGGGAGGCACGGCGTCGATGTAGACCTCGGTCTGCCCGCCCACCGTGTCTTGCGCGGCTTGCTGGCTGCCCTTGTAGGGTACGTTGACGATGTTGGCGCCGGTGATCTGGTTGAGCGATTCGCCCACCAGGTGCGGAATGTTCTTCGCGCCCGAGGTGGCAAACGAGAGCTTGCCGGGCTTTTCCTTGGCCAGCGCCACCAGGCCCTTGAGGTCGCGCACCGGCAATGCGGGGTTCACGGAGATCATCATTGGGTTCAGGCCCACGCGGACGATGGGCGCGAAATCGCGCTCGGCGTCGAACCCGGGGTTCTTGAACAGAAACGAGTTCATCTCCACCGGGGTGTCGTGGGCAAACCCCGGCGTGTGGCCGTCCGGCGCGGCGCGTGCCACCGCCTGCGCGCCCAGGTTGCCGCCCGCGCCGGGGCGGTTGTCCACCACCACGCCCTTGCCCCAGGTCTGCGCGAGCTGGTCGCCGACCAGCCGGGCAATGATGTCCGGCGCCGAGCCAGGCGCCGCGCCGACGACGATCTTCACCGGGCGCTCCGGCCAGGCGGGGCCTTGCGCCCGGGCCGGCGAGGCGGCCGCGGCGGCGATGATCAGGGGCAGCGCGAGGGCTTGGATGAAGGAGCGGCGGTGTGTCATGGGCCGTAAACTAACGGCGGGGCCCACGACTGCAAAGCACATAATATCGATAGGAAAAAGTCCTACCATAGGTAACAGAGCGCTAGACCTAAAACTGGCGCCGGTTCTGCACGCGCTCCTGCGCGAGCAGGGCGTGACGCGCGCCGCGCGCGAGCTGGGCATGAGCCAGAGCGCGCTGTCGTCCGCGCTGGCGCGCCTGCGCGAGGCGCTGGGTGATCCGCT
>DAIOSZ010000067.1:0-270 GCA_036752305.1 Burkholderiaceae bacterium
GCGCCCACGTCGTGCAGCGAAAAAACCAGCTCGCCTCGCCGCAGTGCGTGCGCCACGGCCAGGCCCGCGCTGCCCTCGTCCTGCGTGAACAGGTAGTCGCCGCCGCTGAAGTGGAGCGCGCAATCCCGGTGCTGCGCGTGTATCAGCTCGCCAAGCCATGGAAACAGCGGGGAGCTGTCCTCGGGCGCGGCGATCACGCGCACCGTCCGCCCCGCCGCGCCGGTCAGCGCGAACAGCGCCAGGGCCGTGAGCCGCGCGGCGCGCGCGTTG
>DAIOSZ010000067.1:280-11643 GCA_036752305.1 Burkholderiaceae bacterium
GAACAGCGTATGGTGGAAGTCATGGTGAAACGTGGTGACCAGCGCGCCCCCAGGCTCGGCCAACAGGCTGGCGTATTCCGGGTCGCGCGAGCAGACCAGGCGCGCGATGCGCGCAAGCCGCTCGCGGTGCCAATGCAGATTGACCAGCGAGGCCGCGTAGGCTTGGCGCGCGGCCTGCCAGGCAGTCCCAGGGTCGGCGTGTGACAAGGTGGCACGGCACCAGTCTTGCTCGAACCCGTGCCGCTGCGCGGCGGCGTCGGGAGGGCTGTTGTGTCCCGCGAAGGCCACGGCGCGGCGCGTCAGCGCATAAGCCAAGGGCGCGGGAAGGCCTTGAAAGCGGCGCGCGGCGCGAACGCGCGCTTGAATCGAGCCGGCGAGTTCGCGCGCGGCCTGCTCGCCGGGGGACAGGGAGGCCTCGGGCATGGTCACCGCTACCGGAAGTCGGTGTCGCCGCCGGTGAGCCACCATCGGTCGTACAACTGCTCGGGCTTGGGCCCGGGGTTGCGCGCCGAACTCGGAATGGTGACCTCAATATCCCGGCGCGCGCCCTCGGCGCCCTGGATGCGGTTGGCCACCGCCGTGCTGAACCAGCCAATGAGGCGCTGGCCGCCCGCGCGAGCCACGGCCGCCAGCGCGGCCTCGCGCACCTGATCGCAGGCCTGCGGTGGCGCGATCCAGTCCATCAACTCCCAGGTTCCCGCGTCGCCGACGCCGGGACGGAGCACGAAGGCGGCCTGTTGGCGCCCGGTGAGGCGCCGTTCGACCTTGAAGACCTGGTACTGCTGGGTCGGGTGGTCACGAAACCGGTACATCCAGCGCGCGGCGCCGCGCACCGGCGCGACATGGTCGCCCAAACCCTCGCGCATGGCCTGCCACAGGCGGTCGAGTCGCGCGAGCTCGCCCGGTTCGTGCCAGTCCAGCGGAGCCAGCCGCCACCAGGCCGACAAGCGGTCCCGCGCCGGCCATTCGACTTCCCAGACTTGCCCCACCGCGCGGTACAGATCGAGTTTGTCGGCCAGGCGCATGTGCCGGTTACTGGGAAAGCCGAAACCCAGCAAATGCGCCCGGTCTGCGCCGATGCGCTCATCCAGATACAGCCGGGTGGCGGTGGAGAACGGGCCGGAGCGGCTCCACACGCCGCGCGCCTCGGGCAGAACCATCACGTCGCCGATCTGCACGGCCATCGCATCCTGGCCAAAAAAAAGAATCGGCCTGGGCATGGCGCCATAGTGCGCGACAAGTTTTCCGCTGGCGTTGCGCACGCCGGTTGCCTCGCCGTGGCCGTTGGCGTATTTCCATTGCCAATGCGCCTGCGACATCGGCTGGCCGAACACCGACTGGAACAGATCCCGGATGGCGTCGGCGTCCTCGGTCGACAGGAATTGAGCCGGCTGGTACAGCCGTTCGGCGCGCTCGGGCGCTCTCATGAGCCCGGCCTCAGTGCGTCCCAGTGATGCGGCAGCGACACCACGCCTTGCTCCATGCCCTGCTGGAACACGCGCAGCAACACCACGCGCTCGGCATAGTCGTAGATGTGGATGCCGCGCTCGCACAGCAGAAACACGTTCACCGCGTAGTCGCCCTTGAGCAGGGGAATCCGTGGAAAGCTCAGTTCGGCCACGCCGTGACCCAGCGCATCGCGGGCGAGCACCACGCCGTCGTTGGCGCTGCCGGCGCTGGCGATCACCGTGCCGTTGAGTTGCACCAGTCCCACGCCGACCGAAGGCGTGGGCAAGGCGGGGTCGGAGGCAAACTCGACCCGCACGCGCAGGTGGCTGTGGGTGCTGTGCACGGGCAATTCCGTGCCGCTCTTGCCATCTGCTTCAACGCTCACGCGGTGCAGGCGCGCGGTGCCGGGCGCGGCGCGCGGCGTGGTGCTTGCCTCGGCTGCGCTGGGCGCCGGGGCTTCCTGGGGCGAAGCGTCGGCCACCAGCGCCATCTCATAGGCGGCGGTGACGCCATCGGCATCTCCGATCATGCGCATCCGGCCGTGCTCCATCCACAACGCGCGGTTGCACAGCACCTGCACGTGGTACATGGCGTGCGAACAGAACAGGATGGTGGCGCCCTTGTCCTTCAAGGCCATGATGCGGTCGAAGGAGCGGCGGGCGAATTCGCCATCGCCGACCGAAAGCGCTTCGTCGATGACCAGGATGTCCGGGTCGATGCTGGTCGCCACCGAAAACGCCAGACGCACGTACATGCCGCTGGAGTAGGTCTTGACGGGCTGGTCAATGAATTCGGCGATGCCCGAAAACTCGATGATCGAAGCCATGCGCTGGTCGATCTCGGCGGCCGACAAGCCAAGAATGGTGGCTGCCATCACGATGTTCTCGCGGCCCGTGAACTCGGGGTTAAACCCTGCGCCAAGTTCAAGCAGGGCGGCGATTCGTCCGCGCACCTGCACGCTGCCGCTGGTGGGCTGCAAAGTGCCGCAGATGATTTGCAGCAGGGTGGACTTGCCGGCGCCGTTGCGGCCGATGATGCCCAGAACCTCTCCGCGCGCCACGGAAAAACTCACGTCGCGCAGCGCGTGGAATTCGCGATACAGGCGCGGCGCGGTCCACCCGAGCGAACGGGCGCCCAGGCGCGAGACACCGCCCAGCAGCATTTGCTTCAAGCGGTCAGCCGGGCGATCGAACAGCGCGTATTGCTTGGAGACGGCGCGCAATTCAATGGCCATTTCGCCAGAATTTCCCACCGGACGTCCATGAGCAGCTGCGGTATTCATAGCACGTCGGCAAATCCGCGGCGCGTGGCCTGAAACCAGCGCAGGCACAGATAGGCAAAGACAATGGCGGCCAGCGCGTACAGTCCCAGCGCCGTCCAGTCGGGCCATTGGCCGTCGAGGATCGCGGCGCGAAGCTGCTCGACCACCAGCGTCAGCGGGTTGAGCCAGAGCCAGGGCTGAAAGGCCCGGGGCAAGGCCGAGGCGGGGTAGAAGATCGGCGTGAGGAACATCAGCACACTGATCAGCATGCCGATGGCTTGCCCGATGTCGCGCAGGTACACCCCCAGCGACGACAGCAACCAGCTCAGGCCGAGCAGGAACGGCACGAACGCACCCAGGATGAGGGGCGCGGCCAGCCAGGCTGCATGCGCCGGCTGCCCCACCGCCCAAGCCACGCCAAACAGCACGAGCAGGTTCAGGGCCGCGTGAAACAGGCCCGCCAGCAGGCTGACCCAGGGCAGCAGTTGCAGCGGGAACACCACTTTCTTGACCAGATTGGGCTGTCCGGTGATGAGCGTCGGCGCGCGCGAGACGATTTCGGCGAAGAAGTTGAACACGATCAGGCCGGCGTAGACGCGCAGCGCGAACTCGATCGCGCTGTCGCTGCCGCCGGGCCAGCGGGCCTTGAGCACCTCGCGGAACACGAAGGTATAGACGGCGATCATCAGCAGCGGCGTCAGGAAGGACCACGCGAGGCCGAGCATCGATCCGCGGTAGCGCGCCAGCACGTCCCGCTTGGCAAACTGCCAGAGCAGGGCGCGCTGGTTCCATGGGAACAAATCGGTCAGACCACGCAAGGATTGGCTTTCTGGGAGCGGCGCAAGGCGTGGTGCTCACGCTACCGGAGAAACTAGGGAAAACCCGCCATTATCCCAGAGCGTTTCACGCCCCGGGCGATAGTGGCTTTACGTGTCGCCAAGCACCTGCCGCCATACCGACAGGATGGCCTCGCTGAATGTGGCGGCATCGGCTGCGGGGAGGTCCGCTGGCGTCTCATCCAGCCTTGCGCGGTGTTGCAGACGCCGCAACTCCCGGTAGGCGTCGCCTGCACGCGCGCCGCTGCCCGGCTCCAGCAAGCCGGCGGCCTCGGCGGCGGCGAGCAGCGCGATGTTGCCAATGTTGCGCCGCAGGCCGGAATGTTGCGCCGATTGCGAGAGCACCAGGTACTGCACGACGAACTCCGCGTCCATCATGCCGCCGGGGCTGTGTTTGAGGTCGAACCTGCCGGGTCTGGTCGGATGCGCGGCGCGTACGCGCCCGCGCATGCGCGCGATTTCCTGGCGCAGGCCTGCGGCCTCGCGCGGCGCGGTGATCACGGCCTCGCGCACCGCTTCGAAGCGATCGGCCAGTTCTGGATCACCCAGCACGCAGCGCGCACGCGTGATCGCCTGATGCTCCCAGGTCCAGGCGGTGTTGGAGCCGCGGTTCTGCTGATAGCGGGCGTAAGCCTCGAAACTCGTCACCAGCAGGCCCGAACTGCCGTTGGGGCGCAGTTCCGTGTCGATCTCGAACAGATCGCCATCGGCGGTCTTGACGGTGAACCACGTGATCAGTTTGCGCACGAAGGCGGTGTAGACCTCGGGAGCGAAGTCGTCGTCGTCGTCGTAGGCGAACACGATGTCGAGGTCGCTGCCGTAGCCCAGTTCCTTGCCGCCAAGCTTGCCGTAGCCCACGATGGCCAGGCGCGGGGCATCGCGGTGGCGCTGACGCAGTCGCGCCCAGCACCAGCGCACGGCAGTCCGCAACAGCGCGTCGGCCAGGGCGCTCAGATCGTCGGCCACTTGTTCCACCGACAGCCGCCCCTCCAGGTCACGCGCCAGCGTGCGAAACACCTCGGCGTGATGCGCACGGCGCAACAGATTGAGCAGGGCTTCTTCGTCGTCTTCGCCTGTCTTGACCAGTGCCGCGAGGCGCCGCTCCAGTTCTTCCTCGAAACCTGCGGCGTCGAAGCGCTCGTCCAGCAAGCCCGCGTCGGCCAATTCGTCCATCACGGCCGGGTGAAGCTGCATGTAGCGCGCGGGCCAGCGCGCGGCGCCCAGCAGGCGCAGCACCCGCTGGTGCACCACCGGGCGCTCGACCAGCATGGCCAGGTAGCTGGGGCGGCGCAGCAGGGTCTCCAGCCAGTCCGACAGCCGCAGCGCCGCGGCTTCGCTGACCAGTCCTTCTCGCACCCAGTCGTTGGTGCGCCGCGCGATGCGCAGCAGGCGTCCCAGTGCCTCCTCGCTGAGCGAGCGCACGCGTGGGTGCTCTTTCCATTGAGCGTAGCGTTCGACCAGTGCCGGGGGCAAATCGTCCGCCAGCGCGGCCCAGCCGTCGGCTCTGTCCTGGGCCGGATCGGCTGACTTGCCCGCCGCGGGACCGCAGCCTTTGCAGCCGTTTGGCTTGCGGTCGCCGCCGAGCAGCCGGTCGAACTCCTGCGCCACGGTTTCGCGCGCGCGGTCAAGTTCGCACAGGAAAGCGCCGACGTCGGCGAAGCCCAGGGTCGCGGCGATCCAGGCCAGATCGTCGTCACGGACCGGCAGCAGATGCGTCTGCTGATCGTCCAGGTACTGCGCGCGGTGTTCGATGCGCCGCAGCAGGCGGTACGCGTGTGCCAGCGCATCCGCCGTTTCCTGCGGCATCAGGCCGGCGCGGGCCACGCGCTGGAGGGCGTGCAGGGTCGGGCGGCTGCGCAGTTCCGGAAACTGTCCGCCACGCACCACCTGCAAGATCTGCACCGTGAATTCGATTTCGCGAATACCGCCGCGCGAGAGTTTGACGTCGTTCGCGCGCTCGGGGCGACCCGCGCTGCGCCGCGAGGCATGTTCACGAATCTGCGCATGCAGACTGCGCAGCGCATCGAACACCCGGTAGTCCAGATAGCGGCGAAACACGAAAGGCAGCACCACCGGCCGCAGGAGGGCTTGCGCGGACCCGTCCGCGATGGTCGAAGCCGGCGCGACGACACGGCTCTTGAGCCAGGCCAGGCGCTCCCACTCGCGTCCCTGTATCTGGAAATACTCCTCCAGCGCCGCCAGCGACAACGCGGGTGGCCCCGAATTGCCGTTCGGCCTGAGCGCCAGATCGACGCGGAACACGAACCCATGCTCCGTGTTGTCGCCGATCAGCGCGTAGACGCGCTTGACGGCCTTGCCGAAATACTCGTGATTGGATATCCGGTTTCGACCTTGCGCATTGCCCGCAGTCTCGCCGTCGGTTTCGTAGACGTAGATCAGATCGATGTCGCTGGAGACGTTCAGTTCGCGCGCGCCGAACTTGCCCATGCCCACGATCCACCAGCGCGCGCGCTGGCCGTCCATGGCACGGGGCGCGCCATGCAACTCATCCAGGTCGGCTTGCGCGATGCCGCTGGCCAGATCCAGCGCCCATTCGCCGAGCACCGTCACCGCGCCAGTCACTTCCTCCAGCGTGGCCGATTGCTCGCAGTCCAGCACCGCCAGCCGCTCCATCACCAATTGCCGAACGATGCGCAACGCAGCGCCGATGTCGTGGCCACTCGATGTGAGTGCCGCAAAGGCAGCGTTGAGCGCCGCCGCGTCTGGCAGTCCATCGGGCAGCAGCGGCAGTTCGTGCTCGTAGCGGCGCCGGATGCGCTGCACGAAGCGGCTGTGCGCGGCGGAAGGCGACGCAAAGGCCATCGACGCGGGCTCTTGTTGCTTGCCCGTCATAATGATTGCGCCCCGATTTCGTACCACCCGCGCACCGCCTTGCAGGAGTCCCAACACCCGCCTTCCCGGCCATTCACGCGCCATCGGGCGCTTGCGTGGCTGACCAAGAGCCTGCTTGCGGCGGTGGGCTTGGCATGGATGCTGTTCATACTCTTATGGGCTGCGCTGCACCTGTGGATTGTGCCGCGAGTGGACGACTGGCGTGTTGCGCTCGAATCGCGCGCCACTCAAGCCTTGGGGGTAACGGTGCGCATCGGCGCGTTGCACGCCCAGCCGCGCGGGCTGTTTCCGGCTTTGGAGCTGCGCGACGTGGAATTGCTGGATGCTTCTGGCCGGGTGGGGCTTGCGCTGCCCCGGGTCGTGGCCTCGCTTTCTCCCGATTCCATCCTGCGCTTTGGTTTCGATCAGTTGTATCTTGAGGCGCCCGCGCTGGACATCCGCCGAAGCCGGGCCGGGCGCATCACGATTGGTGGACTGGACCTCGCCTCCGGCCCGGAAGGCGACGGCAGCGCGGCCGACTGGTTTTTCTCGCAGGCTGAATTCATCATCCAGAACGGCTCGGTCACCTGGACCGACGAGGCGCGCGCCGATGAGCCGCTGACCCTGACGGGGGTGGACGTGGTGTTGCGCAATTCGCGCCGGCGCCACGCCATGCGGCTTGACGCGACGCCGCCCGCGCACTGGGGCGAGCGCTTCTCGCTCGTTGGGCTGTTCCGTCAGCCACTGCTGTCGCGTCACGCCGGGCAGTGGCGCGACTGGGATGGGCAAGTCTATGGCCATTTCGCGCAGGTCGACCTGTCCGAGTTGCGCCGCCATGCGGATATCGGGGTCGACATTCGCCAGGGCCAAGGTGCGCTGCGCTTTTGGGTTCAAGTGCAGCGCGCGTCCGTGGCCGGTGCCACCGTGGACGCCGCGCTGTCGGCGGTTTCGGCCAGGCTGGGCGACCAGCTGGACGCGCTGCTGTTGCGTGACGTGCAAGGCCGCCTCGAAGGCCGTCGGTTGCCGGGCGGCTTCGAGCTTCAGGCCCAGGGCCTGCAGTTCACCACCGGAGAGGGCGCGCGCTGGCCGGGCGGCAACCTGTCGCTTGCCCATACCGAGGCGATGAGTGGGGGGGCTTCGCGCACCGAACTGCGTGCCGATCGCATGGAGCTTGCCGCCATTGGGCAGCTGGCCAGCCACTTGCCGCTTGGGCAGACTGCGCACGAAGCGCTGCACACCCATGCGCCGCGCGGCATTGTTCATGACTTGGTTGCGCGCTGGAATGAGAAAGACGGCAGGCTGGCCAGCTACGAAGCCCGGGGGCGCGTGACCGGCCTGGCAATCAGCGCCGCCGAGCCCGTGGCCCTGCGCCGCCTGGGCGTTCCGGGAGTGCATGGGCTCGACGTGGATTTTGACCTGACCCAGGCGGGCGGCCAGGCCAACCTTTCCATGACGCGTGGCACGCTGACCTTTCCGGGCTTGTTCGACGACCCGACGTTGTCGCTCGACCGCTTGTCTGCCGAGGCGCAGTGGCGCATTGCCGGCGAGCAGGTGAGCGTGGACCTGCGCAAGCTGCGCTTCGCCAACGCCGATGCCCAGGGCGAGGCGCAACTGCGCTGGCGGACGGCGGACCCCGCCAAGTCGCGTGCCCGCTCGCGCTTCCCGGGCGTTCTCGATCTCGACGGCCAAATCAGCCGCGCCGACGCTGCACGCACCTGGCGCTACCTGCCCAGCGTGATCCCCGAGGCCGCGCGCCGCTACGTGCGCGAATCGGTCACGCAAGCCGAGGCACGCGACGGGGTTTTCAAGGTTCGAGGCGATCTGTACGACTTTCCGTTCGCCAAGCCCGACGAGGGCATATTCCGCATCGCGGCGCGGTTCCAGAACGCGACTTACCAGTTCGCGCCCAAGACATTTCTCCCGGACGGCAGTCGCGAGTGGTTCGCGCTCAACAAACTTTCGGGGCAGGCGGTCTTCGAAGGCGTCGGCATGCACATTCGCGACGTGCACGGCGCGGTGCCGGCGATGCCGGGTGTGCAGATCGCGCGCGGGGAAGCGCGCATCGACGAATTCCACCATCCGGTCGTGCAAGTCAGCGCCGATGCTCGTGGCCCGTTGGCGGAGTTTCTCGGCACGCTGCAGCGAACCCCGCTGGCCGACTGGACCCAGCATCAGCTCGACCAGGCCAGCGTCAGCGGCTCGGGTGACCTGCGCCTGGCCTTGCAGTTGCCCATCGGCGCGCTTGAGCAATCGCGCGTGAACGGCACGCTGGCGCTGACAGGCGCCGATTTCCGCTTGACCCCTGATCTCCCCGCGGTCCAGCGCGTGCGCGGGCAGCTTCAGTTCAGCGAAAGCGGCTTTGCGCTCGCGGGCGCGCAGGCACATGTCTACGGCGGCGATGTTCGCCTGGACACCGCGCTGCGCATGCACGGCATGCCAGGCGGCGCGGAGCCCGTGTTCACGCTCAAGGCTCAGGGAACGGCGAATGCCGAAGCGTTGCGTGAGGCGAGCGAACTGGGCGCGTTGACACAGGTGGTCAAGCACACCCGCGGCAGCGCTCCCTATACCCTGGACCTCTCGGTGCGCCGGTCGGTCACCGAAGTTCAACTGCAAAGCCCCTTGCAAGGCATGGCCATCGAGTTGCCCGAGCCGTTTGCCAAATTGCCCGAAGCCAGCCTGCCGCTGGTGATGCACAGCCGCTGGGTGCGCGGGCCGGCCGCCGCGGCGAGCCTGGAGCATTGGCAATTCGAGTTGGGCAGTGCCGCGCAGCCGCTCGCGCGTGGTCAATGGGAGCGCGACGTGAGTGCGGCGCGGGCACGCCTGCTGCGCGGCAGCTTTCAACTCGGTCAGGCCGTCTCGGCCCCCGAGCCGTTGCCCGCGCAGGGCGTCGTCGCGCAGGCGCAATGGCCGATGATCGACGCCGATGCCTGGGCGCGTGCGCTGCCGGGGCTGCTGGCGGGCGACGCCGCGCCCGTGGCGGCGGGGAGCGGTTTTTCCCGCCTGCCGATTGCCGAGGACTGGTTGCCCCAGCGCGTACGCCTCAAGACTGGTGAATTGCGCGTTGAAGGCCGCAGCCTGCACGACGTGGACGTGAGCGCCACGCGCAGCGGCGCGCTCTGGCAAGTGAGCGGCAGCACCCGCGAAGGCCGTGGCACGGCCGAATACCGTCCGCCCGACGAGGCCAATCCCTATGGCCGCGTGGCGGCCAAACTCGCGCGTCTGACGATTGCGCAAAGCGCCGTTGGCGAAGTCGAGCAATTGCTGGAGAACCAGCCCGCCAACTTGCCGGCGCTGGATGTCGAGGTGGAACAGTTTGAATTGCGCGGCAAGAGCCTGGGTCGCCTGGAGGTGCAGGCGCGCAACCAGTTGGGGGACTCTGGCGCCAATGAGTGGCGCCTGTCGCGGCTGGCGCTGAGCGTGCCCGAGGCCAGCCTGCTGGCCGAAGGCCGCTGGGCGGCGCGGGCCGGCTCAAGGCGACGCACGCAGCTCGACTTGAACCTGCAGATCAACGACGCGGGCTTGCTGCTCGCCCGGCTGGGCCTGCCCGGCGCCGTGCGACGCGGCAGCGGCAAGCTGGCCGGTCAGGTCGGGTGGACAGGCTCGCCGTTTTCCCTGGACTACCCCAGCCTGTCGGGCCAGTTGCATCTGGACGTCGAAAGCGGACAGTTTCTCAAGGCCGATCCCGGCGCGGCCAAGCTGCTGGGCGTGCTCAGCCTGCAATCGCTGCCCCGGCGGCTGGTGCTCGATTTCCGCGACCTGTTCACGGAAGGCTTTCCGTTCGATTTTGTGCGGGGCGACGTGGACATTGCCCAGGGCATGGCCTCCACGCGCAACCTCCAGATGAAGGGCATCAATGCCGTGGTGCTGATGGAGGGGCGCGCCGACCTGAAAGAGGAGACGCAGGATCTGCACGTCGTCGTGGTTCCCGAGATCAACGCGGGCACCGCGTCGCTGGTCGCCACCGTCATCAATCCAGTCATTGGCGTTGGCTCGATGCTTGCCCAGCTCTTTTTGCGCCAGCCGCTGATTCAGGCCACCACGCAGGAGTTTCGTGTCGACGGTTCCTGGGCCGATCCGCGCGTGCAGCGCATCCCCCGGCGCCTGGCCGCCGAGCCGGGAGAGGCCGCTTCGTCGGTATCCACCTCGACGATCACGACCACCTCCGCCACTTCCGCCACCTCCGCGAATCGTCCATGAGAATTGCCCTGATCCAGATGGTCTCCGGCGCCGACCTGCCCGCCAATCTGCGCGCCGCCCGCGAGGCTCTGACGCAGGCGGCCGGGCAAGGCGCCGACCTGGCCGTGCTGCCCGAGTACTTCTGCCTGTTCGGCCAGCGCGACACCGACAAGCTGGCCATCGCCGAGGAACCGGGGCATGGCCCGATCCAGAACGCAATCGCCGAGGCCGCGCAGCGCCTGGGCCTTGCGGTGGTCGCCGGCACGCTGCCCTTGCGCACCGCCGATCCAGCGCGCGTATCCAACACCTGCCTGGTGTATGGCGCGGATGGCGACTGCCTGGCGCGCTACGACAAGATCCACCTGTTTCGCTTCGACAACGGGCGGGAGGCCTACGACGAGTCGCGCGTGCTGCTGGCCGGGCGGGAGCCCGTCACGGTGGACCTGCGCACGCGTGCCGGCGACCGCTGGCGCGTGGGCCTGTCGGTCTGCTACGACTTGCGCTTTCCCGAGCTGTATCGCCGGCTGGCGGCCGATGGCGCGGACCTGCTGCTCGCGCCCAGCGCGTTCACCCACACCACCGGCGAGGCGCACTGGGAACTGCTGCTGCGCGCCCGCGCCGTGGAAAACCTCGCCTACCTGGCGGCGGCGGCACAGGGCGGCGCGCATGCCAACGGGCGACGGACCTGGGGACACTCGGCCGTGATCGACCCCTGGGGGCACATCCTCGCCTGCCGCGACGCCAGCGGCCCCGGCGTGGTGATCGCCGATCTGTCGCTGGCGCCGATCCTGGCCCCGGTGCTGGCCCGG
>DAIOSZ010000067.1:11653-16196 GCA_036752305.1 Burkholderiaceae bacterium
GCTGGCGAGCTGCCGGCGCCAGCTCCCGGCGCTGGAGCCCCGCGTCCTGTGAGCGTCACGCTGGCGGCCAACGAAAGCGCCTTGCCCGCGGCGGGTAGCCCCGGCGTTCGGGCGCAGCGGCGCAGGCGCATGCTTTGGGTGGCCGCCGCCGTGCTCGTGGCCGCGCTGCTGGGGCTGTTGATCTGGTTGTCGGGGCGCCACGAGGCGGCCCAGATGCAGTCACGCCTGGAGCGCGATGCCGCGGACGCGGTGCAGGATGTGCAAACTGGGCTGGCCCGCACCGGTGGCCGTCTGCTGGCGCTGGACATGGCCAGCCTTGAGGACTGGGGCCGTGACGCGCGCCGCGTCCTCGCCGAGCACCCCGAACTGCTGAGCGCGGAGCGCCGCGACGGCGCCCTGCGCATCCGCGCGGCCGTGGAGTCGCCGCTGGCGGGCCAACCGCGCTTCACACAGGAGCTGCGCGCCGAGCAGGCGCTGTACGTCGATCTGGCCTGCACCCAGGCGCGGCGGCTCAAGCGCCCTGCGTACGCGCCGAGCAACTTCGTGCCCTTTGACGATGGCGCCGGGCAGGAGACCATGGAGTGGTGCGCCCCGCTGGGGCAGGGCGGAGAGGTGCTGGTGGCGACCTACAGCCTCAAAGGGCTGCTCTCGCAGTACGTCAACCCGGGCGTGGCGCGAGCCAGTGACCTCAGTTTTTCCGAGCCTGACGGCACGCGCCTGGCGAATCAGTCGGCGGCGCGGCGCGGAAGCCGCGCCTTCGTTGCGCAGCAGTTGCTGGATTTGCCCGGCGTCACGCTCGTGCTGCGCCTGGAAGGGTGGCGCGCGGTGCCCGACCTGTTTCCCAACCTGCTCACGGCGCTGGTCACGTTGCTGTCGGTGGCGCTGGTGTCGGTGCTGGCCCTGCTGGCCAAGGACGCGACGCGCCGCCTGCGGGCCGAGAAGAGCCTGGGCGAGGTGCTCGCCTTTCGCAAGGCGATGGAGGATTCGCTGGTCACCGGCCTGCGCGCGCGCGACCTGGACGGACGCACCACCTATGTCAATCCGGCGTTCTGCCGGATGGTCGGGCGGGAGCCCCCGCAGTTGCTTGGCGAACACCACCCGCAACCCTATTGGCCGCCTGAGCTGGCGTCGGAAAACGCGCTGCGCCTGAATGGACGGCAAGCCGCGGATGGTGACGCCGACGGCTTTGAGTCGGTCTACCTGCGACCCGACGGGACGCGCTTTCCGGTCCTGATCCACGAGGCGCCTCTCATCGACGCGCGCGGCCAGCAAACTGGCTGGATGAGCAGCGTGGTCGATCTGACCGAAAAGCGCCGTGTCGAGGAACTCTCGCGCGCCAGCCAGGAGCGGCTGGCCGCCAGTTCGCGTCTGGCGACCGTGGGCGAGATGGCCTCGTTCATCAGCCACGAGTTGAACCAGCCCCTGGCGGCCATCGCCAGCTATGCCGAGGGGTCGCTCAACCTCGTGCGCTCGGGCGGGGCCACCGTGGCCGACATGAGCGAGCCGCTGTCGCGCATGGCCGAGCAGGCCGAACGCGCGGGCCGCGTCATCAAGAGCGTGCAGGACGCCGTGCGCCGCCGGGCTCTTGGGCGCGAGGCCGTGGCGCCGCGCGCGCTGTTCGACGCCATCCTGCCGCTGGTCACCTTGCAAGCGCGCAAGCTCGGTGTCGCGGTGGAATGTCAGGGGGAAGAGGGCGCGCCCGCCGTCTGGTGCGAGCGCGCGATGGTCGAGCAGGTGCTGCTGAATCTGGCGCGCAACGGCGTGCAGGCGAGGGAGGGCATGCCGGTGGGTCAGCGCCGCCTGCGCCTGGCGGCGAGCCGCTGTGGCGCGGGGGCGGGTGTGCAGTTTTCCGTGGCCGACGCCGGCCCTGGCATCGCGCCCGACGTGGCCGAGCGCCTGTTCACCCCGTTTTTCACCACCAAGGCCGAAGGCATGGGCCTGGGTTTATCCTTGTGCCGTACCGTGCTGGAGCAGCACGGTGCCACGTTGTGGCACCAGGCCGCGGAGCCTTGCGGTACGGTTTTCGCTTTCCGACTGGCACATGGCAACTGACGCGATCGTATACATCGTTGACGACGACACCGGCGTGCGTGACGCGCTCGGCTGGCTGCTGCGCACGCGGCGCCTGGCGAGCGAAAGTTTTGCCTCGGCCGAGGCGTTCCTGGCGGCCGATCTGCCGCTGCTTCGCACACCCGTCCAGCCGGCAGTGGCCTGCCTGCTGCTGGACGTGCGCATGCCCGGCATGAGCGGGCTGGCGCTTTTTGAGCAGCTCGTCGCGCGTGGCGCGGTCGAATCGATGCCGGTGATCTTTCTGACCGGGCATGCCGACGTGCCCACGGCGGTGCACGCGGTCAAGCATGGAGCGTTCGATTTCTGCGAGAAGCCGTTTTCCAACAACATGCTGGTCGATCGCGTGGAAGCCGCGCTGGAGCGCTCGCGCCAGGCCATCGAGGCGCGCCAGATGCGCGAGGGCCTGGCCGCGCGCTTGACGCGCTTGACCGTGCGCGAGCGCGCCGTCATGCACCTGGTGGCCGAGGGCCTGCCCAACAAGCGCATCGCCGATCAACTGGGCGTGAGCGTGCGCACCGTGGAGGTTCACCGCGCCCGCGTGTTCGACAAAATGGCTGTGCGCTCCGCCGTCGAGCTGATTCAGGAGCTACGAAAAAAATAGCTACCCGTGGTCGTTTCTATTGGGCTACGGGCTGTTTTTGTCTTCGTTTCCAGGCTTTTCCCGCCCGTTGACGGCCTCCCCGGGCGGCTGGCGCAGCTCGCCCTTGTCCCGGCCCGAGAACATCGTCCACCAGACGATCAACAGCAGGATCGCCAGCGCCCCCAAGGCTTCCAGCACAATCAAGGCCATGCGGCGGCACCTCCTGCGCGACATTCTACGAACCGGTCTGGCACTGGCCGCGGCGGCCCTGCTGCTGGCATGCGGCACGCCGCGGGTGGCCCCTCCCGAGGCGCCCGAGCCCTCGGTCTTGCCAGCGCCGGTTGTCCGGGAGCCGCCGAGCCTTCCCGGCGACGATGCGCCGCTGCCGCCGCCCATGCTGCGCGGCGTCAGCCGCTGGGTGCCGGTCCGCTGGGCGCAGTTGCCCGGCTTGGGCCAGGACGGGCTGCACGAAGCCTGGAACGCCTGGCTCAAAAGCTGCGAGCGCCCGGCGGCGGTCCAGGGTGCCCTGTGCGGCGACATGCGCGCGCAGCTGATGGCCGATGACGCCGGACGGCTCGCCTGGCTGATGTCGCGCTTTACGCCTTATCGCGTGGAAAGCCTGGACGGCAACGCCGCGGGCCTGCTCACGGCCTACTATGAACCGCTGCTGGAAGCGGCGCGCGCGCCTTCGGCGGCGTTCAGCGTGCCGCTGTACCAGAGCCCGGCCAGCCTGACGCGCCGCCGCCCGTGGTATTCGCGGCAGGAGCTGGAGACGCTGCCCGCCGCGCAGGCCGAGCTGCGTGGGCGCGAGATCGCCTACCTGTCCGACCCGGTGCAGGCCCTGGTGCTGCACATCCAGGGCTCGGGGCGCCTGATGATCACCGAGCCCGACGGCAGCCGCCGCCTCGTGCGCCTGGCCTTTGCCGGCACCAACGAGCAGCCGTACAAGAGCGTGGGCCGCTGGCTGCTCGACCAGGGACTGACGCGCGACGCGTCCTGGCCCGGCATCTCGGCCTGGATACGCGCCAACCCGGGCCGCGTGCAAGAGCTGCTGTGGTCCAACCCGCGCTACGTGTTCTTCCGCGAGGAAGCGCTCGCGCCCGGCGGGCTTGCCGAAGGCCCGCGCGGCGCCCAAGGCGTGGCGCTGACCGCGGGCCGCTCCATCGCGGTTGATCCACAGAGCATTCCCTATGGCACGCCGGTCTGGCTGGCCTCCAGCGGGCCTGCCGCCAACCTCGCGCGCCTGGTGCTGGCGCAAGACACCGGCAGCGCCATCACCGGCGCCGTGCGGGCCGACTACTACGCAGGCTCGGGCGCCGAGGCCGGCGAGCTGGCCGGGCGCCTGAAGCAGCCGCTGAATCTGTGGGTGCTGTGGCCCAAGCCGTAGCCAGCACCGCTACAGATACTCCAGCCCGCTGGCCTGCAAGCCCACCAGATCGACGCGCTGCAGGTTGCCCGCGCCCTCGGCAATCAGCACCCCCAGCGAGCCCTTGCTGATCTGGCCGTTGTTGAGCAGGCTTTCATAGACCGAGCCGCCGCCCGCCAGTCGGCTGGCCACCTGTGCGTTGCTGGCATTGGGCCCCACCACCAGGTCGATGGCCGCGGCCATCAGCTGCTCGTAGCTCCAGCCGCCGTCCAGTAGCTTCAGGCCGACACCCACGTAGTCGCGGTTGGCCAGCGTCTCGCGGCCCCACAGCAGCGTGATCGCCTTGGCCACCTTGCCCGCGTTGCCGTCCATGTCGAACGCGATTTTTGCGTCCGTGAACTCCACGCGCTCCACGTTGCGCGTGACGGTGCCGCCGAACTTGGCCGCGTCGTAGGTGGTGAGATTGGCGCGCAGTGGGGCGATGAGCAGGTCGGGCGTGTTGCCATCGGGCCGTGGCGAAACGTCCT
>DAIOSZ010000068.1:0-16184 GCA_036752305.1 Burkholderiaceae bacterium
CGAATGCCACATGGCTTGACCCGACCCATAGAGTTGAAGCTTCGAAAGGTCGCCACCGGCCCGCGTCCACAACTCCTGTTCACGCGGCCCGGTCGGGAAGAGTTCGATGAGGCACTGCTCCAGTTGGCGCCAACGGTCAGCATCGACCGGCATTGACGGCGTGGAAGCGCTGCCAGGTGATTTCCTTCCGCCGCGACTCAACGCGATCGGGAAGTTCTGCTCAAGGTTGTCAGCCTTGAAGACGGGATGCTGGTCGTCCGAGACAGCCTTAGGAACCTCTTCTGCCACGTACTCGAACAGGTCGAAGACCTTAATGACCCCGCTGTTGTCTTTGTCCGCGGCGCCCTTTAGCCCTGCAAGCAACGCCGTGGTGAATATGCTGTTCCTCGCTCCCGTGAAGACGCCGGACTCCTCATCGGCGCGGCACGATGCCATCAAGGCTCGCCCTGTGCCGACCGCGAGCTTGGCGAAAGCGCTTGGGCTGTAGCCAGACTTGAACTCGTGGCCTTGGCCGTCCGTCAGGCCCTTGGAAAGGGCGGCGCCGCCAGCGTGGCAGGAGTCGATGAAAACAAGGACGCGCTTTGCCTTGATTTGGCCGAGTGCGGAAGCCAGATCGGCGGAACTGATGGCGGTACCTGCGAGGTCGGCAAGGTCACTGTCCACGGTGAGCAGCGCACTGTCATCCCCACCGGCGCTCGACAGAACTGCACCGTGACCAGAGAAGTACACGCAGACGGTGTCATCTTCGCCAGCGCGGGCGGCCAGAGCGCTCAGACCATCCAACACCGTTTCTCGCGTGGCATCGGCATTGAGCAGCGACACGACGTTGTCCGGCGCGTAGCCGCAGTAGTCAGCCGACGACAGCGTCGCGGCGATGTCCTTCACGTCGTTCAGGATCGCGGTCGGCAGGGATGAGATGTGTTGGTACTTAGAAACGCCGACCAGCAGCGCATGTCCTTGGTGATAACCAGGCGAAGTCATGATTGAAAATTGGTTGTGATGCGGGGATCAGCGATAGCCCACAATGTCGGTGTCGCTGGCGTAGAGCCGCAACTGCTCGTTGTCGGGGAAGTCCTTCAGCATGTGGAAAAGAAGCTCTCGGGCTTTAGGTCGGCCGCCGAATCGAACTGAACTGAGCGCCGCATGCCAACGTGCGGCGCCGCTCTGGAATCCTCCAGAAAGATCGGACTTCTTTCCTCCTGCCCGTGACCAAAGCTGCTCGTCATCAGGGCCGGAGGGGTAAAGATCGCATGCTGCATCTTCCAGAGCGGCCCATTTCTCAGTGACCGTCGGAGCAAACACGCCCAGCCGCCAGCGGGTAAACATGCCCAGCAACCCCGAACACGCACGGAGCGCCGGCAAAAGGTCAGCGCGCCGACGCGTCGAATAAAAGTCGGCGAGAGTATTCGCAGCACGGTCCCAGCGCTGGGACGCAACAAGCGTCCCCAGCCGCTCCGAGGAAGCGGTGGAAAGCATACTCATGCCCCGCAGCATCGTTTCGAGCCATGTGATGAACATCGACTCCGAGAACGACGCCAGCGCGGCGACGATCGAAAGGCTTGCGTCGACTGACACAGACGGCCTACCAAGGATAGCTCGCAGCTGGGGGCTCGCAATGATGGCTCGCTCGAGCGTGTCTTCGGGCGCTGTTGCTTTGCCGCTGGCGCCAGCCTGTTCCAGCCATCCGACAGCTGTTGCCTGCAGGTAGGCATCTCGTTGGGGCAGCCGATGCCAAAGTTCAGCTCGTCGCGGGAACGAACAGACATCCGCAAGCGGTGTGTGCGCCAAGGCTTCGAGCAGGCTCGGCTCGGCTGCATGCCCGTCGACAAGCTGCTCCAAGACGGTGTCTCGAACATCAGCGGGCTTCTTAGGCGCATTCCACAGCGAGGACTTCTTCTTGATTGCAGCGGCCCAGACCTGTTGCGCGGAGATGTCCTGGCCACGGATGCCGGAGAGCACTTTGGGGTCAGAAACCGCCATGTCCGCAGCCATGTCCACCAGGCGTGAATCTTTCTCGCTGACCGCGCACTCCAGCACCTGCGCAGCGTTCGCGTGGCCAAGCGCAGCCTTAAGGCCTTCGGAATGGTCAGCGGCCTTGTCGACCTTGAGCTGCTGGCGCGCTGCGTCACGCGGTGCCAGCGTCGCAGCCAGAACGGTGCCATAGGCCACCAGCCAGCGCTTCTTCAACACAGGCGCGAGCAGCTGCTCCGGCTTGGCGACCTGGAGCTTCTTGGGCACAGCAGCAGCGAGGCGCTGCTCAAAGGCGCGCTCAGTTGGCAGGGCATCCACGACCGCAGAAAACGCGGGCGAGTTGCCCTCGGCCCACCGCCAGACCGCTTTGTAGATTGGCGCACCGTCCTTGCGTGACGCGACCAGGAGCCCCGTAGTGGCAGCGGCCCGCCACGGTTCGAACGCAAGCTCCTCGTCTCCTGCGGCTTGCGCGAGTTCACCGAGCTCAGCGTCCTGCGCCGGCTCGAACTTCAGCTTGGCCACGGCAAGCTCGACCGCCGACCAGAACTGCTCGGCCTGCGAGAACCCGGCCAAGAGCAGATTCCTCAAGACGAACAGCTGGCTAGCGCTGGCATCGGGGACGAGTCCCACAAGCCTGCTCAGGAGCGCGCCTTTGGTGGCAACGCCAACCGTCGGGTCCGAGGAGAGACCGTCGACCAAGCGCACCGCCGAAAGTAGGTCATCGAAATCGCCCTTGCCTTCAAGGAGGGTGTGTAGCCTCTCAAGACGGCCCAAATCCTTGACCGTTGCAATCGTCACCCCGAGGTCGGCGGCGAGCGCCACCAAGGGCGCGAGCGGCCGTTGACCACAAAGCACCGAAGCCACAGTCGACGTCGGCACGGCGTCATCCGGATTGACCACCGCATGCTTCAGCCAGCGAGCACGAAGCTGCTCAGGCGTGCAGACGATTGTGGGCAGCGGCTGCTCCACCAGGTCGGTAGGCCCAAAGCTCAGTCGAAACGCAAAAGAGCGACGCATCTCGGGGCTGAGGTTCTGCCACAGCGCATCGACCAGTCCCTCAAATCCTGGCACGCCTACGCTGACGACCGGCAGCAGCAGCTGCGTCGCCAGCGCGTTGGCCGCTCCGACCAGGTCCGGTGCATGCGGCTCATGACTGCCAGCAAGTTGAAGGTCGAGAGTCGTGATCGAAATGGGGAACTCGTTTACGGCCGTTGCCAGAAGCCCGAAAAGCGGGGCCAGGCTACCGAGGTCGCAGACGTCGTCCAAGCAAACTATGAGCGCGTGAGACAGGACCATGCCGCCGCGGGATGCGCTCGGGTCCAGGAACGTCTTGGCAAGCACATAGTGGTCGGCAACGGGGAAGCCCCGGACGAACGGAGACCACCCCTGCACCCCGCCGGGCACGCCGTCGGGAAGGTCCAGCCGGCCATAGATTTCCGCCGCAAGCCGAGATTTGTCGCTCGAATCCCGCAAGCCATGCCCACGCTCACTAACCTGTCCGTAGACGGCCTGCTCGACTCGCATTTGCGCTCAGGCCGGTTCGGCCATCAGCCGCTGGATAGGCAGCGTGATGTCCTTGTCCTTCTTGCCATCAGGCAAGATGACGTAGCCGAACTCCTCCGGGCCGCGAATCGCGTACTCCTCATTCGACTCGGTTTTGCTAAGTGCCTTCTCCAGGGCCGACAGACCCATGACCGTTGGAGATTCCCAGTTGCTCCGGACGAACGACCAGAACATCGGCAGCGTTGCTGCAAGCAACTTCTCCGGCAGCTCGCTGGTTTCCAGCTCGTCCCAGCAGCTCAGCAACACCGTCAGGCGAGGCTTGCGCAGTTTGCGGTCAAGGTTTAGCTGCGCGAGGTAGAGCAGCATCTGCAGGAGTTCGATCGTTCGGGCCTGGTCTGACGACTCGTACTCGGTGACTTCTTTGGTCGCAGGGCCGGCAAAGGCCTGCAGCGGCCGGGAGAACAGGTCGTCCTCCGCACGCAGCGAGTGCAAGCGAAGCAACACCACCCAATCCGTGGCGGCCAGGACGCGCTCACGCCACGCAGCAGGAATACGCCGCTGCTTCACAAGGTTGCGCACCTGCTCGCCGCCGTAGTCCGGCCATACGAGTTCCGCGGTGCGGCCGGTATCGTCCTTGATGGGCCAGACGCTCTCGACGTAGGTGCTGGCGGGAGTGTGGTCGGTCGCCTTGCCGTCAGCCAAGCAACTGAGCGCAGTGGTGAAGGCTTCCAGGTTGGTCGCGGCGCCATTGCGCTTAAGCGCGCATGACTCGACCATCAGTCGCTTCAAGAACTGCGCGCCGTAGTGTGTCTTGCCGACATTCGATTCGCCGACCAAAAGGATGCTGTGTTGGGTGGACACCGGTTATCTCCTACCGTAGCGGAACAGCAGGTCGTGGCCGGCCACTTGCGATGTGGGCAGCTGCACGCCTGGGCGCTTGGTCTGAAGGATCCAGCTGAACAGCTTCTGAAAGTCTTCCGCGGCTTCGACCTCGCCGCGTTTGAAAACGCTGACCGTGAACTCAGGAACATTGGATGCAGCGGAGCCCATTGCCCTCCTGATTTGCGCCTCCATCGCTGGCGCCACTTCCACATCGCCCTTGGTCCAAACAAGAGCCAAGCGCCGGCCTTGGGATTCAGCGACCGCACGCTGAGCCAGCAGCTGGAACTCGTTTCTGGCGGTGCCCTTCGCGGGCCCAGCGAGCGCTTGGCGGTCGGCAATCAGCAAGGTGACGTCAGCATGCCTGGCAATCCAGCGGGCGCCTTCGGCTTCCGAAGACTGCTGATTGATGGACCACTTCTGGAACCACTCTCCAGGGGCGTCAGCAAAAAGCAGGTCGCGCAGCGTTCCATCCTGGCGGCGGAAAGCCAGGTGGAGCATTCCCGGTGCGCGCGCGGCTCGGCTGGTGGTGTGCGGTGGGAAGTGAGGGGCTTGTTGGCCAGGTTTCCAGCGAAGGTTATTGGCGACCGCCTCCCAACCAGCCAGCGTGTACGAGCTGCTGAAGAGGCTGTAGTCGGACGTCAGGTTGCCGCGACCAAGCAACAGATAGAACGCGGCCAGCACCGTGGTCTTTCCTGCGCTTTCCGGGCCCACGATTCCAACGGTGATGGGCTTGCCCCTGCCACTGATGAAGTTGAGGTCGGACTCGCCAAGGGCGGAGCCGCTCCACGGCACGGCTAGCTCGTCAGGATTAGGTTGCGCGGTCGTGGAGGTTGGGACGACCTTCTTCCACTCAGGGCAATTTGCGAGCTTGATGTGGCCCAGCCAGCATGTGATATTGTCGTCAGCGGAGCATTTGGGGTGCGGACAGCGGTCCATGGCGACCTACTTCCGCCTCGAACGCTTGACGCCGACGTTGGTCGCTCGCGCGCTCTGAAGTTCTCGGAAAAGGTAGGTGCCCCACTCGGCGGGCGTCATCTTTGCAGTTGCATCGATGCCGACAAGCGCACGGAGCTGCCCGGCGTCGATGGTTCCAGGGTTCTGCGGGTGACCAAGCACCGAAAGCAGAGGGCCACGTCCTTCCGCTGCTTGCACGTATTGCGCCGCGAGGTTGCGGAACGGCTGCATGAATGCGGTCGTACGGGCATCTTGAACCAGCACGGCGACTTCCCGCTTGCCGCCATCCGCACCAGACGGCTCTGCGGGCAGGCAGCGGATCGATTCCTTCAGAAACGACGATACGCTGGCTGGCGAGTACGTCGGAACCTGCTCATGGAGGTCCAGCGCCATCAGGGCGGCCGCCTCATAGGGAGGCAGGTCGAGATAACTCTCGTGGGCACTGGGCGAGTAGAGGGCTTCCTTCCACCAGAGGAGGTTGGTGCGGCGCTGCAAGCCGGCCGTTGCTCCGCTAAAGCTTTCGAGCGCCTTCTCGACGTGGGTGGCAACCGCAGTTGCCAGCGCCGTGAACGGCCCTGCAAGGTCGACAGGAGTGGGCGTAAGTCCCTTGGCCATAGCATCCAGCTCGCTACCAATGACAGCGCTCATCCTTTCCGCGAACGAAGCGGCCCACTGTTGTGGATGGCTATGAGGCGAATACTGGTTGCCCGGATTTCCGGCCCAAGGGCCTGCAGAACGATGTATTGATGTCTCAAGCGCCTCTCGGTCTACGGTTGGCGACTTGACCTTCTGCGCGGCTACCGCGGGCGGGGCGTACTGCAGCGGGTCAACCGTAATCATCTCCGGCGTAGCCCATTCCTCCTCAGCGCGGGCATCGACTTTGGTTTCAATCTCGCCAACCGCCTCGCGCCAGACCTCCTCCTCGTCAGAGGTCTCTGCCTGTGCCAGAGCGTTGCGCGCCGTGTTGACGAACGCAACCGAGATTGCGTCATCCAACCGGGCGGCCAGGACAATGGCATCAAGGAGGATTGCTCGCAGGATGGCCACGGGAGGACGGGCGTACGCGTTGGACACGGTCTCCCACTGCTTGCGCAGCGCCGTCATCGCCTCTTGGATGGTCGGATCGTCCGACCACGGCCTTGCTTGACCGGCTCACGCACCATTGCCACATCGTCGAGACGGGCAACGAGAGCTGGCGATTCAAGCACTCCAGTGCCGCTGGCGCGGCTCCCCCAAAGCAACGCCCAAAGAGCCAGAAAGGAGATCGAAAAACAGCAGACCCGATAGACTTATCCACAACCGAATAGTCAAAGAATCCATCAACCCAGTGGCTCAATATTCAACGTGATCACTGGCTCAGTTGTGCTGATGAATCAACAGGCAAGTCTTTGATGGCACGCAGGGTTCCGTTCCAGCGCCCCAACGAGTCCCAAATCCTATCTTGTGGCCACTCTTTTGCCTCCGAAATCGTGAAGATAACGTTGGCCATGGCAGCACGCACCACCGACTCGTGCTTGCGGTCAGCGTAGCGCGTGAGGGTTGCGAAGGTCATGAGGATGTCTGGATCGACCTTGACTGGTCCATGAATAAACGGCTTGCGTTCAGCCTCCGGTTTCCGCTTGGGCCCACTGCGCCGCTTGATCTGGCCACCAGGTGCGGTGCCGCCCCCTTCGGCTTGCTCGTTCACATAGATGCGTTTTTTTCGTGGGCGGGTCGCCGGCTGGGAATCGACCGGGCCAGACGGGAAATGAATGGTGTCGTTTGACATGGTTGGGAATAGCGAAGAGGGGGCACCGCTGGAAGCGGAATCAGCTTGGATGCGCGGACTGTCGTCGCCGGCGGGACAGATCAATTGTCTCAGTTTTCGCTTGGCGTGCAATTGCCATCCCCGACTACCCCAATTTCGGCAGCCGCCAACGGAAACAAGCCCCCAGCTCGACGCTGATGGGCTAGTTTGGTTTATTCGCATGGAGACAGCCAAGCAGTGTTGAAAAAGAGCCCTATCCGATCGCGATCAGCTAGCTTAGGGGAGCCCAGCCCTCGGCATCGAGGTCCACGATCAAACGCTTGTCACTGGCCTCCGCCAGGGGATCAAGGAGCGCCATCGCGCGCTCAGCGCGCGTCGTAGCACCCTGCGGTGCCTGTTTACTCGATCAGTAGTCGAGGGTCGGCAGGGATTCATGTAAAACCCAGCAGAAACAGGCTTAAGTGCCTGTCCCCGTTGACTTTTTCGACTCTCTCTTCCCTGGACGACCGGCCTCTTCAACCGGGTTCGCAACCAAATTAGGGCCAGTCGCCGGCGTACTGAAGCGCTCAAGCATGCTGGCCACGACCTGCTCCTGGGCCGTGACGGATGACCTGGCCGTCGCCAGCGCCAGTTCCAGCTGTTGTTTGGCGGAAAGCAGCTCGTCGACCTTGGCCTGCAACTGCTCTTTGGAAGTGCTGAGCTGCTGGACGGCCGCGTCCTGCTCAACCAGGCGCCGGCCCAATTCCTCGGAGCGCCTTTGCGCAAACCCCAGTTCATCCTTGAGCGGCCGCAGGCCTCGCACCTCTTCCTGAGCCTGGTGCAGATCGCCCTGGGCGCGCGACAAATCGCCCAGGAGGCGTGCGTTTTCCTGAAGGGTATGGACGGCTTCCTGCTGCTTGGTGGCCAAGGTCTCGTTCACGGTGCGCAACTCGGCCTGCAGGTACTGCACCTGCTGTTCGTGCTTGCGCTGGTCCTGGTCGCGCTGCTCCTTTGTGGATTCCCGGAAATGCTCCAGCGCCTGGCGCGCGTGCTTGTGCTTTTCTTCCAGGGATTGGCGATGGCGCTCTTCGGCCGCGAGGCGCTCCTGCAGGTCGGCCACCTGCTGGACGAGCTGAGTGTTTTCCAGGGTCTTGCGGCTCAGAGCTTCGCTGGTTTTGCCGTGAGCGTTTTTTTCGTCGGCCAGGGCCCGCTGGGTTTGCTCCAGCTGCTGGCGCGTGGCCAGCGCCTCGGATTTCAGGGCCGCGACGGCTTGCTGCTGTTGGCTCAGCTGCTCGGCGTGCTTGGCCTGCGCCGTGGTGACCCGCTCTTCCGCTTCTTCATTGACGCGGGCGGCTAGGCGACCCACCAGGTCCTGGATTGCCTCGCTGACGGCTACGCGGCTGCCGGTGGCTGGCCCTTCCTCTTCCTCGATCTCCTTCAGGTAGCGATGGATCGTGGTTTTGGAGCCGCTGCCCAGCTCTTCGCGCACCGCATCGATGGACGGATTGCGCCCTGCGGCCAGCAATTTATCGCGGGCACGCAGCACTTCAGACTTGTAGATTCCGGCTCGGGCCATGGTTCACCTCGTTATTTCGTACTGTAGTATGTACCATGATATTACATACTATTTAAGAGGTCAATAAATCATAGATCTTAGTAAATATCACACTGGGTAATAGTGGATTATCCAATGTTAGGCAAATTTTGGACTGAATGAGCCGTGGCGCAGGTGTCGGTTGGGCGGAACCACCCATTCGGCGCCATTGGCACGCCTGATGCACCCAGGCGGACGGGTTTCGGCTCGGCCGGCGTGCTGGAGGTGGTCGAGGACCACCGGGGCGACACCTACCGGGCCGTCTACACCGTCAAGTTCGCCGCTCCCCAGCGGGCCACCCAAAGTGCTCCACTTATGAGGGGTGATCTCGGTTTCGGCGCAAATCGCAGCGCCTTGAATTCTGGGTTTACCCTTGGCTTCTCGGTGTTCTGCACGGAAATTGAGATCACCCCGAGACGGGGAACCGACTCACGGCCCTAGATAAATTGCAGCCAACACAATACCGGCCATCCACAGCGTCTCGATCAGCAGCAGCAAAAAGGGCCGCCAGCCTGCGCGGGCCAGTTGCCCGAACGATGTCTTGATGCCCAAGGCCGCGATGGCAACAACCAGACACGCACGCGATACGTCGTTGAGACCCGCCTGCACCGCTGCTGGCACGCCCCCAATGGAATTGATGATCACCAGCGCCACGAACACCCACAGAAACCATGGTACCAAGGCCTGCTTGGTTGCAACGGTGCCGTCTCCGTCTTCACCCTGCTCACGTGCCTTCTTGAACAAGGTCGACACCACGACCACGACAACGGCCAGCATGGACACACGGAACAGCTTGACGATGGTGGCGTAGTCGCCGGTCTCCGGGCTCAGCATGTAGCCTGCGCCGACCACCTGTGCAACATCGTGGATCGTGCCGCCGAGAAACAAGCCGGCCAGCTCGGGCGGCAGATGCAGCAACCGGGCCGCCAGCGGATAGATCACCATGGCCAGGGTGGACAACACGGTCACGGTCACGACAACCATCAAGGTAAAGCGCTCACTGTCCTTGGTGCGTGGCAGCACGGCCGAGATCGCCAGGGCGGCGGACGCGCCGCAAATGGCGACCGCACCGCCGGACAGCACGGATTGCGCGCGGTTCAGACCCAGAAAGCGGCCCAGCAGCACCCCGCACAGCAGCGTGGTCACGACGGCGGCGATCACGATGCCCGCCGTGGTCCAGCCCAGGCCCGCAATCTGGCTCGCCGTGATCCGCGCACCGAGCAGGCCGACGCCCACCCGCAGCACGGTGCGCGAACAGAACTCGATGCCGGGCCGGGTCTTGGGATCCTGGCTCAGGTAGTGAAAGGCCACGCCAAAGAACAGCGCGTACAGGAACTGGGGCCCGCCGTGCAACGTGGACACCAGGGTCGCGGCCATCGCAATCACACAACACAGGCCCGTGCCGGGGAGAAACTGCAGCAGTTGCTGCGGCAGTCCTGGTGGGCGGGCCGTGTCCGCAGCGGATGTTGGCGACAAGGAGTTGGACACAGGAAAAACCTTTTTCAATCAAACATGTGGGATGCGCAGGAGACGCCTTATTCCTTTCACGAATTTGATAATAGGCATAAGTCATAAAGTAAAAAATCAGATAATATCTTTCATAATGATCGATAAATCCAATCAATCATCGTTCCAGCGCCTGCGCGTGAACCTGCGTCAGCTGGAGGTCTTTCTGGCCACGGCGCGCGGCGGCAGCACACGTGCGGCGGCCGATCGCATCGCGCGCTCGCAGTCGGCGGCCAGCACCTCGCTGGCGGATCTCGAGGCCGCGCTGGGCGTCGAACTGTTTGACCGCGTCGGCCGGCGCCTGCAGCTCAACGAAAACGGGCGCGCGCTGCTGACCAAGGCCCAGGTCCTCGTTGATCAGGCGGCCGAATTGCAAGCGCTGTTCACGGACGAGCACGCAGCGCCGTTGCGGGTGGCGGCCAGCTTCACGATCGGCGAGTACCTGTTGCCCAGCCTGGTGTCGCGGTGGACGCAACTGCACCCCAAGAGCAAGATCCATCTGCGCATTGGCAATACCAGTGAAGTCATCGATGCGGTCGCAGCACTGGACGTCGACATCGGCTTTGTGGAGGGTTCGCAGACGCATGCCGACCTGCTGGTGCAGCCGTGGCGGGACGATGAGATGGTGATCCTCGCGGCGCCTGACCATCCCCTGGCGAAGGGCTGCGCAACGCTCCACCAGTTGGCCCAAGCCACCTGGGTGGTGCGGGAACACGGCTCCGGCACACGCCAGACCACGGATGACTGGTTGCTCAACAACCTGGCGCAGGTGCGTATCGGCTTCGAACTGGGCAGCAACGAGGCGGTCAAGCGCGTCGTGGCGACCAGCGATGGCCTGGGCTGCCTGTCTCGCTACGCCGTGGAACAAAGCGTGGCGGACGGGCACCTGGTTGAACTGCAAACGCGCCTGCCCAAGGCAAGCCGCAAGCTCACCATCGTGCTGCACCGTGAAAAGCGGCTGGGCCGTGCGACCCAGGACTTCCTGACGCACTGCACACACTCTGCCACCTCGCTGCGATCGCCATTACAAGGGTACGATGCCGATCAAACCCTTTGCTGATGGCCGCTGTAGGTGTCTGCGCGGCAGAACCGGGTAGTTCCTGATGCGGCGCGACACGGAGCATGCGTTGAGCGGGGCATGCTGCAAGCTACCGACCCTACGAACCCGAGCAGAGCTTGGTGTCGAACTCACGGCGCAAGGTGCCAACTCGAGCCAGGAGACTCAGCCTTCAAGAGCCTGCCACATCTGGCGGTCGCGCTCGGCAGTCCAGATGCGAGGGTCGGGGTACTGGGTGGCTTCGTCGTAGGCGCGAGTCACGTCAAACGGCATACAGTGGTTGAAGATGACCCAGTGGCCGTACTTGGGTTGCAGCTTGGCAAAGGTTTCTTGGTACACCTGTCGCAGGTCTTTGCCTGCAGCAGCGCCTGTGCTCACCGACTCGTATACGTCATGAATGAAGTCGCGCGTCCCTTTCAGACCGGCCTGAACTTGCTCAGCGGTTTGAAGCGCAGCGCCGCGGCCGGGTACCAGTTTCTCCGGGTTGAGCGCGGCGATGTTGTCCAACGTTTGCGGCCAGTCTTTGAAGTAGGCGTCACCGGCATACGGTGTCGCATCGAACTCCACCAGGTCGCCACTGAAAAGCACCTTCTCCGAAGGAATCCAGGCAACGATGTCGCCCTTGGTGTGACCACGGCCAACTTGCAGCAGCTGGACTTCCAGCTTGCCCAGCCAAATCGTCATGTTGCCGACGAAGGTCATGGTGGGCCAGGTTAGTCCCGGCGGCACGCTTTCGACGTTCTGGAACAGACGAGGGAAGCGGCCGATTTCGCTGTCCTTGTCGAACTGGCCCCGCTCGACAATCATGTCGTAGGCATCTTGGCTGGCAATGATTTGCTCGCCGCCTTCTGCCATGTAGGCCGAGGCCCCCAACACACGCACCGCGTGGTAGTGGCTCAGCACCACGTACTTGATAGGCTTGTCGGTCACTTCCCGGATGCGACGAATGACGTCCTGGGCCATGACCGGTGTAGCCTGAGTGTCGAGTACCATCACTGCGTCGTCGCCGATGATGATGCCGGTGTTGGGGTCGCCTTCGGCGGTGTACGCGTAGGCATGTTCCGAGAGGCGGTCGAAGGAGACCTTCTTTTCTTCAAGGTCTGCAGCCGAGGCAAAGGTTTTGGTTGAGTTCATGGGTATCTTTGGTTTTTGCGGGGAGTGTGCTCGCTGAGCGAGCGGTTGAAACGTGGGTTGCTGATGGAGCGCTTTCAATCGGCGTGTACAGATGCGACCATGGAAACAGCTTGTTTGTCTGAGGTGGCGCTTGGGTTTTCGCTGCCCACACCTGCACGCGCCACGGCAAACGCTTCACGAAGCACGGCCATGTCCGAGATGTGATTGACCAAGAGAAGGACCAATCGAGCATTGACCATGTGGCTTTGCTCTGTGCTCAGCCCCTGATGACATGCAATCAGGGCTTCGTACATGTCGTCGTAGGGCAGTTGGGTTGCTTCGGTGTTCAAGATAGTGCACTCCTCTCAATGGGCTTTGGCCGTGGCGCGTGCCAGGGCCGAGCTGAAGCGTTCGCGCGTCGGACTCTTCCAGCGCGCACAGATGTGTTGGTCGGGTCGAATCAAATAGAGCGTGCCCGGTGCGGCGTCTAGCCGCTCACGCACCAGCCCACTCGCATCGACAACCTCCTTGCCCACGACCAGCGTGGAGACTTCAGGAAATTCCGCCAGCCACGCGGGCGCTTCGCCAAACACCAGCGCGGTGAAGTCCCGGCCCAGCTGCCGCAACAGCCAAGCCCTGCTACCGTCCGCCAGCACAACCGGCGCATCCGTCAAGACCGCACCGGGAACCTGTCGGCAAGCAAAGGCATCGACATCGTTGGTGTTGAGCGATGAAGTGGTCAGCGTCGCCGGCACCGACAGTCGCCCGCTGTTGACGATACGGCGCGCAAAACCGTGTTGCTGCGCAAGGCCCAGCACTGCATTCCGGAACAGCTTGCTGACTTCGCTCTTCGGGGTGATGAAGTCGGTGGCACGGGTTGAGTTCAGGATGTTCTCGTCAGCGGCAAATTCGCGCTCCGCGCCATACGTGGCCAGGAGCTCGGCGCCGGCTCGGCTCTTGAGCACCCAGTCGAGTTTCCAGGCCAGGTTCTCCGCATCCTGCACACCGCTGTTGGCACCACGCGCGCCAAAGGGCGACACACCGTGAGCGGAGTCGCCTGCGAAGATGACGCGGCCATGCACAAACTGGTCCATGCGCAGGCAGGCGAATGTGTAGACGCTGGCCCACTCAAGCGTGAATTCCACATCTTTGCCCAGCAACGCCTTGACGCGGGGAATGATGCGCTCGGGCTTCTTTTCTTCTTCCGGGTCGGCGTCCCAGCCCAGTTGAAAATCGATACGCCAGACATCGTCGGGCTCTCTGTGCAGAAGAACGCTCTGGTTGGGATGAAACGGCGGGTCGAACCAGAACCAGCGCTCGGCGGGGAACTGCGCTTTCATCTTCACGTCTGCGATGAGGAAGCGGTCCTGGAAGATTCGGCCCTTGCTTTCCAAGCCCATCAGGTTACGCATGGTCGAGCGACCACCATCGCTGGCCACCACCCAACCGGCAGCCATCTGGTAGTTGCCCTCAGGCGTTTCAATGGTGAGGAGCGCGCCGTCATCTTGCGTCGCGATGCCGATGACCTTGTTGCCCCAGCGCACCTCGGCATTGGGCAAACGTAGCAGACGCTCCAAGAGGTAGGCCTCGCAATAGTACTGCTGGAGGTTGATGAAGGCCGGACGCTCGTGCCCCGCCTCTGGCAGCAGGTTGAATTCGAAGACTTGGCCTTCCTTGAAGAAGACCCGGCCCACGTTCCACGACACGCCCTTGTCCACCATCTGCTGGCCCACACCCAGCCGGTCCCAGATTTCCAGTGTGCGCTTGGCAAAACACAAAGCCCTCGACCCGATTGAAAGCCGGTGGTCGTTGTCCAGCACGAGCACTTTCTGACCGCGCTGAGCAAGATCGATGGCGAGGGTCAACCCCACCGGGCCGGCCCCCACAACGACCACCTGGTGATGCGCTGGCGTGCTCGCGTCCTGGTCGGGCGACCGGACGTAGGGAAACGTCAGGGCCTGAACCTGTTCTCCCGACCTCTCAAGCAGGGCACGAGGGATGTCGCGTGGGTGCATTCTTTCACTCCTGTAAATCAGAAATTTGCCTAAAGCAAATTAGTTTGTTCATGAAGAACAATGTATCAACATGATTTGCCATTGTCAAGTCAATTTGTTTTAATGTGATGCCTATAAAGCCTACGAGGTCGCAACACAATGGAGAATCCGTAGATGGCAACCAAAACCAAGGCAACGGGGCAGGCGCCGTCACACGCCAAGGCCTCTAGGGGCATTCAGAGCATTGAAGTAGGTGGCGAGCTGCTCAAAGCACTCGTCAGGCATGGTCGACCCATGTGCTTGAAAGACTTGGCCGCCGCGGCCGGGCTGCCGGCCGCGCGCGCGCATCCCTAGCAGGTGCGCTTCCGGAGGGTCCGATCGATCGGGCAAGACCAGGCCACCAGCCACTACCGCCTGGGCAGTCTGGCCATCGAGGCTGGCCTCATCAGCCTGCAGCATGTCGATCCGGTCAGGCTGGCCAGCGACGAGCTGCCCGCACTTGCGACGGCAATGCGCTGCACGGTGTCGCTAGCGGTGTGGGGCGAGTTGGGGCCTGTCATCGTACGCGTGGAGGCCGGACCCACCGTCGTTCATGTTGTCATGCGGCATGGCACACCAGCCTCCTTGCGGTACACGGGGACCGGAAAGGTTTTTGCCGCCTTCGTGCCTCCGCAAATCTTGCTCGAAGCCCTAGAGCGTGAGCCCAATAGTGGACGTCAGACCGACTCCGACTTTTTGCTTGAACTTGAGAACATCCGACAGAACGGCATCTCTACCGTGCAGGACGAATTGTTGCCGGGTGTGAGTGCCATGGCCGTTCCGGTGTTCGACGCTTTCGGAAAACTCGTCATGGCAATTGCCGCCATTGCGCCCAACCGGCTGCTTGACCTCGACTTGCAGGGACCGCAGGCACAGGCGATCAAACGCATTGGTGCGGCCATTTCCCGAAAGTTGGGTTATTCGAAGGCGTCGGCCGCACCTTAGGAACCTGCATGTGAGCTTCACTTGCTGGGGCTTTGCGCTCAGACTCAGGCCGAGGAAGGCGCACAGCAAACGGGCCCCGGTTCTCACTTGTTTCAATCCGGAAGTCCGTGATTCCGCGGCCGTTCAGCGGGTGACCTTGTACCTTCTTCGGTATTGGTCAGGCCGCCACCAAGCAGTTGCAAGTTGGAGCGGCACTGCTCTTTTCCCATACAGACGCATTTCCTCTACGATGACCATCGAATCCCTTGGTACTTGAAGTTGTTCAGCGAGCATGCTGTCTGCCCTCTCTGCCCAGACCTCCTCTGTCGCGTGAACGACTGGGATATGCAAAACGTCCTTGATGATCTCGATGGGCGTTTGAGTTGAAAGCTCATTGGGGGCGATTTTTCGGCCCAGTTCTTCGGCGACATGGCTTCGGATCAAATACACGGGAACCCCGGCGAGTCGACGAATGCCAACTAGCCTGTACACGGTACGCTGCTGTGGCCCGAAGAACTCTTGCATCTCACCTGCAAGCTCGACGGCTCTCCACTCGAGTACCTCAGTCTGAGTCTCTTGTCCCAGTCGGACTATCTCGCCGATGGAGTCGATACTTCTGACGCCGATGAGAAGGTTTTGGTCTAGAACTACCGACCCTCGATTCGGAAACGTTTCGATGAGCCTCTTGGACCGAAGTATGTCTAGTGCATGACGAACTGTCGGACGGCTCATCTGATGCGTCTGCGTCAACTCCAGTTCCGTGGGCAGCCGCTCGCCGGCTTTCCATTTACCGCTCCGGATATGTAGTTCCAGGTCGGACGCAAGAGTCTGATAGAGCGGGAGGGAAGTCGAGGCGAACGTCTTTTGGTTTTTCTTTTGCACGACTAATTTTAGCTTGAGGGTGGTGTTGTCGGCGCCGAT
>DAIOSZ010000069.1:0-385 GCA_036752305.1 Burkholderiaceae bacterium
CGGTGTAGCTGGTGTCGGGGCTGCGCAGGAAGCCGAAGCCGTCGGGCAGGATTTCGAGCACGCCGTCGGCGAAGACCGTTTCACCGGCCTTGGCGCGCTTCTTGATGATCGCGAACATCAGTTCCTGCTTACGCATGCGGCCGGTGTTCTCGATCTCCAGCGCCTCGGCCTGCTTGAGCACTTCCGATACGTGCAGGGCCTTGAGTTCGTTCAAATGCATGGAAAGACTCCTGACGGAGTTATTCAAAAGTTGGGTCCGATCGGGAACCGGATGGCGGGGGGAGGTGTTGCACGCATAAGGGCGCGAGGCCCCGGTGCCGGAGAACCGGCTGAGGTGGCTCAACCGATGCTGGCGCGATTATGGCAGGAAAACGGGGGGGGGAAA
>DAIOSZ010000069.1:395-16068 GCA_036752305.1 Burkholderiaceae bacterium
AAAAGCAAGCCCGCACCACGGTGCGGGCTTGTGGCTGGTAAGCGCGCGGCGGCCGATCAGGCTACGTGCTGATCGACGAACGCCGTCAACTGCGCCTTGGACAGCGCGCCCACCTTCGTGGCGGCGAGCTGGCCGTCCTTGAACAGCATCAGCGTGGGAATGCCGCGAATGCCGAACTTGGCGGGCACGTCGCGGTTTTCATCGACGTTCATCTTCGCCACCTGCAGCTTGTCCTGGTGCGAGGTGGCGACCTCGTCGAGCAGCGGGGCGATCATCCGGCACGGACCGCACCACTCGGCCCAGAAGTCCACCAGAACGGGTTTGCCGGCCTGGATCACGTCGGCGTCGAAGCTCGCGTCGGAGACATGTTTGATGAGGTCGCTGGCCATGGGGATTCCTCTCGATACGGCTGGAAGAAGTTATCCGCCCATTGTGACAGAAACCCGCGCTGGCCGGCGTCACCCGAGGAGCAAACTCACTTCAAAATTTGTAGCTTCTGGTGGACAGGTTCATTGCGTTCTTCACCGAAACGACACCTGAAATCGGCGCTCGCGTTCCAGCCGAATGCCTTCAGTCGCCCCGGCGCTCCAGGATCTGGCGCACCGGCCGCGCGCCCTCGGCCTTGCCGGAGATCGGCGCTTTCGGCAGCCGCGCCTCGCCGCTGTCCAGCACGAAGCGGTGCTCCAGCGAATACCAGGCCTGCCCCGGCGCAGGCGGCTGGCCGAACGGCGGGGGCTCGCCCGCCTCGTGGCGCCGGTAGTGGCCGCTCAAGGCCTCGGTCACGCCAAACTGCACGTCGGTGCCGAGAAACGGATCGTCCGCCGAGTAGACCTGTGAAAACTGCGACTTGTAGCCCGCCTTGTGAATCAGGAAGTGGATGTGCGCCGGCCGCATGTTGTGCCGCCCCTGCGCGCGCAGCAGCGCGCCCACCGGGCCGCTGAGCGGAATGGGGTAACCCGCGGGCTTGACGCTCTGGAACCACACGTGGCCTTGCGCGTCGGTCTGGAACTGGCCGCGCAGGTTCATGTCGGCCTGGGCCGGGTCCTGGTTTTCGTAAAAACCCTCGGCCGAGGTGTGCCACACGTCCACGCGGGCGCCCTCGACCGGGCGCCCCTGCGCGTCCACCACCCAGGCATCCACGTACACCGCCTCGCCTGGCGTGCCGGGCGTGCGCACCAGCGAGCCGCCATTGGCCGTCGCCGGCGAACCGTCGCGCCAGAACGGCCCCATCAGGTTGGCCGTGGTCGGAGCCGTGCCGCCCTGGCCGTTGTTGATCAGGCAGACCAGCGCCGAGACGCCCAGCGATCCCGCCGCCAGCACCACCTCGTTGTGCGACGCCGTGGTCAACTGACCGAGTTGCGCCACCCAGCCGCAGACCTGCTGGAACTCGGCCTCGGTCAGCCGCGCCTCGCGCACGAAGGCGTGCAGGTGCCCGACCGCCAGGCCCAGCAGCTCGCGCGTGCGCGCGTCGGGCGCTCTGGCGACCTCGGCCAGGACGGCGGCGGTCAGGTCGTCGGGCGTGCGCACGGGCATGTCGGGCCTCGCAGTCGAGTCAAGAAGACGGCATTGTGCGCCGCGGCCCGACATTTGCATCGCGCGAGTGACCCGCGTCACGCGAGGCTTGTTGCCTCGCCGCCTAAGATCGGCGCCCATGATGGTTCTGGATGATGCAAGCGACATGGCCGTGCAATTTTCTGTTTCTCCCGTGAAATTTGGTTTTTCTCTCAAGCGTTCCCTCGCGGCGGCGCTGCTGGCCGGCTTGGCCGGCGCGGCGGGCGCGCAGTCGCTCACCCCCGGCGCGCTGTTTGACTGGGCCGAACGCCAATACCCCACGCTGTTTCCGGGGCATGCTGCCGACCAAACGCTCGACGTCTTCACGCTGCGCGCCTACCCGGCCACCCAGACCTATCTGGGCGCCGCCGACGGCGTGGCCTACGTGCTCGGCCCGATTTCCGGTAACCAGTTGCTGGCCGTGGACACCGTGGCCGGCTTTCGCTGCATGGCGGCCTCGTGCGCCACGCCCGAGATCGCCGCCGCGCGGCTGCACTACGGGCAGACGGCGGTCTTCACCGTCAGCGCCGATGCGCTGGGCGCCAACGCCAGCTACGAATTCGCCGTGGACAAGTGCACCAACCTCCAGCGCGTGGCCGCGGTGGACGCGCGGGTGCGCAACATCTCCTGCCGCGTCAACGGTACTGGAACCCTTACCGCCGAGGCGCGTGACGGTGCGGGCAACGTGCTGGTGCGCAAGGCCTTCGAGGTGCCGCAGCCGCAGGTGCGCATCGAGACCAGCCTGGGCAATGTGCAGGTGCAGCTCAACCCCGGCGCCGCGCCGGTCACCGTCAACAACTTCCTCGACTACGTCAACACAGGCTTCTACACCGGCACGCTGTTCCACCGCGTGATCGCCGGTTTCGTCGCGCAAGGCGGCGGCTTTACCACCGGCATGCAGCTCAAGAGTCCGACCAAGGCGCCGATCACGCTGGAATCGAACAACGGCCTGAGCAATGCGCGCGGCACCATCGCCATGGCGCGCGCCGTGGACCCCAACTCGGCCACCTCGCAGTTCTACGTCAACCTGGTGGACAACCCCGGCCTGAACTACAGCGCCGCCTCGCCGGGCTACGCCGTGTTCGGCAGCGTGGTGGGGGGCATGGACGTGGTTGACCGTATGGCCACCGTCCCCACCACCACGGTCAACGGCCTGCCCAACGTGCCGCAACCGGAAATCCTCATCCAGCGCGCGGTGCAGACGCAGTAAGCCCCGCAGGCAAGGCTGAAAAGCCCGTCACGGTGCGTGCGGCGCCGATTCGGACGGGTTTTACTATTCCTAAAAGCATAGCTGCCCGTGGTCGTTTTTATTGGCCTTAAGGCCAGTTTGATGCCTGAAAATGGCCTCAAATCCGGCCATGGAATGGCGCAGCGCATGAAATTTGTAGAAACATCTACAAATTCGTAGTAACCTCTACAAAATTTAGGATTTTCCGCTCACCAAGCCCTGGATTGGGGTCGATTTTTGGCATTCAATTGGCCTTCAGACCAATAAAAACAGCCACGGGCAGCTATGAAATTTGATGATTACCCATCAGGACCGGATCACGATGGCGTGGACTCAAGAACCCGCGCCACCAGCGCGCCGTCGGCTGGTCCGGGCACTGGCACCCACACGCGCAGCGGGTTGCCGGCGGCCACCGTGATGCTGTCGCCGTCGCTGTTTTGCATGCGTTCCAGGCGCAGACGCCGGTTTCCGCTGGGGTGGATGATCTCCAGCATGTCGCCGACGGCGAAGCGGTTCTTGGTCTCGATCTCCACCCAGCCGTCGCCGCGCGAGGCCTTCACGTCGCCCACGTACTGGCTGCGCTGCGCCACCGAGTGGCCGGTTTCGTAGTTCTGGTAGTCGCCCGCCGGGCGCCGCTCCAGAAAGCCGCTGGTGTAGCCGCGGTTGGCCAGGCCTTCGAGTTCGGTGATCAGCTCCGGGTTGAACGGGCGGCCCGCCACCGCGTCGTCGATGGCGCGGCGGTAGGTCTGCGCGGTGCGCGCCACGTAATACAGGCTCTTGGTGCGGCCTTCGATCTTGAGCGAATCCACGCCGATGCGCGCCAGCTTTTCCACCTGCTCCACGGCGCGCAGGTCCTTGCTGTTCATGATGTAGGTGCCGTGCTCGTCTTCCATGATGGGCATGAGCTGCCCCGGCCGGCCCTGCTCCTCGATCAGGTACACCGCGTCGGCCTTGGGGTGGCGCTGGCCGTTGCCGCAGGTCGAGGCCAGCGGCGCCTCATCGGCCTCCTGCTGCGCGGCGTGGAAATCAAAGCCCGCCTCCATCGGCAGCGCCATGGCCTCGCCGGTGTTGGGGTCGGTCGCCGCCTCGTGCGTGGCGTAGTTCCAGCGGCAGGCGTTGGTGCAGGTGCCCTGGTTGGGGTCGCGCCGGTTGAAGTAGCCGCTGAGCAGGCAGCGGCCGGAATAGGCGATGCACAGCGCGCCGTGCACGAACACCTCCAGCTCCATGTCCGGGCATTCCTGGCGAATCTGCTCAATTTCCTGCAAGGACAGCTCGCGCGAGAGGATGATGCGCGCCACGCCCACGCGCTGCCAGAACTTCACCGCCGCCCAGTTGGTGGTGTTGGCCTGCACCGACAGGTGGATGGGGATGTGCGGCCACTTCTCGCGCACCTGCATGATCAGGCCCGCGTCGGCCATGATCAGCGCGTCGGGCCCCAGCGCCACCACCGGCTCCAGGTCGCGCAGGTAGGTGCGCACCTTGTCGTTGTGCGCGATCAGGTTGCTGGTGACGAAGAACTTCTTGCCGCGCGCGTGGGCCTCGGTGATGCCCAGCGCGAGCTGCTCCAGGCGGAATTCATTGTTGCGCGCGCGCAGCGAGTAGCGCGGCTGCCCGGCGTAGACGGCATCGGCGCCAAAGTCGTAGGCGGCGCGCATCTTGTCCAGGCCGCCGGCGGGCAGCAGCAGTTCGGGGGCTTTCATGGGGCGTATTGTCTCGCTGCGCGCCGATGCGCGTCGGCGTTCAGCGGAGACGGTGCAGCCGCGCGCCCGCGATCGACAGTTCGGCGCGCAGGATGTCGCCGTGCGTGGAGTCGGTGCAGTACACCGTTTTTCGGTCAGCCCCACCAAAAGCCAGGTTGGTGATGGATGCGCCCGGCGGTCCGGTGAGCACCACCTCGGGTTCGGCGCGCGCGTTGAGCACCCACAGGCAGCCCAGGCCGGGGTTGGCGACCAACAGGCGGCCGCTTTCGTCCATGGCCAGTCCATCCGGACCGCTCGGCCCGTGCGAGGTGAAGAACTGGCCGGCCTTGGAGACGCTGCCGTCGGCCTGCAACGGCATGCGCCAGACGCAGTTGCCGCGTGTGGCCGCAACGTAGAGAAAGCGCTCGTCGGCAGACAGGACGATGCCGTTGGGGCTGGGCACGTTGGCCAGCAGGAGGTCCAGCCGTCCATCGGGCGCCAGGCGGTATACGCGGCCGGTGGGGTCGTGCAGGCCGGTCTGGCCCTGGTCGGTGAAGTACAGGTTGCCGCGGGAGTCGAACACGAGATCGTTCACGCCCTTGAAGCGCTCGCTGTTGCGCCGCTCCAGGTAGGAGCGTACCTGGCCGGTGGGCAGATCCAGCAGCATCAGGCCGTGGCGGTAGTCCGTGACGAGCAGCTCCGTGGCACTGAGGAACTTCATGCCGTTGGGCTCGCCGTCCCACTGCGCGACCAGATCCCAGTCGCCGCGCGGGCTGATGCGAAAGACGCGGCCGAAGGGGATGTCGGTCACGAAGAGGTTGCCCGCGTCGTCGAACACCGGACCTTCGAGGAACGAGTCCGACGCGCGGCCGCCCTGGTTGGCGTCGGCCCAGGCGCTGCGCGCACCGGTGCGGCGCAGGGCCGCAGGCATGCGGGTGAAAACCTCCAGCGCCTGGAAGCGGGGTGGGTGTTGCAGATACATGGCGCGAGGCTACTGCCGCTCGAACGCGGCGTTGGCGGCCACCTTGCCCCAGGCCTCGGTGCTGTCCCTGACCATCGCCGCGAAGGCGCTGGCGCCCGCGTGCCGGGGTTCGGCGCCCAGGGTTTCGGCAAAGCTTTTCATGTCGGGCGTGGCCATGGCGGTGGCGATTTCCTTTTGCAGCCGGGCGAGCACGGCGTCCGGCGTCCCCTTGGGGGCCCACAGGCCGGTCCAGTTGACAACGCCGCCCCACGGCACGCCCGCCTCGTTGAACGTGGGCACCTCGGGCAGCGCGGCCAGGCGCTTGTCACCACTGACCGCCAGCAGGCGCAGCTTGCCGCCGCGCACGTTGGGCATGAGGCCGGTGGTGGAGGCCATCTGCATGTCGATGGTTCCCGACAGCACGGCCTGCGTGGCTTCCGCCGCCCCCTTGAACGGCACATGCATGAAGTTGGCGCCCGCGGCAATGCCCAGCGCCTCGCTGGCGAAATGCGGCGTGGTGCCCGCGCCGCCGGAACCGTAGCTCACCCCGTTGGCCTTGCCCTCCGCCTCGCCGATGAGTTCGCGCGGCGTGTTGAAACGCGAGGACGAGCCAACCGCCAGTGCCATGGGCGCGAATACGTACGCACCCACCGGTCGCAGGTCGTTGGCGGGGTCGAAGGGGAGTTTCTTGAAAATATGGGGCAGCAGCGAGTACGTGGTGTCGTTGGCCATCAGCGTGTAGCCATCGGGCTCGGCCTTGGCGACCAGCTGTGCGCCAATGGTGCCGGTGGCGCCCGCGCGGTTCTCGACGAAGAAGCTCTGCCCGGTCTGCTCGGTGAGTTTTTGCGCCATCTTGCGCGTGACCACGTCCACGGCGCCGCCAGGCGCGTAGGGCACGACGATCTTCACGGGTTTGGCGGGCCAGCTCTGCGCCACGGCGGCAAGGGACAGGCTGGCGAGCAGCGTGGTGGTCAGGGCGGTGGCGCCCAGGCGGAACAGGGTCACGAGGTGTCTCCGGGTCGGGGTAAAAAAGGGAAAGGGCCGGATCGCGTGGGCGATCACTCGGCCTTGAGGTTGAGGTCGCTGGCGAGCCGGACGTAGGCACGGACGTCGCGATCCAGTTGCGCGCCGAAGCCCTCGCCGCAACTGAGCCGTGGCTCCATGCCCAGGGCATTGAGCTTGGCGGTGCTGGCAGCGTGCTCGCCAAACTGGCGCGCGGCCTGTTCCAGCGCTTGCAGCACAGCCGTTGGCGTGCCCGCGGGCGCGAGCAGCCCGTACCAGGCATCGGCCAAGTAGCCGTTGACCCCCGCTGCGGCGAAGGTCGGCCCCGCAGAAAGCGGTGGGCGGCGACGGGGCGCCGCCACGGCCAGAGCGGTGAGCTTGCCCGCCTGAATCTGCGGCAACACCGACCCAAGCGTGGCGAAGGATGCATCGAGCTGACCGCCGATCAGATCGGTCACCACCTGGGCGGCGCCCTTGTAGGGGATGTGATTCATCGACAGGCCCGTCAGGCGCAGGAACTGCTCGCTCTGAAAATGGCCCGAGCTGCCCGTCCCGGCGGTGCCGTGACTGCGTTTGCCGGGCGCCTGGCGCACCTGTGCCATGAAATCGGCCAGGCTCCTGGCGGGCAGCGAGGGGCCGGTGACCAACACCACCGGGCTGCTTGCCAGGGTGCACACCGGCGCGAACGAGCGCACGGCGTCGAACTTGACGCGGCCACCGTACAGAGCCGGAATCATCGTGTGGTTCGTGGCGGCCAGCAGCAGGGTGTGGCCATCCGGCGGCGCGGCCGCCACGGCCTCGGCGGCCAGGATGGTGTTGGCGCCGGGCTTGTTGTCAACCACCACCGGCTGGCCAAACGCGCGCGCCGCGTGCTCTGCGAAGGCGCGGGCCACCACGTCGGTCGGGCCGCCGGCGGAAAAACCCACCACGATGCGCAGCGGCTTGGTCGGCCAGGCAGCACGCGGCTGGGCGTGCGCGGAGAAGGCCAGCGCGGCCAGCGCCACGCAGGCAAGCGGCCGTGGGGATAGGAGTTTCATCATCCGGGTTTCCTCGTCAGTCCAATCGAATGCCCGCCGTCTGGATCACGCGCGTCCAACGCGTTGCCTCGGCTTGCAGAAAGCGGCCAAAGTCCGCGCTGCCCGACCCCACTGCCTGCACGCCCATGTCGGTCCAGCGGCGCTGCAGCGCCGCGCCGGTCACCAGCGCGCGCACGTCGGATTCCAGGCGCGCGAGCACGGGTGCTGGCGTGCCCGTGGGAGCGAACAGACCGTTCCATTCCGCCACGTCCACGCCGACGATGCCCTGCTCGGCCAGCGTGGGCACGGCCGGAAAGCCCTCGGCGCGCCGCGCCGCGCTCACGCCCAGTGCGCGCAGCTTGCCCGCGCGCACCAGCGGGCCGCTGGCGGACGCGGCGCTGAACATCAGGTCCACCTGGCCGGCGGCCAGATCGGCCAGCGCCGGGGCGCCGCCCCGGTAGGGGATGTGCACGATGGAGACCTTGGCCGCCTGCTTGAACAATTCGCCCGCCAGATGCTGCGCGCCGCCGTTTCCGGCGGAGGCATACGACAGGCTGCCCGGTTTGGCGCGGGCCTGGCGCAGCAACTCGCTGGCGTTCTGGAACGGCGAGTGGGCAGGCACCACAAGCAGCAGTGGCGCGCGCGTGAGCAGCGAGACCGGCGCGAAATCGGCCATGCCGCCGTAGGGCAGCCTGGGCATCAGCAGGGGGTTGACGCTGAAGGCCGTCGCGTCGAGCAGCAGCGTGTAGCCGTCGGCCGCTGCCTTGGCCACCGCCGCCGCGCCGATGGAGCCGCCAGCGCCAGGACGGTTGTCCACCACGATGGGTTGGCCCAGTCGCTCGCCCAGCGGCACGCCGAGCGCGCGCGCCGTGGCGTCGGCGTTCCCGCCTGCTGCGTAGGGGACGATCACGCGCACGGGGCGCGCGGGCCACCGGTCGGCCTCCTGTGCCCAGAGTGCCGGCGCGGCGCCGAGCGACGCACAGGCGATCATGCAGCGGCGTCGCGAAACGGGAACGGTGGACATGGTGGGCTCCTCAAACGGTGGCGATGGGCGTGACGGGCGATCCCGCCGCGCCCGGCAGGCGCAATGGCGGCGCGGTGAGCAGAAAGCGCGAGCGGCCCGCATCGCGCAGCCAGTGCGCCAATGGGGTAAGCCACCACAGCTCACCGAGGTGAATGCCATTCTTGAAAAGGCAGTGCTCGTGCAGCGGCAGGCGCGGACGGCGCATCGGCGTGAGGCCGCCGAGCAAGGGAACGCCCGTCAGTTCCACGGCCGGGTTGTCGGCGATCACGCAGGCCAGGCGCACGTCGGTGATCCAGCCCAGCAAGCGCTCGTCGGCACCGTCCAGGCCGCTGCCGGTCTCGTGCAGGCGTTGCAGGTCGGGCTTCCGGTGCATCGTGAGCAGCGTATCGGCGAAGCCGGTGTGCAGGCACACCATGTCGCCGGGCTCGATCTCCACGCGGTCGGCCTGCAGAATGCGCATCAGGCGCTCGTAGCCAACGGCTTCCCGACGGCGGCCGAGGTGGCGCTCCAGATCGATCAGCACGCCACGGCCTTGCACGCCGTGCGCGGCGAGGTTTGCCACGCCCAGCGCGGTCGCGTCTGGGCCGGGGTAGCGCGCCCAGTCCTCGCAGGCCGTGGCATCGGTGGCGCCGGGCGTGATGTCCACGCCGGCGCGAAAGCCGTTGTAGAACACCGCTTCGGCCTGGCCGTCACCGTCGGCGTCGAAGCGGCCGCCGATGTGCGCCAGGCTGTCCCACTGCGTGGAATACTGGGTGTTCATCAGCATCACCTCGTCGCACACCACGTCGGTGAGCAACGGGTCCTCTGCCGCATACGACCAGCAAAAGCCCTGCGCGCCCGCGCTGGCGCCGTCGCGCGGCGTGCCGTACAGGCGCGGCGGCATGCGTCGGCCGTTGAGCGAGCGTCCACCGGGAACGTCCAGCGGCAGCGAGAGGCAGAACGTTCGGCCTTCGCGCACTTCGGCGACGCCTTGCCTGACCTTGGTGGCATCGACGAGGTTCATGCGGCCCAGGCGGTCGTCGGGGCCGAACTCTCCCCAGTGGCTTCCGGGTGGCGCGTATTTCCAGCGTTGCGGCATGGGCTGGCTCTTAAGTGGCCTGGGTGGGTGCGGCGGCGAGCACGTCCAGCACGTTGCGCGCGGCGCCCACGCCCATGTTCACGTAGGCGTCGAGCGTGACGCCGCCGATGTGCGGGCTGAGCACCAGGTTGGGCACGCCATGAAACGGATGCGGCGCGGTCATTGGCTCCACGGCGAAGCTGTCCAGCCCGGCGCCGCCCACCTGGCCCGAGCGCAGCGCGGCGAGCAGCGCGGCCTCGTCGATCAGGCCGCCGCGCGCGGTGTTGACCAGCAGCACGCCGCGTTTGCACTGCGCCAGTGTCCGTTCGTTGATCAGGTTCCGGTTTTCGGGGGTCAGCGGGCAGTGCAGCGAGAGGGCGTCGGACTCGCGCCAGATCGTCTCCAGGCTGGCGCGCTGGATGTAGGCGGGCAGATCGGCGGCGAAGGGGTCGAAGCCGAGCACCCGCATGCCCATGGCGTCGCACATGCGTGCAAAGCGCTGACCGATGGCGCCCAGGCCGACGATGCCGATCGTGCGGCCTTGCAGTTCGATGCTTTTGTGCGTGGCCTTGTCCCAGTGCCCGGCGTGCATGCGCGCATTGAGCGTGACCACGGACTTGGCGCAGGCCAGCAGAAGCGCCAGCGCCTGCTCGGCCACCGCGGCGGCGTTGGCGCCGGCGGCGGCGCGCACCGCGATGCCGCGTTCCTGGGCGGCGGCCTTGTCGATGGTGTCGGTGCCGCTGCCGTGCTTGGAGATCACGCGCAGCGACGGCGCGGCATCCATGGCATCGGCCCCCACGGTGCCGTAGCGCACGATGATGGCCACGGGGTCATGCGCGCGGCACAGCGCGACGAGGTCGTAGTCCTGCGGCTTCTTGCCGGCGTAGACCAGGTCGAAGTCCGTCAGCAGTTCCAGTGCCTGGGGCGCGAGGTCGGCGCCGGTGACGATGAGTGTGGGTCGGCTCACAGGCTCTCTCCCGGCTTGAGCACGCCGGCCGCCACCAGCGAGGCGTTCAGCCATCCTGCGGCGGTGTTGCCGGCCTTGATCTGCGCGATGCGCTTGGCCTCGTCCTCCACCTTCTTACGCGCCACCGGAATCAGGCTCGCGAGCTTCTCGCGCTCAATCACGACCACGCCGTCGGCGTCGGCCAGCACGAAGTCGCCCGGGTTCACGCTCACGCCCCCGCAACTGATCGGGTGGCCAATGCGGCCGGCGACGTTCTTCGTCGGACCGTTGGGATTGGTTCCCACGGAGAACACTGGAAAGCCCATGTCCTCGAGTTCGAGGCTGTCGCGCACCGCACCGTCCACCACCACGCCGGCGATGCCGAGTTGCTGACAGGCGGTCATCATGATCGTGCCCATCAGTGCCGAGGTCTGGTCGCCCTTGCCGTCGATGACGAGCACGTCGCCGGGCTTTGCCAGCGAGATGGCGGCGTGGATCATCAGGTTGTCGCCCGGGCGTACCTCGACCGTGAGGGCCGGTCCCGCCACCTGCATGCGCGGGCGCAACGCGCGGACGCGGCCGTGCAGGGCGCCGCGTCGGCCGGCCACGTCGGCCAGGATGGCGGCCTGGAATTCGGCGGCCTGGCGCACGAGATCGGGGGAAACGCGCTCGAAGTCGCGCACGATGTCTGGAGTCATGGATGCCTCTTGGTTGGTTTGGAAGGAGTGGGTCGGGGCCGCGGAGTTCAGTCGGCCTTGATGTGGGCGGCGCGGATCACGCGTGCCCAGGTGGCGGAGTCGGCGGTCTGCCGGTCGGCCAGCCGTTGCGGCGCGCCTCCGACCAAGGTGATGCCGAGCCTGGTTGCCAGGTCCGTCATGGCGGTGTCGCGCAGCGCCTGGTTGATCTCGGCGTTCAGGCGCTGCACGATGGCCGCCGGAGTACGCGCGGGCAGGTAGGCCGCCTGCCACTGCTCGGTGACGAAGTCCTTGTAGCCCTGTTCGTTCATCGTCGGGATTTCCGGCAGCGTCTTCAGCCGCGTGGCCGAGGTCACGGCCAGTGCCCGCAGCTTGCCCGCGCGCACGTGCTGCAGCGCGGCGGCTACTGGCGCGAACATGAACTGCACCTGCCCGGCCAGGGTGTCCTGCAGCGCGGGGGTATCGCCCTTGTACGGCACGTGGATGAAGCGCGTGCCGCTTTGCAGCGCCAGCAGCTCGGCCTGCATCTGCAAGATGGTGCCGCTGCCGCCCGAGGCGAAGGCCAGTTCCCCTGGCTTGGCCCGGGCGGTCGCCACCAGGTCGGCTACCGAGTGAAAGGGTTGCGGGGCCGCCGTCACGAGCAGGTGCGGGATGCTGCCGATGAGCGCCACCGGCTCCAGATCGCGCAGCGGGTCGTAGGAGAGCCTGCCCATCAGATGCGGCGCGATGGCCTGCGGGCCGATGGACGTGCCCAGCACCGTAAAACCGTCCGCCGCGCCTCGGGCGACGAAGGCGCCGCCGATGGTGCCCGTGGCGCCGGCCTTGTTGTCCACTACCACGGGCGTGCCCAGCGCCGTCGCCAGGATGGGCGCCAGGCCGCGGCCCAGGATGTCGGTCGTGCCACCCGCTGGATAGGGCACGACCCAGGTGATGGGGCGGGCGGCGGGCCAGCCGCCCTGCGCGAGGGCGCAAGGTATCCAGGCCGCTGCCGCCGTGGCGACGAAGGCGCGGCGCGTCAGATCCGGCGGGCTGGATGGCGCTGAAACGAGCCGTCGCGGCGCGCGGGCTGTCGCGGAAATCGATTCGGTGTTGCCGTCAGTCATGGGTGAGGTCCGTGGGAAGGGTGTCGAAGCCATATAGCCGCGCGGGGTTGTCGACCAGGATCGCGTTCAATTGCCCGCCGTCGCCGGCCCATTCGGCCAGGCGCTCCATCTGGCGTGCGTCGTCGGGCATGGCCTGGTGCCCGGCCGAGGCGCTGGCGTGCGGCCAGTCGCTGCCCCAGACGACGCGCTCCGGCGCGGCCGCGATGAAGCTGCGCGCCAGGCCGTCCAGCGCCGGGTCTTCCACGCTGCCGGTCGGGCTGACGATGTAGCCGCCCGACAGCTTGACCCACGCTCGCCCGGCGGCCAGCAGTTCCAGCAGCAGGCCGTGCGCCGCGTGCGTGCCGACATGCGAGGGCGACAGACGGCCGAAATGGTCGAACACCAGCGGCACGGGCAGGCGCCGCCATACCGGGCCAAGGGCCGCGAGCTGGTCGGCTGGCATGAGCACCTGCAGGTGCCACCCCAGCGGCGCCACGCGCCGCGCCAGGGGCTCGATGGCGCTCGCCGGGTTGGTCACGCCCAGCGACAGGTTGATCCGCCCGCCACGCACGCCCTGTGCGTGCAGGCCGCGGAGCGCGGCGCCGCTCCCGCCGCCGGTGATCACCGCCACGCCCCGGCCGCGCGCGCCCAGGCGCGCCAGCGCCGCCAGCATGGGCGCGTTGTTGGCGCCATAGGTAGACGGCGTGACAAGCACCGCGCGACCGGTGCCCAGCCGCGCCTGGACCCGCGCATAGTCGTCCAGCGACGCGTCGGGTGGATGCAGCACGGCGCCCGCCACGGCGGGAAAGCGCGCGTCGTAGACGTGCAGGTGGCAGTCGCAGGCCTGCGCGCCAACGCGCGGGCGGGCGACGGACTGACCTGCGGAAAAGGGGTAGCGGCTGGCCACGGTGGATGCCTCGCGCGCACGCTCAATCGGCCTTGGAGCCGGTCTCCTTGACGATGCGACCCCAGCGCGCCATGTCGGCGGCGATCAGCTTGCCAAACTCGGCCGGCGTGCCGGGCGTGATCTCCACGCCCTGTTCCTCCAGCTTCTTGCGCAGTGCGGGCAGAGCCAGCGCCTTGCCAAGCTCGGCGTTCACCGCGGTCACCACGGCAGCGGGCAGGCGGGCCGGGCCGAGCAGGCCGAACCAGGTGAGGGCGTTGAAGCCGGGGTAGCCCGATTCGGCCACCGTGGGCGTTTGCGACAGGTCGGCCGCGCGCCGGGCCGAGGTGACGGCCAGCGCGCGCAGCTTGCCGCCCTTGACCTGAGGCAGCAGCGTGGGCACCGATGACGCGTACACATGCACCTGGCCGCTGATCACGTCGGTGAGCCCCTGCGAGGCGCCCTTGTATGGAATGTGGGTCAGCCGGATGCCGGCTTCGCGCTGGAACAGTTCCATCGCCAGGTGCGCGACGGTCCCGTTACCCGACGAAGCATAGTTCAGCTCGCCTGGCCTAGCCTTGGCGGCGGCCACCAGATCGGCCAGGGTTTTGTAGGGAGACGTTGCACCGGTCACGATGAGCAGCGGCGAGCTGCCAATCAGGCCGATGGGCGTCAGGTCCTTGAGCGGGTCGTACGGCAGTCTGGCGTACAGCGTGGGGTTGATGGCCAGGTTGGCGGTCTGTCCGATGACGAGGGTGTAGCCATCGGGCGCGGACTTGGCGACCGCGTCGATCCCCAGGTTGCCGCCCGAGCCGGGCTTGTTGTCGATGACAAAGCTCCACCGGACGGCGCCAGCGATGGCACCGCTCACCTCGCGGGCCAAGATGTCGGTGCCGCCACCGGCCGGGAACGGCACCACGATGCGGATGGGTTTGGCAGGCCAGGCCTCGGCGCGGGCCAGTGGCGAACCCAGGCCCGGCAGGGCGGCGAACGCGGCTTGCAGGACGAGGCGGCGGGAGGAATACATGGAGCGGTCTCTCGGCGAACAGTGGCGGATGGGGTGTGGCGCCGGACTGTATCGAGTCTTTCATCTAATACAATTCATCTTCATCTAGTGAAGTACATTTCATGCCTCGCAACTTTCAAGACATCGAAGATTCCGCCGCCACCGAGACGGGTGGCGTGATCGCCGTGACGCGCGCGCTGCGGGTGATGGAGGCGTTTCGCATCGGCGAGCGGCATCTGACGCTGGCCGAGCTGAGCCGCCGTACGGGGCTGCACAACAGCACGGTGCTGCGGTTGGCGCGCACGCTGGCCCTTTCGGGATTCATGGTGCAGCGCGAGGAAGGGGAATGGCGCCTTGGGCCGGCGGCAGGTTGGCTGGGAGCGCGGTATCAGGCGGCGTTCGACATCAACAACGTGGTGGAACCCACGCTGCGCGCGCTGTCGCAAGCCACGCAGGAAAGCGCTTCGTTCTACGTGCGCGAGGGCGCCGAGCGTGCCTGCATCGCGCGCGTGGAGGGGCCGCAGTCGGTGCGCCACCACGTGCGCATCGGCATGCGGCTGCCGCTTAACCTGGGTGCGCCCGGGCGCGTGATCCTGGCGTTCTCCGGCGAGCCCGGTGCTGTCTACGAGGCCATCCGCCGACGGGGCTATCACGTCTCGCTGGGCGAGCGCGAGGCACAGGTGTCGAGCGTGGCGGCGCCGGTGTTCGGGCTGAGCTGGCGGCTGCTGGGCTCGGTGTGCATTTCCGGCCCGACGTCGCGACTCGATGAGGCGAGCCTCGAAGGCCACGCCCGGGTGGTGATCGACGCGGCCAACCGACTGTCCTACGCGCTGGCCGGGGAGCGCTCGCAGGAGACGCCCAAGGTGGTGTCCACCTGGCATCCCTGAGCGACATTGCGGCACTCAAGGCGCTATGAAAATCATACCTACCCGTGGTCGTGTTCAGGGCTTTGTCGCCCGAAAACGTCCTTGAAAATGGCTGGTACCGTGCTGCGGCGGCGCTCAGAACGGCGGAAGGTCGTCCAGGGCGACGCGCTCGCCGGTGACCGGATGCTCGAACGCCAGGGCGCTGGCGTGCAGCATCAGCCGCCCGGCGTCGGGCTGGCCGTACAGCAGGTCGCCCACGATCGGGTGGCCGATGGCCAGCAGATGCACGCGCAACTGGTGCGTGCGGCCGGTTTCGGGGACGAGGGCCAGGCGGGTATGCCCGGCCCGGGCGTTGAAAGACACGGCGCTCCAGCGGGTCTGGCTGGGCTTGCCGGCCTCGTGATCGACCCGTTGGCGCGGCCGGTTTGGCCAGTCGGCGGCCAGTGGCAGGTCGATGGTCCCCTGGCCTTGCAGGTGGCCCGTCACCAGCGCCTCGTAGCTTTTCTCGACGCGGCGCTGCTGGAACTGCCAGGCCAGCGACCGCTGTGCCGCGCGGGTGCGGGCCAGCAGCCAGATGCCGCTGGTGGCCTGGTCGAGCCGATGCACCACGTACAACGGCCCGTGCGGCGCGAGGCGGGCGAGGGCGCAATCCTGCTTGTCCGCGCCGCGCCCGGGCA
>DAIOSZ010000070.1:0-2518 GCA_036752305.1 Burkholderiaceae bacterium
GTTGGCCTGGCCGACAACTGGTTGCGCCATGTGTACGACGTGAAGATGCGCCAGCGTGGTCGGCTCATGCACCTGTGCACACACGAGCAGGAAGACGTGTTGTGCGAGATGAACGTGATCGAGCAGGTGGGCAACGTGGCGCAATCCACCGTGGTGCAGGACGCCTGGCAACGCGGCCAGCCACTCAGCGTGCACGGCTGGTGTTATGGCCTGAAAGACGGGCTGGTGAAAGACCTGGGTGTGACCATGTCGCACCCTGGCGAAGTGGTGAACCGCTACCGCGACGCCATCAAACGCTACCCACGTGCGCCGGCCGGCACCGGTGGCCCCGATGACGCCACCAGCGCCGATCAACTGGAAGACGGCGCCTGACGCGCAGGCGCGCCAGTGATTTGCAGCGAATCGCGCGGAATCGCGCCGAATTTCTCGCCCAACCAAACCAAACCCACCCTACGCAACCCAGCGCCGCCCCCAGGGCGGCTAAACCGAACACCAGGAGTACCGTCATGACTGACCCCATCGTCATCGTTTCCGCCGCCCGCACGCCCATGGGTGCGTTCCAGGGCGATTTTTCTGGCCTGGCTGCGCACGATCTGGGCGGCGTGGCCATTCGCGCTGCCGTCCAGCGCGCCGGCATTGCCCCCGACCTGGTGACCGAAGTGCTGTTTGGCAACTGCCTGATGGCGGGGCAGGGTCAGGCGCCGGCGCGCCAGGCGGCTTTTAAGGGCGGCCTGCCGAAGAGCGCCGGTGCGGTCACGCTGAGCAAGATGTGTGGCTCGGGCATGCGCGCGGCCATGTTCGCGCACGACATGCTGGTTGCCGGTTCGCACGAGGTGCTGGTGGCCGGTGGCATGGAGAGCATGACCGGCGCGCCCTACCTGCTGCAAAAAGGCCGCGGTGGATACCGCATTGGCCACGACCGCATCTTCGACCACATGATGCTCGACGGCCTGGAAGACGCCTACGAGCCCGGCCGCAGCATGGGCACTTTTGGCGAGGATTGCGCCGCCAAATACGGCTTCACGCGGGCCCAGCAAGACGCCTTTGCCGTGGCCAGCGTGACGCGTGCCCAGACGGCCACCACCTCTGGCGCCTTTGCCGCCGAAATTGCCCCGGTCACGGTAAAAGACCGCAGCGGCGAGCGCGTGGTCAGCGTTGATGAAGGCCCGGGCAAGATCAAGGTGGACAAGATTCCCACGCTGAAACCCGCCTTTCGCAAAGACGGCACGGTCACGGCGGCCAGCAGTTCCAGCATCAACGACGGCGCCGCCGCCATGGTGCTGATGCGCGCGTCTACCGCGGCGCGCCTGGGCTGCCAGCCGTTGGCGCGCATCGTCAGCCACGCCACGCACGCGCAGGAGCCAGCGTGGTTTTCCACCGCACCGATCGGCGCGACCGAGAAGGCGCTGGCCAAGGCCGGCTGGCAGGTGGGCGAGGTGGATCTGTGGGAAATCAACGAGGCGTTCGCCGTGGTGCCGATGGCGCTGATGCACGATCTGCAAGTGCCGCACGACAAGGTCAACGTCAACGGCGGTGCCTGCGCTCTGGGTCACCCGGTCGGCGCCAGCGGCGCGCGCATCATGGTCACGCTGATGCACGCGCTGAAGGCACGGGGCTTGAAAAAGGGCCTGGCGACGCTGTGCATCGGTGGTGGCGAGGCGACGGCGCTGGCGCTGGAAATGCTCTGACGCATGGGTTTTCAGGCCTCGGCGCGGAGCTTTGCACCCCATGATCGATTCCCTTGCCGCCCTGCGCGCGCTCTACCCCGAGGCCAGCGTCCGCTCGCGGGCCAAGCAGACCGACCGGCTCGACGCCACCCAGCGCCGCTTCGTTGAACACGCGCCGCTGTGCGTGGTGGCCAGCGTCGGCGCCGGCGGCGCGCTGGCCGACGCCTCGCCGCGCGGCGGGCCGCCGGGCTTCGTCCAGGTGGAGGATGAGCGCGCGCTGTTGCTGCCCGACGCGGGCGGCAACAACCGGCTCGACACGCTGGAAAACCTGTTGCAAGACCCGCGCATCGGCCTGCTGTTCCTGATTCCCGGCGTGGGCGAGGTGCTGCGCGTCAACGGCTTGGCCGAGCTGCGCGACGAGGCTCGCTACACCGAGCGCTTCATGGCCGAAGGCGTCAGCGCTCCGCCGCGTCTGGTGATCTGCGTGGCCGTGCGCGAGGCCTATCTGCACTGCCCCAAGGCGCTGATGCGCTCGCGCCTGTGGGCGGACGAGGCGCGCGCGGCGCCGGGGACTTTTCCGTCGATGAACGCGATGCTGCGCGCCCAGCTCGGCGCGGCCATCGTTCCCGAAACCGAGGCCGAAGCGGCCGCGCGCTACCGCGCACAACTGGTGGCCGAGGGCTACCGTCAAGGAGAACCCGGATGAGCACCACCCTGCTGATTGGCGCCTCGCGCGGCATCGGACTTGAAATGGCGCGGCAGTACGCGCGCCAGGGCGGCACGCGCCTGATCGCGACCGCGCGCGACGACGCGGCGCTGGGCCGCCTCAAGGAACTGGGCGCCCAGACGCT
>DAIOSZ010000070.1:2528-14905 GCA_036752305.1 Burkholderiaceae bacterium
GTGAGCGCCCTGAGCGGGCAGCTCGACGGTGAAAAGATCGATGTGGCCTGGTACATCGCGGGCGTGATCGACCGCGCCGATGCGCGCACACCGCCCACGCAACCCGATTTCGACCGTGTGATGCACGCCAACGTGCTCGGCGCGATGCAGGTCATCCCGCAGGTCGCGCCGCTGGTGGAAGCCGCGCGCGGGCGCTTTGGCTTCATCACCAGCCAGATGGGCCACATCGGCAGCGTCAGCAGCGGCGGCGCGTGGCTCTACCGCGTGAGCAAGGCGGCGCTCAACATGTCGGTGAAGGCCGCGCAGCCCAGCTACCCCGATGCGCTCTTTGCGCTGTTTCACCCCGGCTGGGTGCAGACCGAGATGGGCGGCGCCAACGCCACCGTGACCGTGCCCGACAGCGCCGCGGGGCTGATCGGCAGCCTGGCCGCTCTCACCGCCGCCGACCGGGGCGTCTTCATGGCGTACGACGGTAAACGCTACGACGGGTGGTGACGGTTAAAGCTATCATAGTGATAGCTGCCCGTGGTGGCATCTATTGAACAAAACGTCAAAATGATGCCAAAAACTGACTCGAAAATGCCCTGAAATCGCGGATTTTGTAGATGTTGTGACAAATATTGTAGATATCTCTACAAAATCTCGTTCGCCAAGCTGAGTTTCAACGGTGGAAAAGCCAGTTTTCCCTGTAGACGTCACGACGGGCAGCTATTTTTTTGAGCCTAAGTCCGGCAGCTGACAGCAAGCATTGGTTGATTTTCTCAACGCTGGCGCGGGGTTGGAGCGATTTGGCACACTCAACTCTACCGCGGCCGCTGTGACTGCGAGAACGGCTTTAACGAGCTGAAGAACCAATGGGGCTGGGGCGGCTTCACCACCCAAGACATGCACCGCAGCCAGATCACCGCGCGCGCGGTGGCGCTGGTCTACAACTGGTGGAGCTGGTACGTGCGGGCGGCCAACCCGCAGGCGCGGCGCGAGGCGCTGACCAGTCGGCCGTTGCTGCTGGCCGCGGTGGGCTGCGCCGCCAGCAGCGGCAACCAGACCACGCTTTACCTCACGCCCATGCACGCCGAAGTGGGCCTGATCAAATCGATGATCGCCAATGTCCAAGCGGCCATCGGGCACGTCAGGGCGGCTACGCAGCATTTGCCCAAGATCGATCGCTGGGCCACGTTGCTGGCCTACATCTGTCAGCGCATCGTCGGCCAGATCGGGCTGCCTATACCCCCGCCAGCGCTTACAGCGACGAGATAGCTGCCGAATTTAGGTTGAGTGGTTCTCATGAAGGGAGTCGATGTCCGTCAGTAAATCTCCCGCTCCGCGTGAGCGCTAGTTCCCTAGAGGATGATTGCGGCTGAGGTACGCTGGGGAGATCGCACGACGAGCGGATGATCTCAATACTGAACTGGCACGGGTGAACCTGCAGAACGGCGATCGCATTCGGGTACCGACGGAGCGTCCCGGTGCGGCGATCGAACAGCCCCGCAATGGAGAAGAAGGGCCTTGACTAGATTGCCGTTGTCAATACAATGTCGCTACATAATTAGCTCTCATGAGTATTTCCATGCCTCTCGATACCACCGTCCAGTTCCGCACCGACTCCACGATCAAGGAAGGAGCCTTTGCGGTGTTCAAGGAAATGGGCTTGAGCCCATCTACAGCGATGCAGCTTTTTCTTCAGCAAGTGCAAAGAACCAAAACCCTGCCGTTCATCGTGACCGCTAACCCAACGCTCGAAGAAGCGAAGGAAGACGGCTACGACGAGTGGCTACGGGCTCGGCTGGAGCGAACCATTCGATTGCTTGATAGTGGTGAGATGAGAACTCATACTCTCGAAGAAGTTCGAGCACACTTAAAACAGCGGCGGGCAGAATGGCGGGCCTCCAAATAGTTTACCAAGTCAAACCATGCCGATAAGACTTTCCCAAGAGGCAGAAGATAGCTTATTTGAAATACTCAAATACTACGAAAGGAAATCGGGCATTCAACTCGCGGACTCAATTGAAGAAAGGATTTTGCAACAAATATCCGATATTGAGGGATTTGAGATGAGCGTCCCGGAAAGCGACGTATACCCAGGGACTCGAAAGCTCGTGATTAGTAGACTTCCTTATGTCGCCTACATACGAACTGCAAGAAAAGGGAAGTGGGAGGTTATGGATATAATCCATACATCACGAAAAATCCCAAAGAACAAATAAAACTTCTTCTTTAGACTGGGGGCGAGTTCTAACGCAGACGCTATCAGTTTGTGGATTTCCAGGACAAGCAGTACGACTCAGTAGGTCTACCCAGGGAGTGACTTCACCATGCTGCCGCAGAGAAAAATCCCGAGGCGTTTGCATCATCAAAACCAAGATCGAGGAGTGGTGGAGCAACCAAAGCCTAGCTTGTTCAAGCACTGGCTTTCTCATATGGGTCAGATCATCGCACTGCTGGCCCTTGTGTTCTCGTTGCTCGGATACGGCGTGATCATGGGGATAGCGAGCACGTTTCGCTTTGACCACACAGGCCTAATATCTGGCCCGTTTGACTTGCTGATGAACACGTGGCAAGGGTTGATGATTTTCATCAAAATAGTTTTCTCTGAGTCTTCTCGTGGAATTATTAGAAAACTATATTCTGCATATTTCTGGCCATTGACCATAGCGATTGCTCTGACGCTCTGTTTAACGCTAACAGAAGTAACCGGAAATGGGATCTTTCGTCGAAAATATTCTAATATTGAAAGGAAAGTGAAATCATGGGTCATCTTTAAATATCGCGGGCCTGTTGTGTTGATATTTTTCATTGTTGCGACTCCCCTGGTTATGGTTGTTGGAATAGTGGGTGCTGCAATTCTTGTGATCATGTTGCCTCTTTATGGGTACTTCACTGGACAGGCATATGCGCATGAATTTATCCGTGCCCCATATCAATGTGCTGTCGGACGTAAAATCGAAAGAGATGAAACCGATCATATAAAAGGGTATTTCCCTTCAGAACAAGAAAGCACCGTCGCAACATGCGTCAAAGTCATCTCCAAAGACCCAATCAAACCATTTTCCGCCCTTGGTCGACTTGTGCTCAGTTCATATAATTATGTGTTGCTGTATGACCCCGAAACCGGCGTGACATCGAGAATCCCTATTGCAGATATGATTGTCTCAACATTGCCTGACCCCTCAGTCCATCAAAAACCCCCTCTGGACACGCCAGAGGGGAAAATTCAAAACCCAAAATCGAACTGATGCTGCCCGCTGGGCGGTGGGCACGAACGGGTTCGGCTCGGGTCTTGGAGAGGACGGCGGTGGGGAAGGGCAGGAAGCCTCTCTGGTTGCTTCATGGCCTCCCCGGCACGACGAACCGCCAAGCGGTCATCCCACCGATGGGGGTAATGCGCGGGGGTGTAAAACACCTCTTGTACCTCCAAGGCAAGCGAGTTGCCCACGATCACGGCAGCCGGGATATGCAACAGCGACAGTTGCACGTAGCACATGAGTGTCGCAAGCCGATCCACGTCGCGGCAGCAGGCCCACATCCGCAAAGTGGGATTGTGACGGTGGAAAAGCCAATTTCCCCGTAGACGTCACCACGGTCAGCTATCTTTTCTGAAGCGCCAGGTCGCGACCGGGCGCGTGCGACCGCCCGGCCGCTGGAGGCTGGGGCGCGGCTCACTGATAGCTGCGGGCGTCTTCGATCACCTTGCCGTCGTTGGGCAGCGTGCCGGGCGCGACCACCTCGATCACGGCGCGCAGCTTGGTCACGTCGCGCACGGCATCGCCCACGCGGGTCTGGAAGCTGTCGGGGCCGGAGCAGGCGGATTCCACCCACAGCGTCATCTGGTCATTGGCCATTTCGCCGCTGACCACCAGGCGCGCCTTGGTGATTTCGGGAAAGCGCTTGACGACCTCGGCCACCTGGCCCGGGTGGACGAACATGCCGCGGATCTTGGTGGTCTGGTCGGCGCGGCCCATCCAGCCCTTGATGCGCGGCGCGGTGCGGCCCGTGGGGCAAGGCCCGGCCAGGATGGCCGACAGGTCGCCGGTGCCAAAGCGGATCAGTGGGTAGTCCGGGTTGAGCACGGTCACGACGACCTCGCCCACCTCGCCATCGGGCAGCGGGTCACCGGTGCCCGGGCGGACGATCTCGACGATCACGCCCTCGTCGATCACCAGGCCCTCGCGCGCGGAGGTTTCGTAGGCGATCAGGCCCACGTCGGCGGTGGCGTAGCTCTGGTAGACCGCCAGCCCCCGCTCGGCGAACCAGTCGCGCAGCGACGGCGGAAAGGCTTCACCGCCGACCAGACCCTTGGTGAGGCTGCCGATGGGGGAGCCCGATTCCGCGGCTTTGTCGACCAGGATGCGCAAAAAACTCGGCGTGCCCAGGTAGGCTGACGGGCGCAAATCGGCGATGGCCTGCAACTGCTGCTCGGTCTGCCCGGTGCCGGCGGGGAACACGGTGCAGCCGATGGCGTGCGCGCCCGACTCCATGATGAAGGCGCCGGGCGTCATGTGGTAGCTGAAGGCGTTGTGCACCAGATCGCCTTCACGAAAGCCCGCCGCGTACAGCGCGCGGGCGGCGCGCCAGTAGTCGCGCGCCGCGCCGTCGGGTTCATAGATCGGCCCCGGGCTGGCAAACAGGCGCGGCATGGCACGGCCATAGCCGATGGCGGCGAATCCGCCAAAAGCGTTGCCGCCAGCGGCCCGCGCGGCCCGCTGGCGCTCCTGCAAGGCGCTCTTGCGCGTGACGGGCAGCCTGGCGAGCGCGGCGCGCGAGGTGACGGCCTTGGCGTCCACGCCTTTGAGAATCTCGGCGAACGCAGCCGTTTCGGCCTGCGCGTGCGCGACTTGCGCGGGCAGTTGGGCCATCCACGCCGCCTCGCGCTCGGCGGGGCTGCGGGTTTCCAGAGCGTCGAAATGCTGATTCATGGTGCGTTCAATTGCTATGGTTTACGTAGCTGTCCGTGGGCGTTACACAATGCCTATAACCCTAAAAGTACCAAAAAAAGCCTAAAAACCCCCACCAGCCGTAAGCGCTCCAAGTGCACGCGCGGCCGGGGTCCCCCCGGCTGCCGCGTGCGCCCCCCTTGAGGGCCAGGCGCGCCAGCGCTTCGGGGGTGGTCGTCAGGCCAACCAGCGCTTGCGGCGCTTGTAGCTCTTCACGTCCTTGAAGCTCTTGCGTTCGCCGCCGCCCATGCCCAGGTAGAACTCTTTCACGTCCTCGTTGCTGCGCAGGTCGGCCGCCGAGCCGTCCATCACGACGCGCCCGCTTTCCATGATGTAGCCGTAGTCGGCGTACTTGAGCGCCATGTTGGTGTTCTGCTCGGCCAGCAGGAAGGTGACCTTTTCCTTGTGGTTGAGGTCCTTGACGATCTCGAACACCTCTTCCACGATCTGCGGCGCCAAGCCCATGGAGGGCTCGTCGAGCAGCACGATGGAGGGGTTGGCCATCAGCGCGCGGCCAATGGCGCACATTTGCTGCTCGCCACCGGAGGTGTAGGCCGCCTGGCTGGTGCGCCGCGTCTTCAGGCGCGGGAAGTAGTTGTAGACCTTCTCCAGGTTGCGCGCGACCTCGGCCTTGTCGTGGCGCGTGTAGCTACCAGTGAGCAGGTTTTCCTCGATGGTCAGGTGGGCAAAGCAGTGGCGCCCTTCCATCACCTGCACCACGCCGCGCTTGACCAGGTCGGCGGGCGTCAGGTTTTCGATGCGCTCGCCGCGCAGCTCGATGGAGCCCTTGGTGACCTCGCCGCGCTCGCCCTTGAGCAGGTTGGAAATGGCGCGCAGCGTCGTCGTCTTGCCCGCGCCGTTGCCGCCCAGGATCGCCACGATGCCGCCCTCGGGCACCGTGAGCGAGACGCCCTTGAGCACCAGGATCACGTGGTTGTAGATGACCTCGATGCCGTTGACGTTGAGAACGATGTTGGGGGTGCTCATGCCGGAAGACCTCGCCGCACTGCGGCTGTGATGACGGATGACTTCGCCGCTGCGCGGCCTTGATGACAAATGACGGGCCTCGCGCGCCGCGCGCTGCGCGGCGGCGAAGTCATGCGCCCGTCAGGGCGCGGTCATCCTCACGCGGAGCAGTCGGCGGGCGTGCGCGCCGTCAGCTTCTTGTCGGCCGCGTATTTGCCCGCGGTGCTCTTGACCAGCGGCTTGATGATGGATTCGTCGGCCTGCAGCCAGTCGCTGGAGAACTGCCACTTGCCGCCGTCCCAGGTGTGGATGCGCGCCCAGTTGGCGCCCATGTGGTCGGTGCAGGAAGTGGAGACCGGGCGCATCACGCCCGCGAAGCCCAGCGCGTCGAGCTTGGCCTGCGTGAGGTTCAGGTTTTCCAGGCCCCAGCGGATCTGTTCGCCGGTGAGCACCTTGCCCTTGCCAAAGCGCTCCTGGGCGGCGCGGATGCCCTCGATGCCGAGCATGGCGCTCATCACGCCGCGCATGTAGAGCACCTGGCCGATTTCGTCCTTGGGGCCGGTGCCCTGGCCCTTGTCGTGCACCTGGGCGACGATGTCCTTGACCACCTTGGCATTCGGCTCGGCGCCGTGCTGCATGGTCACGGCGTTGTAGCCCTTGGCTCCTGCCGCCACGTCCTTCACGTCAGGCTCGGCGCCAGACCACCACACGCCGTACATCTTCTCGCGCGGGTAGCCGGTGGCTTGCGCTTCCTTGATGGCGGTGGAGTTCATCACGCCCCAGCCCCAGAGCATCACGTAGTCGGGGCGGCTCTGGCGCACCTGCAGCCAGGTGGCCTTCTGCTCGACGCCGGGCGCGGTCACAGGCAGCAGCTGCAGCTCAAAGCCTTGCAGCTTGGCGCGCTCCTGCAGCAGCGGAATCGGCTCCTTGCCAAACGGGCTGTCGTGGTAGACCAGCGCGATCTTCTTGCCCTTGAGCTTGTCGAGTCCGCCCTCCTTCTTGGCAATCGCCTGGATGATGGCGTCCGCCGCCACCCAGTAGGTGCCTGCGATGGGGAAGTTCCACTTGAACACGCCACCGTCCTGCGATTCGCTGCGGCCATAGCCTGCGGTGATCAGCGGCACCTTGTCCACGGGGGCTTTTTCGGTCAGTGCAAAGGTGATGCCGGTGGACAGCGGCTGGAACACCGTGGCGCCCTTGGATTTCAGGCGCTCGTAGCACTCCACGCTGCGGGCCGTGTCGTAGCCGGTTTCGCACTCCTCGAAACCGAGCTTGACCCCGTTGACGCCGCCACGCGCGTTGACGAGTTTGATGTAGTCCACGTAGCCATTGGCCCAGGGCACCCCGTTGGGCGCATACGGCCCGGTGCGGTACGACAGCACCGGAATGAACTGCTCCTTGGCCTGGGCTTGTGCCAGGCCGGCGGCGGACATGAGGCTCGCGGCGGCAGCGGCGGCCAGAACAACAGCGCGTAGTTTCATCAAGGACTCCTAGGGTTGAAACGAGGGACGAAAACAGGGAATGCGGACGGTACTCAATGCGGGAAAGGCCACAACCTGAGCTTTTGCTTGCCCACCGACCAGAGCTTGGCCAGGCCATGCGGCTCGACGATCAGGAACCACACGATCAGCGCGCCGAAGATGATGAGCTCGGCGTGCGAGACGGCGGCGGTCGAAATCGTGATGCCGACCAGCCCCATGACCCAGGGCAGGAACTGGTTCAGGAAAATCGGCAGCACCACGATGAAGGCCGCGCCGAAGAAGCTGCCCATGATCGAGCCCATGCCGCCGATGATGACCATGAACAGCAGCTTGAACGACAGGTCAACCGAGAACGCACCCGGCTCCCAGGCGCCCAGGAACACGAACGCCCAGAGCGCGCCGGCCACGCCGACGATGAAGGAGCTGACCGCAAAGGCCGACAGCTTGGCGTACATCGGGCGGATGCCGATCACCGCCGCCGCCACGTCCATGTCGCGAATGGCCATCCACTCGCGGCCAATGGCCCCGCGCACCAGGTTCTTGGCCATCAGCGCCATGACCACGAGGATGCTCAGGCAAAACAGGTACTTGGCCTGTGGGCTGTCCAGGGGAATGCCGAACACCTGCAAGTTGGACACCGACACCGATCCCGAGGGCGTGTCCATCGTGAACCACTTGACGCGCAGGAACAGCCAGTCGGAAAAGAACTGCGCGGCCAGCGTCGCCACCGCCAGATACAAGCCCTTGACGCGCAGGCTGGGCAGGCCAAAGAGGATGCCGAACGCCGTCGCGCACAGGCCGCCCAGAATCAGCGCGGCGATCAGCGGCATGTCCGGCACGCGCATGAAGAAGTTGTAAGCCCCATAGGCGCCCACGGCCATGAAGGCGCCCGAGCCCAGCGAAATCTGCCCGCAATAGCCCACCAGGATGTTCACGCCCAGCGCGGCCAGCGACATGATCACGAAAGGCAGCAGGATCGAAATGAACCAATATTCCGTCGCCACCAGCGGCACCACCACGAAGGCCGCCGCGATCAGCAGGCCAACGCCGATGCGATCCTGCAGGATCGGGAAAATCTGTTGATCGGCCCGGTAGCTCGTCTTGAACTGGCCGTTTTCTCTGTAGAACATTCAGTTTCCTCTCACGGCGTGCGATGACGGATGGGGGAGCGCAAGCACCGACTCATTTGTCATCCGTCATGCCTCACACGCGGTCGATGATCTTTTCGCCGAACAGCCCTTGGGGGCGAAACAGCAGGAACACCAGCGCCAGCACATAGGCAAACCAGATCTCGATGCCGCCTCCGACCAGCGGGCCGATGTAGACCTCGGAGAGCTTCTCGCCCACGCCGATGATCAGGCCGCCGACGATGGCGCCGGGCACCGAGGTCAGGCCGCCGAGAATCACCACCGGCAGCGCGCGCAGCGCCACCGTGGCCAGCGAGAACTGCACGCCCAGCTTGCTGCCCCAGATCATGCCGGCCACCAGCGCCACCACGCCGGCCACGCACCAGACGATGAACCAGATGCGGTTGAGCGGAATGCCGATCGACTGCGCAGCCTGATGGTCGTCGGCCACCGCGCGCAGCGCGCGGCCGGTGCCGGTCTTCTGGAAGAACACCGCCAGGCCCGCCACCAGCACGGCGGCGATGATGGCGGCGATCACGTCCTCCTTGTTGATCAGGATGCCGCCGGCGAACACGTCCTCCATCGCCATGACCGGATCCTTGGGCATGCCGATGTCGATCTTGTAGATGCTGGAGCCGAACAAGGTCTGGCCCACGCCTTCGAGCAGGTAGGTGATGCCCAGCGTGGCCATGAGCAGCGTGGCGCCTTCCTGGTTGACCAGGTGGCGCAGCACCAGACGCTCGATCAGCCAGGCGACGATGAACATCACCCCGCCGGCGCCAATGAACGCCAGGCCATTGACCACCCACGGGTTGGTGATGCCGGTCAATTGAGGCAGCCACTCGGAAAAGCGCGCCATCGCCAGAGCGGCGAACAACACCATCGCGCCCTGCGCGAAATTGAACACGCCCGACGCCTTGAAGATCAGCACGAAGCCCAGCGCCACCAGCGCATAGAGCATGCCGGCCATCAAGCCGCCCAGCAGGGTTTCCAGAAAAAATGCCATGTCCGCTGCTCCTTCAGTGCCCGGCGCCGAGATAGGCCTTGATCACTTCCTCGCTCTGGCGCACCTCGTCGGGACTGCCGTCGCCGATCTTCTTGCCGTAGTCGAGCACCACCACGCGGTCCGAGATGTCCATCACCACGCCCATGTCGTGCTCGATCAGCACGATCGTCGTGCCGAACTCGTCGTTCACGTCGAGGATGAAGCGGCACATGTCCTGCTTTTCCTCCACGTTCATGCCGGCCATCGGTTCGTCCAGCAGCAGCACCTGCGGCTCCAGCGCGAGCGCGCGCCCCAGGTCCACGCGCTTTTGCAGGCCGTAGGGCAACTGGCCCACCGGCGTTTTGCGATAGGCCTGGATTTCCAGGAAGTCGATGATGTGCTCGACCACCGCGCGCTGCGCGATTTCCTCGCGCTCGGCCGGGCCCCAGCGCAGCGCCTGAAGCAGCAGGTTGCTCTTGATCTTGAGGTTGCGGCCCGACATGATGTTGTCGAGCACGCTCATGCCCTTGAACAGCGCCAGGTTCTGGAAGGTGCGCGCCACGCCCATCTCGGCCACTTGGCGCGAGTTCATGTGGCTGAAGGTCTTGCCACGGAACGTGATCGAACCCTCGGAGGGCGTGTAGACGCCGTTGATGCAGTTGAGCATCGAACTCTTGCCCGCGCCATTGGGGCCGATGATGGCGCGGATTTCATGCTCCTTGACGTTGAAGCTGATGTCCGTGAGCGCCTTGACGCCGCCAAAGCGCAGGCTGATGTTCTTGATGTCCAGAATGACATCGCCGATCTTCTTTTCTGCCATCACATGCCTTCCTACGCCGCCGCCCGGACCTGCGCGAAGGTCTTGGCATCCTGCAACTTGAGCGTGGCGCTGACCTTACCGGTGCGGCCGTCCTCGAACTTGACCTGGGTCTCGATGAATTGCTCGGCCAGACCCGCGTACAGCGCATCGACCAGCACGCCGTACTTCTCGGCGATGAATCCGCGACGGACCTTGTTGGTGCGCGTCAGTTCGCCGTCGTCGGCGTCCAGTTCCTTGTGCAAAACCAGGAAGCGCCGGATCTGGCCGCCCGCGAGCAAGGCGTCCTGCGCGAGATCGGCGTTGACCTGCTCGACGCAGTCCTTGATCAGCGCATACACCTCTGGCTTGCCGGCCAGGTCGGTATAGCCCGCGTACGGCAGATTGCGCCGCTCGGCCCAGTTGCCCACGGCCTCGAAGTCGATGTTGAGCATCGCGCAGACATGGTCGCGCTTGTCGCCCAGCGCCACCGCTTCCTTGATGAACGGGAAGAACTTGAGCTTGTTCTCCACGTACTTGGGCGCGAACATGGCGCCGTCGTTGGGGCCGCCGACGATGCGGCCCACGTCCTTGACGCGGTCGATGATCTTCAGGTGGCCATGGTTGTCGATGAAACCCGCATCGCTGGTGTGGTACCAGCCGTCGGCGCCGAGCACTTCGTCGGTGGCCTTGGGATTCTTGTAGTACTCCTTGAGCAGGCCCGGCGACTTGACCAGGATCTCGCCGTCCGGCGCGAGCTTGATCTCCACGCCCTCGATGGGCACGCCCACGGTGTCGGCGCGCGCTTCGTGGTCGGGTTGCAGGCAGACGAACACGGCGGTCTCGGTCGATCCATACAGCTGCTTGAGGTTCACGCCGATCGAGCGGTAGAAGCTGAACAGGTCCGGACCGATCGCCTCGCCCGCCGTGTAGGCCACCCGCACGCGGCTGAGGCCCAGGTTGTTGCGCAGCGGGCCATAGATCATCCAGTTGCCCAGCGCGTAGAGCAGTTTGTCCATGCCGCCCACGGGCTTGCCGTCCATCAGGTCGGGGCCAACCCGCTTGGCCAGCGCCATGCAGCGCTGGAACAGCTTGCGCTTGAAAGCACCCGCGTCCTCCATGCGGATCATCACGCTGGTGAGCATGCCCTCGAACACGCGCGGCGGCGCGAAGTAGTAAGTCGGGCCGATCTCCTTGAGGTCGATGGCGATCGTGGACGCGCTCTCCGGGCAGTTGACCACGTAGCCGCAGGCCAGCCACTGCGCGTAGCTGAAGATGTTCTGGCCGATCCAGGCCGGCGGCAGATAGGCCAGCACGTCCTCGGCGTTGGTCAGGTGGTCGAAATTGGCACCTGCGCGCGCGCGGTCGATCAGGCTGTTGTGCGTGTGCACCACGCCCTTGGGGTTGCCGGTGGTGCCGGAGGTGAAGAACATCGCGGCCACGTCGCCGGGCTTGGCTTTCTCCACTTCCTCCTTGAAGAATTCCGGATGCTGGTGCGCGAAGGCCGCGCCGGCGCCGATCAACTCCTCCAGCGACGCCAGGCCCGGCGCGTCGTAGTTGCGCAGGCCGCGCGGCTCGTCATAGTAGATGTGCGTGAGCTGCGGGCATTGCTCGCGGATCTCCAGCATCTTGTCCACCTGCTCCTGGTCTTCCACCAGCGCGAAGCGGACCTCGGCGTTGTTGATCGGAAACACGCACTCGGTGGCCACCGCGTCCTGGTACAGCGGAATCGGGATTGCACCGAGCGCCTGTGCGGCCAGCATCGTCGCGTTCAGGCTGGGGCGGTTGGCGCCGATCACCACCAGATGCTCGCCGCGCGTCAACCCGGCCTGGTGCAGGCCGCAGGACACCCGCTCGACGAGGGTGGCCATGTCGGCCCAGCTGTGGGTCTGCCAGATGCCGTATTCCTTCTCGCGCATGGCCGGCGCGCTGGCACTGGTCGGGGCCAATATCGTCGATGCGCGCACCTATACGACCAAGGACGGGTTCGCGACCGCCGTCTTCTGGTTGCAGGATGGCGACGGCCATCCCTATGAAGCCGACCGCCTGCCCCGCCTGCTTGGCGCTCTCGTAAGACTTGCGGGCGTTCTC
>DAIOSZ010000070.1:14915-15979 GCA_036752305.1 Burkholderiaceae bacterium
GCCGTACTCTTTCTCGCGCATCGCGGGCGCCGCGCCGCGCAGGGCCGCGTGCTGCAGCAAAAGCCGCGGAAAAGTCGTCTGCATGGTGTCTCCTGTCGTTCGGGCGGTGGCGCGGCGGGCAAGCGCACCGGGCCTGGGTCCGATACCCGGGATGGTAGGGTTCGGTTTGACGCCAAGTTGTCGGTGCGACGACAATTGAGCGACGAATACGCCTAGGGATTTCCCGCGAAACTGTCGCCACGGCGTCAAAGGCTTCGAAATGAGCATGGAACTGTCGCTGCACGACCGGCGCCGCCAGCCCACCAGCGCCGAGCTGGCGGGCATTCCCTGGCTGCCCGCGCTGTCGCCGTCCGAGCGTGACCGCATGCTGCCGGTGCTGCGCGTGGGCGATGCGCTGGCGGGCGACTACGTGTGCCGCGTCGGCCGCCCCGCCACGTATTGGTTTGGCGTGGTCGAGGGCCTGCTCAAGATGAGCAGCGACACCGCCGATGGCCGCACCATGACCTTCACCGGCGTGCCGCCCGGCGGCTGGTTTGGCGAAGGCACCGTGCTCAAGCGCGAGGTCTACCGCTACAACATCCAGGCGCTGCGCAAGAGCGTGGTGGCCGGCCTGCCGGTGGACACCTTCCACTGGCTGCTCGACCATTCCATCGGCTTCACCCGCTTCGTGATGAACCAGCTCAACGAGCGCCTGGGCCAGTTCATCGCCGCGCGCGAGATCGACCGCCTGAACACGCCCGAACTCCGGGTGGCCCGCAACCTGGCCTCGCTGTTCAACCCGGTGCTGTACCCCGGCGTGGGCGAGGTGCTTCGCATCACCCAGCAGGAGCTGGCCTACCTCGTGGGGCTGTCGCGCCAGCGGGTGAACGAGGCGTTGTCCACCCTGCAGGCCCGCGGGCTGATCCGCGTCGAATACGGCGGCCTGCGGGTGCTGAGCTTGTCCGGGCTGCGTTCGGGGGAGTTTTGATGATTCAATACGCCGTTTCCCAGCATCAATCGGTCACCTGTAGCTAGAAAAAACATAGCGATGTCATCTCCGAAGCATCCACCGCCAACCGACCGGA
>DAIOSZ010000071.1:0-14288 GCA_036752305.1 Burkholderiaceae bacterium
CGTCCGCGCCGACGGATCGATCCTCGCTGCCACCGCCGGCGACGGCGTTGCCGATGACCACCACCGGGATCGGCACCCGATCGCCCTGGCGCTGGCCGGTCGCCCACGGGCGCAGACGCCTGTGCAATTGCCAGCCATACAGGGCCGACAGCGGCCACAGCAGGCGAGCCGCCAAGCCGCGCCTTCGCCATGTGCGCAGAAAGAACGATTCGACGAAGCGGGCTGCCACGAGCCCCGCCGCTACCGGGCCTGAGCGCCGGAGGATTGCGCCGCGAAGGTGATCTGGTGCAGTCCCGCGCGCCGCGCGGCTTCCAGTACGGCGATGACCGACTGATGCGCGGCCGAGGCGTCGGCGCTGACGATCACGATCGCGCCGGGCCGCTCGCGCCCGAGGCTTGCCAGGCGCTCGGACAGCGCGCTAACCGAGCGGTCGGGCAGGGCTTCGCGGTCGATGCCATAGCGCCCGTCGGCGGCCACGCTGACGATGATTTCCTTGGGACGCTCCTTCAGCGGGTCGGCATCCGCGGTCGGCAGGCGCAGCTGCATTTCGGTGAACTTGCTGTAGGTGGTCGAAAGCATCAGGAAGATCAGAACCACCAGCAGCACGTCGATGAAGGGAATCAGGTTGATCTCCGGCTCCTCGCGTGCCACGCGCTTGCGAAAGTTCATCGCCACGGCGTTCAGCTCCTGAGCCTGAGCAGATGCGGCAGGAAGCGCTCGGTCGCCAGTTCCAGCGTCAGCAGGTGTGCGTCCACGCGCGAGCGGAAGTAACGCCAGAACATCAATGAGGGAATCGCGATGATCAGGCCGAAGGCGGTGTTGTACAGCGCCACCGAGATGCCGTGAGCCAGTTGCACCGGGTTGCCGCTGCCCGCCGCGCCGGTGCCGGACTGCGCGCCGAAGATCTCGATCATGCCAATGACCGTGCCGAGCAGTCCCAGAAGGGGCGCCGCCGAGGCGATGGTGCCCAGCGCGCCCAGGTAGCGGTCGAGCTGGTGAGCCACCAGGCGACCCGTACCCTGCAGGCGTTCACGCAAATCGTGCTCCGCGATGCCCGGCTCGTCGCGCAGCGCCTGAAAGCCGCTGGCCAGCAGTTGTCCGAGCGAGCTGTTCTGCGCAAGTTGGCCGATCACGTCGGCCGATGGCACGCCGCTACGCGAAACGGCGATGGCCTCGTCCAACAGTTGCGGCGGCGCGACCTTGGTGGTCCGCAGGCTCATGAATCGTTCAATGATGAGTGCCAGGGCGACGACGGAACAGGCGATCAGCGGCCAGATCGGCCAACCGGCGTTTTGTATGATGGCAAACACACTTTTTCTCCTGGCTGGCGCTCGCGCTCGCTCAATGGCGCAGGCCTTGGCCGGGGGCGATTATGCGTTACGGGCCACGCGGCTTTGGGCACAGCTTCTGTGGATAACTTTGTGAACAAGCGCGCTGAAAACACGCCAAATCCGCGCCCCGCCTGCGTTTGGACGGATTGATGAAAAATTCAGCAGAAAATTTCGTTGAAAATCAAATACTTAGCGCAATGGTGGGATGTGTCGCGCGGAAATCGAGGGTTTTCCCTAGGATTTCGTTTTTTGTGGATGTTTCGGCATGTGACGTTGGCCGGCTCCCCCTTGTGGGTGGCCAGAGGTGCTCCGGAGATGCCGGCGCATTGCTACTATGCCGATAGCAGATTTGGAGCCGCGACTGTGGCCGGTTGGCGCGCTGGTGCGTGCGGTGGCCGATGCGCTGGCGGTGCGTTTCAACCCCGTGCTGGTCAGGGGAGAGGTCTCCGGTTTTTCGCGCGCCGCCAGCGGCCATTGCTACTTCACGCTCAAGGACGCCACCGGGCAGTTGCGCTGCGCCATGTTCCGCCGCGCGGCGGAGCAATTGCCGGCGCCCCCGCGCGAGGGGGAGTTGGTGGAGGTGGAAGCCCGTCTGTCGGTCTACGAGCCGCGCGGCGACCTGCAGCTGGTGGTCGAGCGGCTCACACGGGCGGGGCAGGGCGCGCTGTACGAGCGCTTCTTGCGCATCAAGGCCCGACTGGAGGCCGACGGTTTGTTTGATGCCGCGCGCAAGCGGCCGCTGCCCAAGCATGTGCGCACGCTGGGTCTGGTCACCTCGCTGGGAGCCGCGGCCTTGCACGACGTGGCCACAGCGCTGGCGCGCCGCGCGCCGCAGGTGTCGGTGCTGTTGGCCCCCGCGCAGGTGCAAGGGCCGCATGCCCCGGAGCAACTGCTGGCCGCGCTGCGTCGGCTGGCCGAAGGGGAGAGTCCGCCAGACGCCATCCTGCTGGTGCGCGGCGGCGGCTCGCTGGAGGATTTGTGGGCCTTCAACGACGAAGCGCTGGCGCGTGCGATTGCGCTCAGTCCGGTGCCGGTGGTCACCGGGATTGGGCACGAGACGGATTTCACGATTGCCGACTTCGTGGCCGATCTGCGCGCTCCCACGCCCACGGCAGCGGCGGAGCTGGTGGCGCCGCCGCGCGACCAACTCGTGGCCGTGCTGGACGCTCACGAGACGCGCCTGAACTTCCTGACGCGCCAATTCCTGGAAAGCGCGGACCAGACGCTTGACGGCGTCCAGGCGCGACTGGAACGGCCATCGGCCCGGTTGGTGGATCAGCACCGGGGGCTGGATGCGCTGGTTTCGCGGCTGTCGCGCCAGACGGATGCCGCGCTGGAGCGTTCACGTGCCGCTGCGCGCGAAGGCGAACAGCGGTGGAGTATGGCCTGGAATCGGCAGGCCGACGCGCGACGCGAACGGCTGGCGCGTGCCGAGGATCGGTTGGCGCTGCTCAGCCCGAGGCGCGTGCTTGAACGTGGCTATGCGCTGCTGACGGATCCGGCGGGGGACGTGGTCAGCAGTGTGGGGGCAGTGCGGGCCGGCCAGGATGCGACCGCGCTGCTGGCCGACGGCGCTCTGGAGTTGTCGGTGACGGGGGTGCGTGACAGATCGATCGTGGATGCCCTCCTACAATGAAACCATGGGAATTCGCGCATACTGCACGGCTTGACAACCCCTGATGACCAACGAGAGGAACCGCTCATGGAACGCACCCTGCCACCACTGCCCTATCCCAAGACCGCTCTGGCGCCCGCGTACAGCGAGGAGACGCTGGACTACCACTATGGCAAGCATCACAAGGCCTATGTGGACAAGCTCAACGAACTGCAAAAAGGCACCGAGTTCGAGAACATGGAGCTTGAGGCCATCATCAAGAAGGCCAGCGGCGGCGTTTACAACCAGGCTGCGCAAATTTGGAACCATACCTTCTTTTGGAACTGCATGAAGCCTGCCGGCGGCGGCGAGCCGACAGGAGCGCTCAAGGCGGCCATCGACAAGAAATGGGGCAGCTACGACGCATTCAAGAAGGCGTTCGTGACCAGCGCCGTGGGCAACTTCGGGTCAGGTTGGACCTGGCTGGTGAAGAAGTCCGATGGCTCCGCCGACATTGTGAACATGGGTGCGGCCGGTACGCCGCTGACCACCGGCGATACACCGGTGATGACGGTGGACGTGTGGGAACACGCCTACTACATTGACTACCGCAATGCGCGGCAGAAATTTGTCGAGACGTTTTTTGACAAGCTCGTCAACTGGGATTTCGCGGCCAAGAACTTTGGTTGAATCGCCATCGAGGCCAAATGAAAAGCCACCTCCGGGTGGCTTTTTTGCTGCTGCCCTTGATCCATCCGTAGGCGCGGTGCAAGCTGGCGCCACTATCATGCGCACCGCGCCCTTGCAAACGTTTTTTGACAATCCTTCAGCGAGAGACCCGATGAGTCATACCAAGCAACCCGACCACGCCACGATCATCTACACCCTGACGGACGAGGCGCCGCGCCTGGCCACGGCTTCATTTCTGCCCATTGTGCGAACCTTTGCCAAGGCGGCGGGAATCGATGTGCAGACCAGCGACATTTCGGTCGCGGCGCGCATCCTGGGGCAGTTTCCGGAGTGCCTCACGCCCGAGCAGCGCGTGCCGGACAACCTGGCCGAATTGGGCAAGTTCACGCTCAAGCCCGAGGCCAACATCATCAAGCTGCCGAACATCAGCGCCTCGGTCGCACAGCTCAAGGCGGCGATCAAGGAGCTTCAAGGCAAGGGGTTCGCGATCCCGGATTTCCCGGACAGCCCCAAGGACGACCAGGAAAAAGACATCCGCGCGCGCTACAACAAGTGCACCGGCAGCGCCGTGAATCCGGTGCTGCGCGAGGGCAACTCGGATCGCCGGGCGCCGAAGGCCGTGAAGGAGTTCGCGCGCAAGAATCCGCACAGCATGGCCGACTGGAGCCAGGCCTCGCGCAGCCACGTCTCGCACATGCACGCGGGGGACTTCTACCACGGTGAGAAATCGATCACGCTCGACCGCGTGCGCGATGTGAAGATGGAGCTGCTCACCACGAGCGGCAAAACCATCGTGCTCAAGCCCAAGGTGTCGCTGCTCGACCGCGAGGTGATCGACTCGATGTTCATGAGCAAGAAGGCGCTGCTGGAGTTCTATGAGAAGGAAATCGAGGATGCGCGCAAGACCGGCGTGATGTTCTCGCTGCACGTCAAGGCGACCATGATGAAGGTCTCGCACCCCATCGTGTTCGGACATTGCGTGCGCATCTTCTACCGCGAGGCGTTCGAGAAGCACGCCAAGCTGTTCGACGAACTGGGCATCAACGTCAACAACGGCATGGTTGATCTGTACAACAAGATCGCCACGCTGCCGCAGAGCAAACAGGACGAGATCAAGCGGGACCTGCACGCCTGCCACGAGCACCGGCCGGAACTGGCCATGGTCGATTCGTCCAAGGGCATCACCAACTTCCATTCGCCCAACGACGTGATCGTCGATGCCTCCATGCCGGCGATGATCCGCAACGGCGGCAAGATGTGGGGTGCCGACGGGCGGTTGAAAGAGGTCAAGGCCGTGATGCCGGAGTCCACGTTTGCCCGCATCTATCAGGAGATGATCAACTTCTGCAAGTGGCATGGCGCATTCGATCCGCGGACCATGGGTACCGTGCCCAACGTTGGCCTGATGGCCCAGCAGGCCGAGGAATACGGCTCGCACGACAAGACCTTCGAGATTCCCGAAGACGGCGTGGCCAACATCACCGACATCAACACCGGCGAGGTGCTGATGAGCCAGGACGTCGGGGCCGGCGACATCTGGCGCATGTGCCAGGTCAAGGATGCGGCGATTCGCGACTGGGTCAAGCTGGCTGTTACCCGGGCGCGCCAATCCGGAATGCCCGTGGTGTTCTGGCTGGATGCCTACCGTCCGCACGAGGCGCAGCTGATCACCAAGGTCAAGATGTACCTGCACGAGCACAACACGGCGGGGCTGGACATCCAGATCATGAGTCAGGTGCGCGCCATGCGCTACACGCTGGAGCGGGTCGTGCGCGGCCTGGACACCATCAGCGCCACCGGCAACATCCTGCGCGACTACCTGACCGACCTGTTCCCCATCATGGAACTGGGCACCAGCGCCAAGATGCTGTCGATCGTGCCGTTGATGGCCGGGGGCGGCATGTACGAGACGGGAGCGGGCGGCTCGGCTCCCAAGCACGTGCAGCAGTTGGTGGAAGAGAACCACCTGCGCTGGGATTCGCTGGGCGAATTCCTGGCGCTGGCGGTGAGCTTCGAGGATATGGGCCACAAGAGGGGCAACGCCCGCGCCTGGCTGCTGGCCAAGACGCTGGATGCCGCCACCGGCAAATTGCTGGACAACAACAAGGGGCCGAATCCCAAGACTGGTCAGTTGGACAACCGCGGCAGCCATTTCTACCTGGCGCTTTACTGGGCGCAGGAGTTGGCCGCGCAGACCGAGAACGCCGAACTGGCCGCGCATTTCGCGCCGCTGGCCAAGGCGCTCGCCGACAACGAGGCCAAGATCATTGCGGAACTGGCCGCCGTTCAGGGGCACAGCGCGGATATCGGCGGCTACTACCTGCCCGACGATGCCAAGCTGGATCACGTGATGCGTCCCAGCGCCACGTTCAACGCTGCGCTGGCCGTCGGAGCCTGAGTGTCTCTCTGAGCGCTCTTCCAGCGCGGGCCGTCAACGGCGCTGGAAGGGGCTGCCGCTCAAGCGCGCGCCGGCTTTGAGGCGGCGCGCGCCAAACCAGCCCTGATTCATTTCCAGCACGTAACGCACGGGCTCCGCCGAACAGTGGCTTTTTTCCTGCAGCGGCTGCATGTCCACGAGGTTGACGATGCGGCCGTCGTCGGCCAGGAAGGCGGCCGTCAGCGGTAACAGCGTGTTCTTCATCCAGAAACACTGAACGGCGGCTTGCTCGAATGCGAAAAGCATGCCTTCGTGCATCGGCATCTCTTTTCGATACATCAGGCCGACCTGGCGCTGTTCGGGCGTGGCGGCTACCTGCGCGTCGATGCGGTGCATCCCCGCCGTGAGTTCCGTGCGCGGCAGGTCAAGCTGCGGCGCACCTCCACCTGCCAGTTGCGCGGATGACAGGCTCGCGGCGCACAGGATGCCAAGGCTCGCTAGGGCTTGACGAATCGTTCGATACATAGTTTGTGGGTCGGTGGGACGAAGGGCATGCTCAGGCCTGTATCCGGGCGAGCGCCTCGGCGCGCGTTGGCACCACGTCGAGAATCGTTAGAAACCCGCTGATTTCGAACACCTCCTGGGTAGAGGGCGAAAGCGCGCACAATACCAACTGCCCTTTTTCCTGGCGGAGTTTCTTGGCAGCAACCAGCACCACGCGCAGACCAGCGCTTGAGATGTATTCGAGGTGTTCCATGTCGAGCACCATTTTTCGCTCGCCCGCGCCGATCCACGCCAGAATCTCGTTTTCCACCTCGCCAGCGTTGTTGCTGTTGAGCTGTCCGTGGGGGCTGATGATGCGAATGCCGTTCGTGAATTCGTTTTCCAGACTCATGGGGGTTCCTCTGCTTAGAGGGCCAATGATAGGACGGAGTTGAGGCATGGCCGAATCACCTGTCGTCACGCGGCACGCATTTACCTTGGCGGCGACCACGGGAGGTGTCCATTCGGCGCTTGAGTGGTTTGATGGGCTGGCCGCGCAACAGGCCTGGCCGCGCAAACCCATCGTTGGCCTGCGCCTGTGCCTCGACGAGGCCTTGACCAATGTTGCCCGGTACGCTTATGCAGACCGTGATGCGCATCAGGCGGGTGTCGAACTCGCTGTCGAAGGGCTGCCAACTGGCGTGACGGTGCAGGTGGTAGACGAGGGAGTGCCCTTTGATCCAACCGCGGCGCGCCCTGCCGAATTGGCTGCTCGACTGGAAGACGCCGACGTCGGTGGGCACGGCATTCGTTTTATGCGTCACTTCTTGCAGCGATTCGAGTATGTGCGCGAAGGCAGTCGCAACCGGCTGACGCTGGGTGTCGATTGGTGAGTTTGCCGACCTTGATCCCTACACATGACCACTTGCGCGATGGCTGGTTTCATGCGCGGCCCTGCTGATTCCATGCCGGCCCAGCGGGATCAGCGCGGACTGGAGCATCACCCGCATCTCGGGCAATTTGGCCTGCGTCCGCTGAAGCTTTCGGATATCGATCAGGTACTGGCCTTGCGCGACGAGGTCCTGGCGGAACTGGAGGATCGGGATCTGTACGTGCGCGAAGCGGATGAGGCCGGATTCGTGGCCATGCATCTGAACGACGGACAGTCATCTCCGCGCGGTGAAACCCTGGGAGTGTTCGAGCGCGATCAACTCGTGGCCTATGCCATGCTTGGCCTGCCGGCGGCGGAAGATGCTGAAAACCTCGGTCGGTACTTCACGGACCAGCGGGCCGAGTTGGCCGAAACCGCGCATCTGGCCAGTTGCATGGTGCGGCGACCCTTTCGAGGGAACTTCTTGCAGCGCTTGCTGCTCACGGCGCGTTTTGCGTTGGCGCGAAGTTACCGTCGCCAGTTGTGTGTTTCCATGGTATCCCTGCGCAACGCGGCGAGCCGCCACAATCTGATGCGCGAGGGCTTGTGCATTGGGTGGGTGGGGGAAATCGATGGATTGCGTCGGCAACTCCTGGCGGTTCGCCTTGACGGTCCCTGGGACTTCGCGCGAGATCAGGCGCGCCTGGTGTCGGCGGCCGACTGGGAGCAACAGTGCGATTTGACCCGCGCGGGGTGGTGGGGCATTGCCTCGGACTCGGCGACGCGCGAGCGCTCCATCCTGTTTGCACCGCGGATCGGTGGTCCTGGCTACGCTCCACGGTAACGTAACACGACGCAGGTGATGTCGTCGGCCTGGGGTGCGCCCGCCTCGAACTCGCGAACCCGCCCCAAGATTTCCTGAGGCAACTCCATCGGCCGGTCAGCTCCTTCGTTGACGCAGCGAAGCAGGCGATCTTCGCCGAACAGCGTGCACTCACGGGTTGACGCCTCCGTGATGCCGTCGGTGTACAGCACCAGCGCATCCTGTGGAGCGAGTTGAACGCGACTCGCGCGAAACGGAATCTCTTCCATCACGGCCAGCGCCACGTTTTGGCCGCGCGGCAAGTAATGGGCGTCCTCGCCCTGACGAAGCAACAAGGGGGGATTGTGACCGGCGTTCACATAGTCAATGACACCGGAGCTCAAGTTGAGCACACCAAAAAAGGCGGTAACGAACATCATCTGCTCGTTGTCCGCGCACAACTGGTCATTGAGGTGTTCAATCGTCTTGGCGGGGTCGCGCCAGATGGCCGCATAGCTCTTGAGCAATGTGCGCGATACGGCCATGAAAAACGCTGCAGGGACGCCCTTGCCTGACACGTCGGCGGTCACGAACGCCAAGTGGTCGCTGTCGATGAGGAAATAGTCGTAGAAGTCGCCTCCAATTTCCTTGGCCGGAATCATCAGCGAGGCCACCTCGGCGCGCTCGGTCGGTGGCGCTGTACGCGGCAGGATGGAAGCTTGCATCCTGCGCGCGATTTCCAGTTCCTGCTGCAGGCTCACGAGTTGGGCCTGGTGTTTCATCGCTTCGCTCAGTTCGTGGAGCGCATCGACCAGGCGCTTGTGTTGCGTGGTGACGAGTGATGAAATGCGGCCGAGCACGCGCGCCAGTTCGACCAGTTGATTGGCGTCACCGCCTGGGCGAGCCGCTGCCAGAGCCTCGCTTATTTCGCGTTGTCCCTCTTCGTCGAGGTTGGCCGCCAAGCGCAGCAGCTGCTCGCGTATCACGCGCTCCTGCTGGTGGCGGATGCGCACGCGCTCATCCCTCAGCATGCCCAGGCTGAACATTTCGGCGCGCAGACGCGCCACGCTCCGCGCGATCTGGCCAGCTTCGCTTCGCAGTTCCTGATCGTCTTCCGTCGGCGCCTCCCTCAGATCTCCCTGGGACAGCCCGTCGAGAACCCCGACCGAGCGTTCCAGGGGTGCCAAGGCCTGGCGCAGGTAGATGAACACGGCCACGCCCAGCGCGGCGACAAAGATCCCCGTCAGTGCCAGAGCCAGCCAGCGCAGCTTTTGATCCGCGCGGTACTCCCGCGTGACATCATGCAGAGCCACCAGCGCGCCGATTGGCCGACTGTCGCCGTCGGCCAAGGGTTGTTGAACCGCGAGCCAATGGGTTCCGTCAGGCCCGGCGATGCCGGTAACCCTGGCTTGGCGCGAGAACGCTGGCAGGGGCAGCCCACCCAGTGGCTTGTCTTGCGTCGCGGCAACGACGCCGCCGCGCGTGTTGGGCAGGACGGCCCCGCCGGTGACGGCCTGAGCCCACGCTGGCAACAATTTGGCGAGGCTCAAGCCCAATGCCAGCACGCCCCGCTCGCCAGAGTAGCTGAAACCTTGCGTTACCACCAGGTACTGCTGGCTGTGCGACAAGGGTGTGAGCGCCACCGTGCCTTGGTCGCTTGCTTGAGCGGCGACGACGCGGGCAGCCTCGACAAGCGGCTTTTCCACCAAATCGGCTGAACTGGTGTACACCAGGTTTCGCGCAGGCCCGAACAAATCCAGCCGCAAACCGGTGCCGGTTGAAAGTGAATGGCCCAGTGCGGCGCCATCGCGCGCGCGCCACGCTTGAAGCCACTCCTTGTTGGTTGAAAGCGCATTGGCCTCTCGCACGAGGCGGGAGGCGGCCTCTGCTTGCAGATTTCGCCAAGCCAGCGCGTGCGCCTGAAGCAGCGTTTCATGGTAGCGCGCGGTCATGTCCTCGTCATGACGCCAGTACAGGAGCGCGAATACGGCGGACAGCGCCAGCGTGAGAGCCATGACGAGAATGGTCAGCCGCAGCCTAAGCGACATGGGGCATCCTCGGTGGCCAAGCCAAGATCACCAATCCGACAAGGGTTTCCACCGCCAGCCCGAGCGTGATTGCCGACTCCGGCATGGGTGCGTTGCCGATACCTTGCACGTACCACAGTGCCAATAGCAGGGTCGGAACGATCACGAGCATCAGCACCGCAAGGCGCGTGATCCATCCGGCCGGCCGCCGGGCTGCCGTGCTGGCCATTTCCAAGTCCCGCGAAGAGGTGCGAAAGCGGTCAGGTCCCTCGGCATCATCGAGAACATGCGCCAGTTCCGCGCGCCGCTCCGAATCCGGCTCGGTTTCACGCAGCGACTGCACGAGCCGCTGGACGCGCATATGCCACTCGTTGACGTGGCGCAGGCCTTCGGTCAGCACGGGCAAGCGCGGGTCGAAAATGCGACGAGGCAGTCGCAGCGGAACGGTGGCGAAGTCACCATCCGCCAGACGTCGGCTGGCCGCTATCACGGCGGACTCCCGACGCAGCCATTGAGCGGCGACGGCGCGCCGCACGGCTTCGCGCATGACGATGGCGATCACCACGGCAACGGCGCCAAGAGGCAACAGCCAGCGCGGCAACCAGTCGGTCAGACGTGGTGGGTTCCACGATACCAGCAAGAGGGCGACCGACTCGCCCTGCCGCTTGATGCTCAGCGACATCCGCGTCGTTTCATCCTGCGTCGTGGTCCGCGTCGCGCCGAGCGTACGTCCCTGCAGATCGGTCAGTTCGATCGAGCGGATGCCGGGCGATGCCCGCATGCGTTGGTCGAACACGGCCTGCAAGCCCTCCAGCCGGTCCGGCGGAATGCCCAGATCCAAGGCGCGTTGCAGTTGCGCGGACAGCTCGTCGCCAACGAGGCGAGCACGCAGTTGTGCCTCTTCTTCGGCGGCCGCTCGCAACGGCTCCAGCGTCACCCAGCCCAGTGCGCAGAACGCCAGCAGCATGAGCACCAAGGCGCCCCAGCCGGCTAACTGGATGGGCCGTTCGGCACGGATCATGTCGTCTCGGCTGACTGCGTCAGCTCCGCATAGGCACGTTCGTGCCGGATCTCGGCATTGTTCAATCGCTCCAGCGCGGCTTGGAATGGCTGGGAATCACGCTGCCCAGACAGGGTACCGAGCAGCCATCGTCCCGCCAGGGCGGAAAGCACCGTGAACGCCAGCAGCGTCAGGCCGGTCCAAATCGCCGCCCGCTCCCAAGCGGGCGCGGGCATCGGCGAGACCGTGACGCACAGATTGCCTGCCACCTCGCCAAACGGTCCCAGCACCGGCAAGCCGATCGTGTCCGCATCCTTGCCGCGCACGACCCATCGCGCGCGCGTCGGCGCGGCGCGCCACGCTTCGTCACGCCACTGGGCCGGCACCGCATCGCCTATCGCTCCCCGGTCGGTGCTGAACACCGTGATTTCGCCTGGATCGAACAATTCAGCGGCGAGCAAGGTTGGATGCGCCGCCAGCAGACTTTCAAGCATGGCCTGTGCTCGGGCCGCCGTGGAAAACCCTTCGCCCAGCGTCAGATCAAGTTCAACGCGCTCACGCAGGGATTGCAGCATGACTTCGAGCCGGGCGTCGCGCTGCTCGCGCAACTCACGCGTTTGCAAGAGCGTCAGCAACAGCGCCCCGAGCACGATTCCCAACATGCCCGCGCACCACCAGAGCGACATCAGTTCCCATACGGCGCGCGCAGACCGCCGTACACGAGGTGGTGGCGCGTCTGTCCCACCGGGCCGGATCATTGAATGACCTCGGCTACGTTGAGCAGGGCCAGCGGGGGATACAGGTCCAGCGCCTTGACCGTGGGCATGTTGATCAGCAGCGAAAAGCGCTGCAACGTTTCGGCCGGTATGGTGTCGACTCGCTTACCTTCGGCGAGCACCTGCGCCGCCTTGTGCGCCGCAAAGCGTCCGACGTTGCTGCCGTGGGAGAACAGGCCGAACATGCACCGCGCCTTGCGCACGATGCTCTCGGTCGCGCAAAAGGTGGGGAGCTTGGCCTGCAGCGCAAGTTCCGTCACCTGGTCGCGGTGGGTGAAGGCCAGGAACGTGCTGGGCCCGATATACAGAAAATCCACCTTGCGTGCTGCGATCTTGTCGATCACATCCTTGAGCGCATGCGGGTCGGGATTTCCCGTCGCGTCGAGCGGCACGGTTTCCTGCACCAGTTCAAACCCTTGTTCCTTGGCCAGTTTGCCCAACGCGTCGGCAACAAGTTGGGTATTGCTTTCCTTCGGGTTGACGATATAGCCCAGCCGTTTGAACGGGCGATACCCGCGGATCGCGTTGAGCTGCGCTGGCAAAGGCGCGACATGGCTGACTCCCGTGACGTTGCGCCCCGGCGGATCGAGCTGGCGCAACAGGTGCGAGCCAAGCGGGTCGGTCACTTCGGTGAACACGACGGGGATGTCCTGAATGAACTTGCCCGCAGGTGCGTCGTAGGGGCCGGCCACGGCGAGCGTTGTACCAGTGCCCCAGGTGTAGATGAGTTGGGGCTTGGATTCACGCAGCTGACGCACGAGCGCCGGCCCGTCTTCCGCTTTGCCGGAGAAGCGCAGCACGTCGATCCGCACCGGCAGCTTGCGTTTGGCAAGATAGTCGCGAAACCCCGCTTCGATGTTCTGCTCCTCTCGCGGAAGCACCATCGAAATGCGGTAGGGCGGCTCTGCCTGATTCGGGGGCGGCGCGCCGGCGCTCTGGCTGGTCACCGTGACCAGCACTGCGGCGCAGGCTGTGGTCCATGCCCAGCGGGCGCGGTATGACATGCGATCAATCTCCGGGCTTGGCGGGACGAGCCCGCAATGTCCACATCGTACCCAGCGCCCCAACGCCGAGCACGGACCCGATGGCGACGGCCGCAGCCGCAAGGCCATAGCGGCTGGCCACGGCAGCCACCACGAACGGCGCGGCCACGCTGCCCACCCGCTCGACCAGCCTGAACGCCGCAAGGGCTTGCTCGGCCGTTGCTCCCCGTGAATGGCCGGCAGCGGCCTCGCCACGCACCGACTCGGTTACCAGGGCCAGCATGGGTGCGGACATCAGCGCTTGCCCCACGCCGAGCAGCGCGCAGCACAGCGCCGCTCCAAGCGTGCCGGGCAATGCCGGCATCAGTGCGCAGGATAAGGTCGAGATCAGGCATCCCGCCACCACCCAAGGCTCGCGTCGGCCCAACTTGTCTGACCATAGCGCTACCAGCGGCGCACAGAGCATGAAGCAGAGAAAATACAGGAGCAGGACACGGCCGGTCACCACTGCCGTCTCCCCAATTGACGCCAGATACAGCGGCGTGACGACCACCAGCAAGGCGGCCGCCGCCAGGCGGGCAGGGACCGCGGCAAACCAGGTGACGCCCGCCACGCGGTGATTGGTCATGGCCGCCAACAGACCGCGCCATCCGGACCAAGCGGGCGCGGCTCCATGTTCCGGCAGATGGCGCAGGCTCCAGATGGCCAGCGCGGCGCCGAGCAGGCAGCTTGCACAGGCGGCGAATGCCGCGACCACGCCGAAGCGCTCCACCACCACCCCGCCCAACACCGGCCCGCAGATGCCGGCAGCCACGATGGCGGCCGACACCTCGACCAGACCCCGCGCGCGGCTTCGCTCCGACGTGACGCGAACGATCACCGACTGCACCAGGATCAGCATCAACCCATAGACCATGCCGCTGGCGCTGCGCAGCGCCATCAGTGACAGGCCGTCTTGCGCCCATGGCGTGGCCAACAGCAGCACCGCGCCCGTCAATGCCGTGCCGAGCAGCGCATGACGAGCCGTGACGTGTCGCGTGATCCAGGGGCCCAGCGGTTGAGCCACGGCCAACATGAGCATGAACCCGGCTACCGGCAATGCCGCCACCATCGCCGGAGTCATGCCCGGCCAAGGTGGTGGCAAGTCCGCCGCGAACACGGTAAAGAATGGGCGCAACAATTCATCCGACAGCGCTGTCAAAAACACCACCAGCCGTACACGCGCCACGATAGCGTGCACCGCGGTTGCGGTGCTGGTATCGCCTTGCGCATGCTGGGCGGCCAGTGCGTGGGGGGCGTCCACGCCCTCTGGTGACCGCGGCGCGGCCGCTCGCGTGCGTGCCCATCTGAGGTC
>DAIOSZ010000071.1:14298-15757 GCA_036752305.1 Burkholderiaceae bacterium
CGCGCACCATCAGTTGACGCAGCGGTGAGCGGCTCCAGGCCGCGCTCAGCGCCTCGCGCGCCAGAATAAGGCCGATGACGAGTCCCACCCCAATGTCGGCGAGCAGAGAGCGCAGGCGCGCATCGATATAGTTAAGCGGCGTGCCAGCCACCAGGCGGCCAACCTGCTGGCCCACCCCCACGGAAACAGGCTGTTCGACTGCACGAAAGCCTTTGAGTTCGTCTTGACCGCGCAGCCAGCTTCGAGCGCTGGCCTCCAGTTCAGGTGCCAGCCCCGCATGAGGCGTGAAGGCCGATATCCGGCCTTCGTCGCCCTGATAGGCCAGAAACGCCACCTCTGGCGCTGGGATCAGTTCGGCCCGAAACAGTGCTTCCAAGCCGTTGAGCGAGGCCGCCGGGACGCCCAGGACCAGCGCTCGTTCGATCTGGGACCTGGCCAGATTGAGCACCGCTTTGGCGTTCTGCTCGATTTGTCGTGCCACCAATGGCTCGGAAAGCGATCGCGCTTGCCAGACCACTGCGCCCAACGCGGCAACGCTGGCCAGCAGCGCCGCGGAAATCAAGGCCATGCGCTCAATCGGACGCATGGCGTCTGGAGGGGGCGACTGTGCATCCGACTCCAAGCGAGCCAGCCATGTCTCGCGGGAGGTCTGGCGTGCCCGGGCCCGCGTCAGCCACGTCGCAATCAAAACGCTCAACGCCATCGCCAACAAGACAGTGGCCAGCAGGGCCGGAATCCACAGCGGGGCCATGGCGCGCCAGACACCGTCGCGCAGCGTCTGGCGGTCGTACACCAGCCAGATCGCGGCGGCCGGCTGACCTGACGCATCCTGTGCGCTCACGCCGACCGCCAGCCATGAGCCCTGCGTGCGCACGGTCGGCCCCGCGATAGAACCGGATGGCGCATTGAATACTTGCTTGTGCCAGGCCGGCTGTACGCGAGCCCGGGCACCTTCATCTCCGGCATGCGCCACGGCCAAACCGTGTTCGTCCGAAACGAAGGCGCCGATCAGTCGGTCATCCTCGCTGCGCTGACGCTCCAACAACAAGGGAAGATTGGTCTGTTCACCCAGACCCAGACCCAGCCGGAAACCGCCTTCGATCTGATCACGCAACTGGTGAGCCGCCCGCAAGCCACGGCCTTGCGCGAGATCAAGCACCACGTTCTCGATGCGCAGCGTGATCAAGGCCGCCGACAACAGCACCAGCACCGCCGAAAACGGCAGCATGAGGCGCAGTGCGGCCGATAGGAAGGACTTCGGAAGTTCCGCGTCGCGCTGTGACATGCGCCCGAGCTTATGCGAAAACCGGGTCACCGCGACACCGGAGCAGACCAACACTGGCTAACGCTCGGGCACCTGGATCTTGTTCTACATTTGCTATATATTCAGTAGCTGGTCATGGTTAATCTGAAGTTCCCCCGCCAAAAGCCCGAGTTTTTCTTTCAAATCAAACACTTA
>DAIOSZ010000072.1:0-10385 GCA_036752305.1 Burkholderiaceae bacterium
TTAATCTCGGCAAGATGGCGCGAAAATTCTTTCTCGCCGCCCCCGTACACCGCTGCCATGGACAGCCAGACAACCCTGTCCCCCCGTTAGGCCGGGCATAGATTCTAACAGGGAAGCGTCCGAGCAGCTACGAGTCGGCCGCTAAACCCCTGCCAGGGATCGCAGCCCGCCTGGATCAACCAGATTCACGACTCGTCCGGATCCGCTGATCAGCCCGCGCTCACGCAAATGTCGCAACACGCGCGAAAGCGTCTCGGGTGCAATCCCCAGTTGCGCGGCGATCAGGCGTTTGCGCTGTGTGAGCTGTACCGTGAGCGCCTCCTGATCAACTGGCTGCGCATGATGCAGAAGCCATTCGGCGCAACGCGACTCGGCGTCTTTGGCGAGACGGCTGACAGCCAGTTCGGTCTGCTGGCGGTGGGCGATAGCCAAGTCGTGCAACATCTTGCGGACCGTAGGCGTAAGCGCCATCACAGCTCCATGAAAGGATGCGCCGCTGACTCGACGCGCGGTGAGCGGGCCATCCGCAACCGCATCCACCACGCTGGCGCGCCCCAACACCGCAGAAGAGGCATCCAGCCACGCTGGTCCAGAGACCGTGCCTAAGCGATGCTCAATGCGCCCGCCTTGCAGCAGACCGAGCGCCACGCGGCCACGGTCCACGTGCAGCACATATGGCGCGCGCTGTCCGCGCTCAATCAACATTTCGCCAGGCTTCACGTCGAAGGGCTCCGTCGTGGACAACAGGGAATCGGTGGACAGCATGGGCCGAATGTGCCCGCATCGCCACACGATGACTTTGAGGCATGTCAACTTTCTCAAAGCTGACTGAGCGAAAACGCCCGCGAGTTGCACTTTGAAGGGCGCGCCAGCCCCTCCATGCAGAACTGACGTACATCAAGAAGCGGGAACGAAGCCTCCGCTACGCTCGCGCTCAGGAGCAACCGCCATGTCACATCAACCTGCCGTTTCCGCCGTCAACACCGACGCGCCACTGACCAATTTTTCACACTGCCACGAAGGCATCGTCTCCCACCTCGACAGCTTCGGTCAGTTGCCCGCGCTGATCGAACCGATGTTGCGCGCGCGGCAAATTGCCGAAGACATTGTTGATTTCTTCCGCGCCGCCGTCTATGAGCACCACGCTGAGGAGGAGCGGGAGCTGTTTCCCGCCGTGCTGTCGAGTGCGCAGCCGGGCGAGGAACTGGAACGGGTCAAAGGCATGGTGCACAACCTCACGCGTGAGCACCGCGAGGTGGAAGCCGCGTGGGCGCGCCTGGAACCGCAGCTCAAGCGCTTGGTCAAAGGCAAGGACGCCGACGTAGACGCCACCGAGGTTGAACTCCTGGTGCGCAAATACAAGGCCCACGCCAAGTTTGAAGAGGACGAATTCCTGCCGCTGGCCGAAGCCATCCTGAGCCGCAACGCCAATCACATGGCGGCGCTCGGCTTGTCGCTGCACATGCGGCACGCCAAGCCGTTTGTCGCGCACATCTGAGTCTTTCAGGGCCTTTTGCCAAAGGCTTGGCTGGCGCGCGTCCACAAACGCGCCTGTTCGCTGAGCGAAAAGCCCAGCCCCGGCCGGTCGGACACCCACATGCGACCGTCCTTCAACTGCAGGCGCTCATTGAACAGAGGCTCCAGCCATTCAAAGTGTTCCAGCCAGGGCTCGCGCGGGTAGGCCGCCGCCAGGTGCAGATGGATCTCCATCGCAAAATGCGGCGCGAGCTGGCGACCCTTGAAGTCCGCCAGCGCCATGATCTGCAGGAACGGCGTGATGCCACCAACCCGTGGCGCATCGGGTTGCACAAAATCACTCGCATCGCCCATGATGAACTGCGCGTGTTCGTTCAAACTGGTGAGCATTTCGCCCGTGGCAATGGGCGTATCCAATTGGGCCGCCAATTGCGCATGGCCTTCCACGTCCCAGGCGTCCAGCGGCTCCTCGATCCACACCAGATCGCGTTCCTCCAGTCGGCGCCCCATGCGCAAAGCGGTGCTTCGGTCCCATTGCTGATTGGCATCGACCATCAGCGGAAAATCCGCGCCGAGCAAATCGCGCACCGCCTTCACCCGTTTCAGATCCTCCGCTCCATCGGGCTGGCCCACCTTGAGCTTGATGCCGCCAATACCGCTGGCGCGTGATACCTCAACGTTCCTGAGCACCTGATCGAGTGGAGTGTGCAAGAAGCCGCCCGAGGTGTTGTAGCACCGCACCGAATCACGGTGCGCCCCCAGCAGCTTGGCCAGTGGCAATCCGGCGCGGCGGGCCTTCAGATCCCACAACGCCACGTCAAAAGGCGCGATCGCCTGCACCGCCAGGCCGCTGCGGCCCATTGACGCCCCCGCCCACAGCAGGTGAGTGAACAGTTTGGCAATGTCGTTGGCGTCCTGTCCGATCACCTGCGGCGCCAGTTCCAGCGCGTGCGCATACATACCCGGTCCGCCGGCACGCTTCGAATAGCCAAAGCCCACGCCTTGGTGACCCGACTCCGTGACAATCTCGGCAAATACGAAGGCGATCTCGGTCAGCGGCTTCTGTCGCCCCGTCAGCACCTTCGCATCGCTCACAGGCGTGGCCAGTGGCAGCGCAACGAGAGAAAGCTGGGCCCAGGCGACCCGATCAGCCGCATCCTGCGCGGTGCGTTGGCCCTCGGCCTGAGGGGAATAAGAAACAGAGGCGGAAGCATTCATGGATTCCATTATCCAAGCGCCCGCCCTCCGTTCAGGCCATTTGCGCCCACACTTTTTCCAGCCGCTTGACGCTCACCGGCTGCGGCGTGCGCAGCTCCTGGGCAAAGAAGCTCACGCGCAGTTCTTCGAGCAGCCAGCGCAGCTCCTGCAGGCGCGTGTCCAGCACGCCCTTGCGATCGGCCACCAAACGCCAAAAGCGCTGCTCCTGCGCGCGCGCCTCGCGCATGCGTTCGGCATCGCGCGCCGGATCAGCGCGAAGCTTCTCCAGCCTCAGCACGATGGCCTTGAGGTAGCGCGGCAGGTGCTGAAGCGCCGCCCAGGGGGTATCTTGCAAAAAGCGCTTGCCAACCAGGCGCTGCAGTTGCTGCTGCGCATCCTGAGTAACCTCGCTGGCACCCTTCGTATCCTTGATCTTCCGCGCCGCCGTCTGGTAGTCCGCCAAAACCACGCCAGACTGACGCGCCACCTCCTGCGCAATCAGCGTCAGGCGCGTGCGGCCTTCCTCGGCGCGGCGCTTGAAATCCCCCTCATTGAGCGGGAGGGGGTCCTGCAGGAATGCCCGGTCAAGCGCGACGGCAACGATCTGCTCCTTCAACTCATCGGCGGTGCCCAGTGCCATGTAGGCAACCGCCATTTTTTGCAAGTCGGGTATCGCGCGCTCCAGATATTTGAGGGACTCGCGCACCTGCAAGGCAAACAGCCGCCGCAGGCCGGCACGGTGTCGGGCGGCCGCCAGCTCCGGCTCGTCGAACACCTCGATGGTGACCGCATCGCGCTGGTCGATGAGCGCAGGGTAGCCAACCAGCGTCTGCCCACCCCGCCCCGGCTGGCGAATTTCCATCAGTTCGGGCCAGTCACCAAAGGCCCAATTCTGGTAACGCTCGCCGAGTACCGGCCCGAGCCCTTCGGCAGATGCTTCAATTTTTGTAGCTGCCGGTGGTCGTTTTTCGGTCTCAATCGGCTCACTGGGCATTGATTTTGGGCTTTCCGAGGGGTAGCGCGACGGCTCCGGCGCCTCCACGGCCCTCAGCTTGAGCCCCGCCAGTGCCTGGAATGCGCCGCGCGCCTGGCCTCCCCATTCGGCTTTCAGTGCACCAAGGTTGCGCCCCATGCCGAGTTGGCGGCCATGCTCGTCTACCACCCGCAGGTTCATGAACAGGTGAGCGCTGAGCATGTCGAGCTTGAAGTCGGTTCGCTTGACGTCCAGGCTGGTTCGTTCCCGCACCAGCGTCAGCAGCACGTCCAGCAGGCCACCGCGGCCAAAGCGCTCGGGCGCGCCCAGCTCATCGGCAATCTGCCGACTGCTCTCGGGCAGCGGAACGAAGCGCGCGCGCGGCTTTTGCGGCAGGCTCTTGAGCAGCGCCAGCACCTTGGCCTCCAGCATGCCCGGCACCAGCCACTCGCAGCGCTCCTCGCTCACCTGGTTGAGCACGAACAGCGGAACGGTCACGGTCACGCCGTCGCGCGGGTCGCCCGGCTCGTGCAGGTAGGCTGCGGCGCAATCGACGCCACCCAGGCGCACCGTGGCCGGAAAGGCTCGCGTGGTGATGCCGGCGGCCTCGTGTCGCATCAGCTCGTCGCGCGACAGATGCAGCACCAGTGGATCGGCGCGCGACGCCTCCCGCCACCAGGCCTCCAGCCCGCGGCCGTCGACCACTTCGGGCGGCAGCTTGGCGTCGTAGAAGGCGAAGATGAGCGAATCGTCCACCAGCACGTCCTGTCGGCGCGACTTGTGCTCCAACTCCTCGACCTTGGCAACCAGTTTCTGGTTGGCCGCGAGAAACGGCAGGCGGCGCGCCAGCTCGGGCGGCATCTCCCCGACCACCAGGCCTTCGCGAATCAGGAGTTCGCGCGCGCCGGCCATGTCCACCCGCGCATAGGGTACGCGGCGGTTCGCGTAAACCGTCAGCCCGTACAGCGTGCCGCGCTCCAGCGCCACCGCTTCCGCGCCGCGCTTTTCCCAATGCGGATCGAGCAATTGGCGCTTGATCAAATGCGTGCCGACCTGCTCGATCCACCCCTGCTCAATGGCCGCGATGCCCCGCGCAAAAAGCCGGGCGGTTTCCACGAGCTCGGCCGCCACGATCCAGCGCCCCGGCTTCTTGGACAGATGCGCCCCCGGATGACGATAGAACCTGATCCCGCGCGCACCGTTGTAATGCTCGTCCTCGTCGGCCTTGCAACCCACGTTGCCGAGCAGCCCCGCCAGCATCGACAGGTGCACCGCTTCATAGTCCGCTGGAGCGGCGTTGAGCTTCCAGCGATGCTCGGCGACGACGGTGTGCAACTGCGTGTGCACGTCGCGCCACTCGCGCACGCGCCGCAGGTTGATGAAGTTCTGCCGCAACAACTGCTCGTACTGGCGGTTGGACAAGCGGTGCGCCGCCGGCGCCGACGCATCGGCCTCCGCCAGCGCTGGCGCCGCCGCCGCGCGCTGCGCCACCGGCAGCACGGCCTGGCTCGGCCGCTTGCCCCCCTGGCCCTGTTGCGCCGCCAGCTCGCGCCGCGTGTGGGTCACGCGCCCGCCGCGCGCGTCGTGCAGCCATTTCCACAGCTTGAGATAGCCCGAGAACTCCGATTTTTCATCGTCGAACTTGGCTTGCGCCTGGTCGGCCTGGCTTTCCAGGCCCAAGGGGCGGTCGCGCACGTCCTGCACGCTCAAGGCGCTGGCGATGATCAGCACCTCGTCCAGCGCACCGCGTCCACGCGCCTCCAGGATCATCCGCCCCACGCGGGGATCCAGCGGCAGGCGCGCCAGCTCCGCCCCCAGCGCCGTCAACGCATGCTCCTCATCCACCGCGCCGAGTTCCAGCAGGAGCTGATAGCCATCGGTGATCGCGCGGCGCGGCGGCGCCTCCAGAAAGCTGAACGCTTCCACATCGCCCAGGCCAAGCGCCTTCATCCGCAGAATCACACCCGCCAGCGACGAGCGCAGGATCTCCGGATCGGTAAACGCAGGCCGCGAGGCAAAGCCCGCCTCGTCGTACAGGCGGATGCAGATGCCGTTGGCCACGCGCCCGCAGCGCCCGGCGCGCTGATTGGCCGCCGCCTGGCTGATGGGCTCCACCAGCAGCTGTTCCACCTTCTGGCGCAGGCTGTAGCGCTTGACACGCGCCGTTCCGCTGTCGATCACATAGCGCACGCCGGGCACGGTCAGCGAGGTCTCGGCCACGTTGGTGGCCAGCACGATGCGCCGCCCGCCATGGCTCTCGAACACCCGGTCCTGCTCGGCTTGCGACAGGCGGGCAAACAGCGGCAGCACCTCGGCGTCGCGCAGCAGCGGCTGGTGCGAAAAATGCGCGCGCAAATGGTCGGCCGCCTCGCGGATTTCGCGCTCGCCCGGCAGGAAGACCAGGATGTCGCCCGGCGCGTTGCCCGCCCACAGCTCGTCCGCCGCATCGGCGATGGCCTCGTTCAGACCGTAGTCGCGCGTCTCCTCGAACGGCCGCCAGCGCTGCTCGACCGGGTATGTGCGGCCCGACACCATGATCACCGGGGCCGGGTGGCCCGCTGCCGAGGCGAAATGCCGCGCAAAGCGCTCGGCGTCGATCGTGGCCGAGGTCACGATCACCTTGAGGTCGCGCCGCCGGGGCAGGATTTGCTTGAGGTAGCCGAGCAGAAAATCGATGTTCAGGCTGCGCTCATGAGCTTCGTCGATGATGAGCGTGTCATAGGCTCGCAGCAGCGGGTCGGTCTGCGTCTCGGCCAGCAGGATGCCGTCGGTCATCAGCTTGACCGATGCCGTGGGCGCCAGGCGGTCCTGGAAGCGCACCTTGAAACCCACCACCTCGCCCAGCGGCGTGCGCGTCTCCTCGGCCAGGCGCTTGGCCACGCTACTGGCCGCGATGCGGCGCGGCTGCGTGTGGCCAATCAGCTTGCCCTGCTGCCCTGGCCTCGCGTTCATCCGGCCGCGGCCCAGCATGAGCGCGATCTTGGGCAGTTGAGTGGTCTTGCCCGAACCCGTTTCGCCACAGACGATGACGACCTGATGGTCCTGGATCAGCCGCATGATCTCGCCCTTGCGGGCCGAGACGGGCAGCGAAGCCGGAAAATCGATGACAGGCAGGGCGGCGGAAGGCGGATTTGACACGGGCCGATTGTCGTCGGCGGCAGCTCAGCCCCGGGCGGCGGGCGCAAAATGGGGTTTTTCCGCCCATCCACAATCTACTAAATTGATAGCTGTCCGTGGTTGTTTTTAAAGGTGTTCAGCTCAAATTGGCTCGAATTTTTGGTCGTTTTCAGGGCTTTTTCAGCCCCTTTTGAGCCATGACGCCTCCAGAAGACGCCTTCGTCGCCGCCGTCCACGCCCGCGCGACGCAAGCCCTGCCGCCCGTAACCCGCGAACGGCTCGCGCAGGCGCTGCTGGACTGGTTTACCGCCGGTTGGTCGGGCATGGCCATGCCGCTGGCCGGGTGCGTGCAGGCACTGGCGGCACGCAGCTTTCCGGCCCGAGGAACCTCGCCCGTGTTCGGCGCGCCGCCGCTCGTGGCGCTGGGCGCGGGTTTCGCCAACGCCGCCATCGCGCACCTGCGGGAAATCGACGACGCGCACCGCACTGCCTTGCTGCACCCCGGCGTGGTGGCCGTCTCGCCAGTCCTGGCCCTGGCCGCCGAGCAGCCGTTGTCGCGGGAGCGCATCGGCGCGGCCATCGTCGCCGGATATGAGGTGGCGCTGCGCGTGGGCGAAGCCCTCGGCCCTGGTCATGCGGCGCGTTTTCACGGCACCGCCACCGCGGGCTGCCTGGGCGCTGCTGCGGCGGCGGGCGGGGCGCTGGGCCCGCCCGCCGATGGCCTGCACCACGCGCTGGGCATCGCCGCCACGCAGAGCGCCGGACTTTGGCAGATCATCGACGACGAGGCGCATGAGGCCAAATCGCTGCACCCCGGCTTTGCGGTGCGCAACGGCATGATGGCCGCCTTCGCCTCCCACGCCGGCCTGCCGGGCGCGCGCGCCTTTCTCACTGGTACGCGCGGCCTTTACACCCTGCTGGCGGGCGACGGCCCGCTGGCGGCGCTGGCCTTTGCGCCGGACGAGCCAGAGCGCATCCACACCGCGACGATCAAGGCCTGGCCCAGTTGCGCCATGGCCTTCACCGCGCTGGATGCGCTGCAGGCGCTGATGCAAGAACACGGCGTGCAATCGCACGAAGTGGCGGCGCTGGACATCGACATCTTTCCCCACGCGCTCAAGATCGCCTCGGTGGACTGGCCGACCAAGGCCGCCGAGGCGCCGTTTTCACTCAAATACCTCGCCGCCACGCTGCTGCTGGCCGGGCGCGTGGGCATCGCCGAGATGGAACAGCCGCGCCTGGACGATCCGGCCTGGCGCGCGCTGGCCGCGCGCATCCGCGTGCGCGGTCCAGAGGAGCTGCAGCGCGGCTTTCCCGCCAAGCGCCCGGCGCGCGTAACGCTGCGCCTGGCCGACGGGCGCGAGCTGAATGCCCTGCGCGAACTGCGCCGTGGCGACCCGGAAGACCCCTTCGACTGGCCCGCCCTGCGCGCTCGCCTGCGCTCGTTCGCGCCGCGCATCGACGACGCCTCGGCGGCGCGCGTGGCGGCCTGGTGCGAGGCATTCGCCGAACCGCTCGGCGCGCCGCCCAGTCAGCCCTGCCCCATTGACCCCTCGCTGTTCGGCCCGCCGGCCACGGCTGTTTCTTCCCAACCCTCCTTCTGACACGCCCTATGTCCGTTTCCGTCTTCGACATGCAATCGCTCCAACACCTGTGGAGCACCGAGGAACTGCGCGCCATCTTCTCCGAGGAGGCGCGGGTGCAGAAATGGCTGGACTTCGAATCCGCGCTGGCGCGCGCGCAGGCCGAGATGGGCCTCATTCCGCCGGAGGCGGCGCGCGAAATTGCGCAAAACGCCCGCGTGGCCAACATCGATCTCGGCCAGATGGCCGCCGAAATCCGCCGCATCAAGCATTCGCTCGTGCCGGCGCTCAAGCAGCTGCAGGCCACCTGCTCCAAGGAAAACGGCGAATGGGTGCACTACGGCGCCACCACGCAGGACGTGGTGGACACCGGCGTGGTGCTGCAGCTCAAGGACTTCCACGCCGTGGCGCTGCGTGACCTCAAGGCCGTGGGCCTTGAACTGGCGCGGCTGGCGCGCGCGCACCGCGACCAGCCGATGGCCGGCCGCACGCACGGCGTGCAGGCGCTGCCCATCACCTTTGGCCACAAATGCGCCGTCTGGCTCGACGAGCTGGGCCGCCACCACGAGCGGCTTGTCGAATGCGAGCCGCGCGTCTTCGTCGGCATGCTGGCTGGCGCCGTGGGCAGCCAGGCCTCGCTGGGCGAGCGCGCGGTGGAACTGGAGGCGCGCACCATGGCTCTGCTCGGCCTGGCCGCGCCGGCCGTCAGCTGGGCGCCCGCGCGCGACCGCTTCACCGAATACGCCTGCCTGTTGGCCATGATCGGCGCCACGCTGTCGAAAATCGGCAACGAGCTGTTCAACATGCAGCGCAACGAGTTCGCCGAGGTGGAGGAAGGCTTCAGCGACGGCAAACTGGGCTCCTCCACCATGCCGCACAAGCGCAACCCCACGTCGGCGGAAAATCTGGCCGGCCTGGCGCGCCCGCTGCGCTACAACGCGGCGCTCATGCTCGAAGGCATGGTGCAGGAGGGCGAGCGCGACGGCATTGCCTGGAAGATGGAATGGAAGGCGCTGCCCGAATGCTGCCTGATCGCCGGGGCCATGCTGTTCCAGGCCAAGAACCTGCTCGCCGGCCTGAAGGTCAACGCAGGCGCGATGGCCGCCAACCTGGGCAAGATGCAGGGCTACCTGCTGTCCGAGCGCGTCATGCTCGAACTGTCGGGCCGCGTCGGCAAGCAGACCGCGCACGAATGGATCTACGACGCCTCGATGCATGGCATCACCCACCAACTGAGTTTTGCCGACGCGATGCGCGCGCACGCCGGCCTGGCCGGACTGCTCAGCGACGACGAAATCGGCAGGCTCACCAACCCCGCCGGCTACCTGGGCGAATGCGGCGCCAGCGTGGACCGCGTGATCGCCAAGCACGGCGCATGGCTGCAGGCATGAGCGGGCTGCGACGCCTGCTCGGCGGCTGGGGCGCGCCGATCCTCATGGCCTGGCTGCTCGCCGGGCCGGCGCTGGCCGCCTACCCGGAGCAAAGCATCAAACTTGTGGTGGGCTTTCCCCCGGGTGGCGGCGGTGACCTGTACGGCCGGCTGATCGCCCAGGCCCTGTCCAAGACGGTCGGCCAGAGCGTGGTCGTGGAAAACAAGACCGGCGCGGGCGGCAACATCGCCGCCGAGGCGGTGGCCAAGGCCCGGCCGGATGGCTACACGCTGCTGCTGGCCATGAGCGGCAACCTGGCGGTGGCCCCGGCCAGCAAGGCGGGCAGCCTGCCCTACCGGGTGCCCGAAGACTTCGCGCCCATCGGCCTGATGCTGGAGGCGCCGCATGGCCTGTTCGTCGCGCACAACTCGCGATTCAAGTCCGCGCAGGAATTCCTGGCCGCCGCGCGGGCTCAGAAGCTGAGCTTTGCCTCCACCGGCACCGGCGCGGCGGCGCATTTCGGCATGGAGATGGTCAAGCAGGCGGCGGGCATCGACATGCTGCACGTGCCCTATCGCGGCTCGGGCCCGGCCATCACCGACATGCTCGGCGGTCAGGTGGACAGCTTTTTTGCCACCGCCTCGCCGCTGATCGGCCAGGTGCGCCAGG
>DAIOSZ010000072.1:10395-14247 GCA_036752305.1 Burkholderiaceae bacterium
GCACGCCTGCTGTCCCAGCTCAGCGACGGTGGCCGCCTGCTGGCCATCACCGGCACCCAGCGCAACCCCGCCATTGCCGCCGTGCCCACGTTCCGCGAACTCGGCCTGAGCGTGCCGGTCATGCAGTGGTACGGCCTGGTGGCGCCAGCCGGCACGCCTGACAGCGTTCTGCGCTTCCTGTCCGGCCACCTGAGCCGCGCGCTGGCCACGCCTGAGGTGCAAGCCGCCATCCGCAAGGACGCCGCGATGGAACGTGACCTGCCGCTGGACGCGTTCCGCGCCTTCATCGTTGAAGACATCGCCCGCTACCGCGGCGCGCTCACGCCCGCGCTGCTCAAGGAGATCGCCCAGTGAACGCCCCCCGCCCCGCCGCGCCCAGCCGCCGCCAGATCAACACCGCGCTGGCGGCCAGCCTGGCAATGGCCTTCAGCCTGCCGGCGGCCAGCGCCGACTGGCCCGACCAACCGATCAAGCTGGTGGTGGGGTTTCCGCCCGGCGGCGGCGGCGATCTGTATGGCCGCGCGATTGCCGCTGAACTGACCCGGCAGCTTGGGCAAAGCGTGGTGGTGGACAACAAGACCGGCGCGGGCGGCAACATCGCCGCCGAGGCCGTGGCCGCCGCCAAGCCCGATGGATACACCTTGCTGCTGGCCATGAGCGGCAACATGGCCAGCGCCCCCGCGCTGCGCCGCGACCTGCGCTACAAGGTGCCGGAGGACTTCGTCTTCATCAGCCAACTGGTGGAAACGCCCTTCGGCCTGATGGTGGGCAGCCAGTCCCGCATCAAGACGGTGCAGGACTACATCAAGGCCGCCCGCGCCGGCAAGCTCAGCTACGCCTCCACCGGCACCGGCGGCGCGGCGCAGGTGGTGATGGAAATGGTCAAGCAGGCCGGCGATCTGGACGTGCTGCACATCCCGTACCGGGGCTCGGGCCCGGCCATCACCGACCTGATGGGCGGCGTGGTGGACAGCTTCTTCGCGCCCTACACCCCGCTGGTCGGCCAGATTCACGGCGGCAAGCTCAATCTGCTGGCCGTCAGCAGCGCGCAACGCCAGCCGGCGTTCGCGCAGGTGCCCACGCTCAAGGAATCGGGCATCGACGTGGTCATGACGCAGTGGTACGGCCTGGCCGCCCCCAGGGGCACGCCGGCGGCGGTGACGGAGCGCCTGGCCGCCGCCGTCAAGGAGGCGCTGAAGTCGCCCGAGCTGCTCAAGGTCTACCGCGGCGACGGCGCCACCGAAGGCCAGTTGTCCGGCCGCGCGTTCCGCGACTTCGTGGTGCGCGACATCGGCAAATACCGGCAGGCGGCCGCGCGCGGCAACCTGCGGGCGGAGTAGGCCGTATGAGTCCCGGGCCGCTGCGCCCGCACAGCGCGCACTGGGGCGTGTTCCGCGCCGCGCTGGCCGAGGACGAGCGCCTGCGCATTCAGCCCTACCCCGGCGACCCGGACCCCAACCCGATACTCGACAACCTCGGCACGGCCTACTCGCACCGCGCGCGCATCGCGCGGCCCATGGGGCGCCGTGGCTGGCTCGAACAAGGCCCCGCCCCGAGCACGGCGCGCGGCGCCGACCGCCTGGTGCCCCTGGCGTGGGACGAAGTGCTCGACCGCCTGGCCGACGAGTTGCGCAGGGTGAAGGAGCAGCACGGCCTGGAGGCGATCTTCGGCGGCTCCTATGGCTGGGCCAGCGCGGGGCGCTTTCACCACGCGCAAAGCCAGGTGCACCGGTTCCTGAACACCGTGCTCGGCGGCTACGTGCGCTCGGTCAACTCCTACAGCGCCGGAGCCTCGGGCGTGATCCTGCCGCACGTGATGGGCACCATGGAACAGGTGGCGCGCCGCAACGTGAGCTGGGACCAGGTGCGCGAGCACAGCGAGGTGGTGCTGGCCTTCGGCGGCATGGCGCTGAAGAACGCGCGCGTGGCCTCCGGCGGCGTCAGCCGCCATGTGGAGCGCGGCGCCATGCGCGAGGCCGCCGAACGCGGCTGCCGCTTCGTCAACATCAGCCCCATCGCCAGCGACCTGCCGCCCGAGGCCGCCGCCACCTGGCTGCCCATCCGCCCCGGCACCGACACCGCGCTCATGCTGGCGCTGACGCAGGTGCTGGTGAGCGAAGGCCTGCACGACCGCGCCTTCCTCGCGCGGTATTGCGATGGCTGGAGCGTCTTCGAAGACTACTTGCTGGGCCACGCGGACGGGCGGCCCAAGACGCCCGAGTGGGCGGCGCCGATCTGCGGCATCGGCGCCGAGGCGCTGCGCGCGCTGGCGCGCAGCCTGGCCGGCCGGCGCGTGCTGGTGGTGGTCGCGCACTCGCTGCAGCGCTCGGAGCACGGCGAGCAACCCGTGTGGATGGGCGCGGTGCTGGCCTCGGTGCTGGGGCAGATCGGCCTGCCCGGCGGCGGCTACAACTACGCACTGGGCACGCTGGCGCACTACGGGCGGCGCAACAACGTCGCCTCGATCACCGCGCTGTCCCAGGGCAGCAACGGCGTGCACGCCTTCATTCCGGTGGCGCGCATCGCCGACATGCTGCTGCACCCGGGCGAACCTTTCGACTACAACGGCCAGCGCCTGCGCTACCCGCACATCCGCCTGGCCTACTGGGCGGGCGGCAACCCGTTTCACCACCACCAGGACCTGCCACGCCTGGCGCGCGCGTTCCAGCGGTTGGACACCTTCGTGGTGCACGAGAGCGCCTGGACCGCCACCGCGCGCTTCGCCGACATCGTGCTGCCGGCCACGCTCACCGTCGAGCGCGAGGACATCGGTGGTTCTGCCACCGACCCGCTGCTGGTGGCCATGCAGCGCATTGCCCCGCCGCGCGGCCAGGCGCGCGACGACTACGACATCTTCCAGGCGCTGGCGCGCCGCCTGGACGGCTGGCAAGCCTTTACCGAGGGGCGCGACACCCGCCAGTGGCTGGAGCATCTGTATGAAACCACCCGCGCCAAGCTGGCCGAGGCGGGGCACGCGCTGCCCGCGTTTGCCGAGTTCTGGCGCCAGGGCGAGCTGACGCTGCCGCAGGCGGACGACGACGGCGGCATGCTGCGCGCCTTCCGCGCCGACCCCGCCGCCCACCCGCTGCCCACGCCCAGCGGAAAAATCCAGATCAGCTCGCCCGCCGTGGCTGCCTTTGGCTACGCCGACTGCCCCGGCCATCCGGCCTGGCTCGACAAAACGGAAACGCCCTGCGCGCGCCACCCGCTCTACCTGGTGGCCAATCAGCCGGCCTCGCGCCTGCACAGCCAGCTCGACTTTGGCGCGCACAGCCAGTCCACCAAGCGCCAGGGGCGCGAGGTCTGCACGCTGCACCCGCGCGCGGCGGCGGCGCGCGGCATCGCCGAAGGCGACATCGTCCGGCTGTTCAACGACCGCGGCGCCTGCCTGGCCGCCGCGACGCTGAGCGACGCGCAGCGCCAGGACCTGGTGCAACTGCCCACCGGCGCCTGGTACGACCCGCGGGTGGACGACGCCAGCGGCCAGGTGCTGCGCGTGCACGGCAACCCCAACGTGCTCGCCCGCGACGCGGGCACCTCGCGCCTGGCGCAAGGCTGCTCGGGGCAGCTCACCGTGGTCGAGGTGGAAAAATTCCAGGGCGCGCTGCCGCCGCTGCGGGCGCATGAGCCACCCCCAGGGGCATAAGCCCTCTCCACCCGGCGGTCCGACGGCCTAAATGGCCGGACGCATTGCGCCCGGCCGATCCCTGGCGCACAATCGCCGCCCTTGCTGCCCTCGTGGCGCAAACGCCCACCCATGAAACCCACGCTCCCCGCCCTGCGCCTGCCCGCCGTGCCGCCACGCAACCCCGTGGCGCGCGCGCTGGCCGAGCGCGCCCGGGCGGGCGCGGC
>DAIOSZ010000072.1:14257-15733 GCA_036752305.1 Burkholderiaceae bacterium
GTGCCTGATGGGGCCGGGTCCGATTGTACTCGTCTTCCCAGGCGCGCAGCGCCGTGCCGAGCGCATGGCGCTGCAAAAATCCCTGCGGCAAGGCGGCGAATAGCCAGCGCCGCCGTCCGCCCGCATCGACGATGCGCGCGCCGCGAGGAACTGCTTCGGCCTTGCCATAGACTCGCGCACCATGTCCGCCGTCTTCAACTTCACCTTCGTCCCCTGGTTCCGCTCCGTGGCGCCCTACATCCACATGCACCGGGGCAAAACCTTCGTGGTGGGCGTGGCCGGCGAGGCCATCGCGGCGGGCAAGCTGCCGGCCATCGTGCAGGACCTGGCGCTCATTCAAAGCATGGGCGTGCGCATCGTGCTGGTGCACGGCTTTCGGCCGCAGGTCAACGAGCAGTTGCGCGCCAAGGGCCATGAGCCGCGTTTTTCCGACGGCGTGCGCATCACCGACGCGGTGGCGCTGGACTGCGCGGAAGAAGCCGCCGGACAGTTGCGCTACGAGATCGAGGCCGCGTTCAGCCAGGGCCTGCCCAACACGCCGATGGCCGGCGCCACGGTGCGGGTGATCTCGGGCAACTTTCTCACGGCGCGGCCGGTGGGCATCGTGGGCGGCGTGGACTTCCAGCACTCCGGGGTGGTGCGCAAGGTGGACGTGGCGGGCATCCTGCGCACGCTGGACATGGGCGCGCTGGTGCTGCTGTCACCGTTCGGGTTTTCGCCCACCGGGGAGGCCTTCAACCTCACCATGGAGGAAGTGGCCACCAGCGTGGCCAGCGCCTTGCAGGCCGACAAGCTGCTGTTCCTGACCGAAATCCCCGGCATCCGCGTGCACGCGTTCGAGCCCGCGGGCGACGACAACCCGATCGAAACCGAACTGCCGCTGGCCCGTGCGCAGACGCTGCTGGCCGAACTGCCCGCCCCGCAGCAACCCACCGACCTGGCGTTCTACCTGCGCCACTGCGTGGAGGCCTGCAAGGCCGGCGTGGCGCGCAGCCACATCCTGCCGTATGCGCAGGACGGCGCGCTGCTGCTGGAAATCTACGTGCACGACGGCATCGGCACGATGGTGATCGACGAAAAACTCGAAGCGCTGCGCGAGGCCACGGCCGACGACGTGGGCGGCATCCTGGCGCTGATCGAGCCGTTCGAGAAAAACGGCACCCTGGTCAAGCGCGACCGCACCGAGATCGAACGCGACGTTGCCAACTACACCATCATCGAGCACGATGGCGTGATCTTCGGCTGCGCCGCGCTCTACCCCTACCCCGAAAAACGCACCGGCGAAATGGCCGCCGTCACCGTCTCGCCGCAAAGCCAGGGCACGGGCGACGGCGAAAAACTGCTCAAGCGCATCGAGCAACGCGCACGCAACCTGGGGCTGGAATCCATCTTCGTGCTCACCACGCGCACCATGCACTGGTTCATCAAGCGCGGCTTCGTGGTGGTGGACCCCGAGTGGCTGCCCGAGGCACGCAA